>JAUIHG010000246.1 GCA_030432405.1 Bacteroidia bacterium | reverse complement strand
CTGTACAGGCCCTGTACGCCCGGGAGGTCCTGGCCTGGCCAGCCAAATCGGTTGGGTTTGGAACCCGTGGCCAGCACCAGGTTGTCGTAACCGATGCGCCGGCCGTCGGCGGTGACCAGCGCCTTGGCGGCCACATCCACGCGCTCCACCCAGGCCTGGACCAGTTCGATCCGGTTTTTGGCCCAAAACCAGTCCTCATAGGGCTTGGTATCCGCGTAGCGCATGTGCCCCATGTAGATGTACATCAGGGCGGTGCGCGAAAAAAAGTGTTCCGTCTCCCCGCTGACCACGGTGATGCGGGCATCGCTGCGTTTGCGCAAATGCCGCGCGCAGGCAATGCCTGCCACGCCGTTTCCAAGGATGACGGTATGCATGGCCTCAGTAGATCCGAACGTCCAACCCGTTGGACGCATGGAAAGTTCGGGTGCCGGCGGGAATCTGTCCACAAGCCGCCGCTCAGGCCCAAAGGCGGCAATTCCACCAACAAGGCCCAAAAAGCGCAGCAATACCGTGGACCCTATCCGGTATTCCTCGAACTTTGCCGCCCGTTGGCCCAGTGTACGCCAACCGTACGCAGGATGCCATTCCGGCCCACGCCCGTTCCCCGCATGCCCCACCAACACACAGGCCCTGATCCAGCTCCGGAACCGGACGCTACCCAAGCCCTTGGAGCCTCCACCAAGCGTCCGGGGGGGCTGCAACGCATGGGCCACCTGATGGCCACCCGGTGCCCGCGCTGCTACAAGGGTCCCATGTTTTTGCACAACCCCTACAACCTGTTTGGCATGGGCAAGATGCCCAAGCAGTGCCCGGTTTGCGGTCTGGACTATGAACCGGAACCCGGCTTCTACTTCGGGGCCCTGTTCATCAGCTATGCCATCGCCGCACCGTTCTGTTTGCTGCTCTTTCTAAGCCTGAACATGGGCCTGGGGGTGCATTTCGAGGCAGCACTGGTCCTGGTGGCCCTGGTTCAGCTGGCCCTGGCGCCCTACCTCTTCCACCTCTCCAGAGCCATTTGGCTCTATTTCCACGCCTCCTTCGATCCCGATGCGGTCTGAACGATCCACACTCCGTGCACAACCCCTCGGACCTGACCTGCCCGAATGCCATACTTTAGCGGCCAAGGGAAAGGACCATAGGTCAGTGTATGTTCGTATGGGGCCTTTCCAAATCCATCAGCAAGCTCCGCTCTCGTGAAAGGCATCATCCTGGCTGGCGGCTCCGGCACCCGATTGCACCCCATAACCCTGGGGATCTCCAAGCAATTGACCCCGGTCTACAACAAGCCGATGATCTATTACCCGCTGTCCACCCTGCTCTGGGCGGGCATCCGGGAAATCCTGATCATCTCCACACCGCACGACCTGCCCCTGTTTGAGCGCCTGCTCGGCGATGGCAGCCGGCTGGGTTGCCGCTTTGAATACGCCGTACAGCCCGAGCCGAACGGCCTGGCCCAGGCCTTTGTGATCGGGGAGGAATTCATCGGTTCGGACAAAGTGGCCCTGGTGCTGGGCGACAACATCTTCTATGGCACCGGCCTTGCCGACCTGTTGTTCGCCAACCGGGACCCGGATGGCGGCATCATCTACGCCTACCACGTTTCGGACCCCGAGCGTTATGGCGTGGTGGAGTTCGACCGCCAGCAAAAGGCCATCAGCATCGAGGAAAAGCCGGCCAAGCCCAAGAGCAACTATGCTGTGCCCGGCCTGTATTTCTACGATAACGAGGTGGTGGGCATCGCCAAGGCCCTCAAGCCTTCGCCCAGGGGCGAATACGAAATCACCGACATCAACAAGGAATACCTGCAGCGCGAGAAGCTGCGGGTCTCCATTCTGGACCGGGGTACCGCCTGGCTGGATACCGGCACCTTTGAATCCCTGAACCAGGCTTCCCAATACGTGGAGGTCATCGAAAAACGCCAGGGCCTGACCATTGGCTGCATCGAAGAAGTGGCGTGGGCCCGGGGCTTCATCAACGACCAACAACTCGAGGAACTGGCCCGGCCGCTGCTCAAAAGCGGATATGGCCAGAACCTCATGAAACTGCTGGAGGAACACAACTGATACGCACCCATTACTCGCTTGGACTTTTTCCTTTTCCCGTTTTATCCTTCAAGACATGCGTAAGATTCTCGTAACGGGCGGTGCCGGATTCATCGGCTCGGCCTTGGCCGAAAGGCTGCTCGAAGACCCGGACAACTACGTTGTGGTGGTCGACAACCTGCTGACCGGTACGGAAGACCGCCTGCCGAACCAGCACCCGGACCGCTTCAATTTCATCAAGTGCGACGTCAACGTACTCAGCGAGATCCTGCCCGTCATGGTCAGTTACCGCTTTGACTTTGTCTTCCACTATGCTGCGGTCGTCGGGGTTCAGCGCACGTTGGAGAATCCGGGCATGGTGCTCAAGGACATCCAGGGCATCAAAAACATCCTCGACCTCTGCAAAAGCACCGGCGTCAAGCGGGTGTTCTACAGCTCATCCTCGGAGGTCTATGGGGAGCCGGTTGAGTTCCCGCAAAACGAACAGACCACGCCGCTGAACTCCAAGCTGCCCTACGCGGTGGTTAAAAACGTGGGCGAAAGCTTCTGCCGTTCCTACAAAAAGGAATACGGCCTGGACTACACCATCTTCCGTTTTTTCAACACCTACGGCCCCAAACAAAGCACCGATTTTGTGATGAGCCGCTTCATCCGCAAGGCACTGGCCGGTGATCCGATACCCGTATACGGGGACGGTACCCAGACGCGGACCTTTTGTTATGTGGACGACAATGTGGACGCTTGTTTGGCCACCTTGTACGAAGACTGTGCGGTCAACGACGTGGTCAACATCGGCAACGACCGGGAAATCACCATCCGCGAACTGGCCGAAATTGTCGTGGAGGTGACCGGATCAAACGTCGATATCCACCATTTGGCGCCGCTTGACGAAGGAGACATGAAACGGCGCAAGCCCGACATCGCCAAAATGCGGGAACTCCTGCAGCGCGATCTCGTAGACCTGCGCGTGGGCATGGAACGCGTTGTTTCCAGCCCGCGCTTCCGTCGCCGGGTGGTGACGGATGCCTACGCATAAGTTGCCCGCATGGCCTACACGGTACTAGTTACGGGAGGGACCGGATACATCGGCTCCCACACCGTTATCGATTTGCTGGACCACGGATTTGATGTGGTCTCGGTGGACAACCATTCCCGCTCCGACGCCTCGGCGCTGGACCGCATTGAAGCGGTAACCGGCAAACGCATCCCCCACCATGTGGCGGACCTGACCGACCTGGAGGCCACGCGGGCTGTTTTCCGCGCCCACCCGGATATCGATGGGGTTATCCATTTTGCGGCCTTCAAATCGGTGCCCGAATCGGTGGAGCATCCGCTGAGCTATTACCGCAACAACCTCAACAGCCTCAACAATGTGCTGGAGGCCTGCGGCGAATTCGGCGTCCGAGATTTTGTGTTTTCCTCCTCCTGCTCGGTGTACGGCAACGTGGACCAGATGCCCGTGACCGAGGAAACCCCCTTGCCGCCTTCCGAATCGCCCTACGGCTTCACCAAGCAGATCGGTGAAGTGGCCCTGCAGGATGTGGCCAAGGCCCGTCCGCAAGACCGCTACATCCTGTTGCGCTATTTCAACCCCGTCGGTGCCCATGAATCCGGCCTGAACGGCGAAGTCCCGCTCGGGCAGCCGCAGAACCTGGTACCCAACATCACCCGCTTCGGGGCGGGCCTGCAGGACCAGCTGATCGTTTACGGCACGGACTACAACACCCGCGACGGGTCCTGCATCCGCGACTACATCCACGTGATGGACATCGCCCACGGCCATACCCTGGCCCTGCGCTACCTGGCCGAAGGCCGAAATGTGCAGAACTGCGAGGTCTTCAACCTGGGTTCCGGCCAGGGCGTCAGCGTCCTGGAGGCCATCCGCTCCTTTGAAAAGGTCTCCGGCCTCAAGCTGGATGTGACCTTCGGCCCCCGCCGCCCCGGTGACGTGATTGCCATCTACGCCGACAACACCAAGGCCCGCGAGCACCTCGGTTGGCAGGCCACCCGGGACATCGACACGATGATGTCCAGCGCCTGGGCATGGGAGCAGAAGCTGGCCGAAGGCGCAGCCGTCAAGGCCTGATCCTTCGCGCGCGTGCGCGCAATCCAAAGCACTTCCGAAAGGTCCAAAGGACTGGCTCCACTGCCGCTGCCCTCAACGCTGACCCGTACATTCGGGCCATGCGCCTGCTCATTTTCTCGGACGTGCACGACCAGCTGCGGCACTTCCAGCGCCTGCTGGACCGCATCGATGCCCTGCCCGGCCCCCCGATCGAAACCATCATCGGCTGCGGGGATTATTGCGCCCCTTTTGTGATCGCCGAAATCGGCCAGGCCGTCTCGGTGCCGGTGCACCTGGTCTGGGGCAACAACGACGGCGACCGCGCCATGCAGACGCAGATCGCCGCGCGCTTTGAACACGTGCACCTGGAAGGGGAGTTCATGGACCGCGCCTTCGGCGAATGCCGCGTGTTTGCCAACCACTATCCCCCCATCGCCAAAGCGGCCGCCCAGGGCAACGGCTATACGCTCTGCCTGTACGGCCATGACCACGTGGCGCATGTGGAACGCATCGGCGATACGCTGCTGCTCAATCCCGGCAGCATCATGGGCTATCAGCCCGCCGCCCGCCAATGGGTGATCCCCACGGCCAGCCTCTACGATACCGAAAGCGGCAAGGTGGAAACGCTCTACACCCATTGCGGCGAGAACCAGCTGCGCGGCCCGAACGACATCGTCTTTGACTCGCACGGCGGCATGTACTTCACCGACCTGGGCAAAACCCGCGAGCGTGATTGGGACCGCACCGGCATCTATTATGCCAAGGCCGACGGCAGCTACATCA
>JAUIHG010000245.1 GCA_030432405.1 Bacteroidia bacterium | reverse complement strand
ACCTAAAGCGGTGTGTCGAAATCCTCGGATTCGACCGCCTGATGGCCAAATTCAAGGCGCTAAAGCCCTATTTTAACCTAATCCGCAACCACAGGCCCCTGGAATGCGCATACCACCGAATCATAAATCAGCCCGTCTGTCAGGCAGCATGAGTGCTGAGGCTGTGAGTACTACTACTGGCTTTCAATTTCAAGGGTAGTTGCACAGACTCCCGTTATCAGGAAATTGATCTTGTTAAATCCGTGGTATTGTAGTTTGTATAATGTTTTAGCGCTTGGTTCGCCTTGATCCGTGTTGTTATAGTTGTCCGAAACAGTGTTTAACAGCTAAGCAATTTGACGGCAGACAAGGGCGGAAACCCCCAATATGGCTGCATTGCGCAGGAATGCGGTACCTACCGGCAGGAGGATGAGCGGTTGGTTGTGAGGCGGGATATAATCCGTTATTGTTTAAGGGAATACAATCCCGAACGCTATGCTTATCCCAATTCTCCTATCGCTTTCTTTCTCTTTTATGGCCCATCCGGTTGCGCCGCAACCGGTGCATGCTGTGCCTGTTGACTCTGGTGCCATGGACAAGCCTCTGCGGATTTCCACCGATGAGGCGCTGGATGCCGACTACGAAGGCCGATCCGATTTGGCCACCGATGACAACTTCAAGGTTGTGCGCCTGGTCATTGGCAATGAAGTGATCGAGCCTGAGGTGATGGAGTTGCCGGCAGGCACCTATGTCTTTGAAGTGCTCAACGACGACGTGGAAGCGTTTCTCGAATTTGCCATTGCTACCAAAACCGAAGGCGGTGGCCGCGGCGATGTGCTTAAAGCCAGTTTGCTGCGCCAGCCCATTTACCGCAAGGAAAAAGCAAAGACCGGTCAAGTGACCTTGGAGCCGGGTGAATACGTCTACTATGTGGTGGAGGATCCCTACCCGCTGCACACGCTGACCGTTTATTCCCGTTCCTAATGTTCCGTTTCGCCGGAAGGCGAAAAAGGGTTTGGTACCCATCCCAAGACACGTACCCCATCCCGAAATACCCCATCCCAAAACACAAAGAGCCGGCCTCCAGAGGGAGACCGGCTCTTTTGTTGTGCGTTGCAACGCGGTGCGTAGCGCTTAGTGCGCAATCACCAAACGCTGGTTGCCTTGCTGGGCGGCGCTGTGCCATTCCAGCAGGTATACGCCATCGGCCCATTGGCCGGTGCTCAGTTCCAGCAGGCCGTTGCCGTCGTGCTGGCCGTTGGCCACCGCGCGGCCGGTGCGGTCAAAGACCGTATACCAGGCACCGCCGGAGGGCAGGCCTTCCACGCGGACCATGTCGTTGGCCGGGTTGGGGTAGAGCGTGACTTCGGCCGTCAGGCCGGCTTTCAGGCTGGTGGTGCTGAACGTGCTCAGCGCCGAGAACGGCGAAATGCTGCCGTCGGCACACTGCGCGCGCACCTGCCATTCAAACGTGGTGTTGGAGGGCAGGCCACTCACGTTCAGGGTAGTGGAGGAGCTTACGCGGGGGCGGAAGCTGCCCGTACCGGCCTTGCGGCCCTGTGCCTGATACAGCGTAGCGCCGGGCACTGCGGTCCAGGACAAAGAAGCAGAGCTGCTCGTCGTGCCCAGGGTGGTCAGACCCGTGGGGGCGGGACAACCGCCGGTGCCGCCACCGATGCAGAAGTTGGTGGTTTCGTCAAAGGCAAAGGCGCCGCCGGAGGCCACTACACCCGTGCCGCTGACGCTCACCGAATAATCGCCAGTGCCGAAGCTGCAGCAGATGCCGTCGCCGTAGGAGTCGAAAATGGTGAAGTCGTAGCAGCCGTCGGTCAGGCAAACGGTTTCGGTCACGTTGGAACCGTCGGGCAGGCTGCCGTAGGTGCCGCCAGAGGCCACCACGGAACCACCGCTGTTGGTGATCTCCCAGCTGGTTTCACCGGGATAGTCGTCCAGGTTGATGCTCACCGTCACGTTGGTGCAGGGCGGACAGGGCGGGCAGGTGCTGCCGCCGCAGTCGATGCCGGTTTCGTCGCCGTTCTGGATGCCGTCCGTGCAGGTGGGCTGGGGCGGGGTACCGCATGCGCCGGAGCTCAGCAGGCTGTTGCGGAAGCCACCGGGAGCCAATACGGCCTGCATGCGGGCGCCCTGGCCAGCCGTGAAGAGGTTCATGCAGTCGTCGTCGGAGTAGTCCATGTAGTTCTGGACCATGTCCACGGAGCCGCAGTCGGAAGAACCGAGTGCGCATCCGTAGTTGGGTGCGCCGGAAACGGGTGTATCGGATACGAAATCGTCCACCGAGCAACCGCCGTCGCCCCAGATGTGGCGCAGGTTCAGCCAGTGGCCCACTTCGTGGGTGGTAGTCCGACCAAGATCAAAGGGGGAAGAGGCCGTTCCGATGTCCCCAAAGGCTTCGTAATCGCAGACAATGCCGTCGGTGGAAGCGGAGCCACCGGGAAATTGTGCGTAGCCCAACAGGCCACCGCTCAGGTCGCAGACCCAGATGTTCAGGTACTCGTCACGGGGCCAGGCGTCCTTGCCGCCGGAGCTGTTGAACTTCATGTTGTCGCTGGCACCAAAGGAACTGCTGCTCGTAGACGTGCGGGTGATGCCCGTCGTGGGGTTGCCGTTCGGGTCGACTGTAGCCAGGCAGAATTCGATTTCCGTATCGGCAGCCTGCGACCAGGTCCCGTCCGCATCCGAATTGGTACGGCGGAAGTCCTCATTGAGGATCCGGATTTGGGAAAGCACCTGCGCGTCGGAAATGTTTTCCGAACTGTTGCTGTACACCACGTGTACCACGCAGGGAATGGTTACGACCGCAGAACGCATGGTGCCGCGGTCCAGGTTTTCCAGGTAGGCTGCCGTATGGGCCTCAATGGCATCCAGTTTGGCAGCGCGCTTGGGGTCCTCCTCCAATTGACGCTGCAATACGTCCATGGAGGAACAGTTGCGTTGGGCCATGGCGGATGTGCTGAGGGCAAGCAACACCATTACCATGCCCACTCGATTCAAGAGGGTCATGTTAGACATCAAATAGGTTGTGGTTTTGAGAGAGACGATCCCCGTAATGGACCGATGATCAGCAAGATACGCTGCTCTGCGCCCAAAGCGAAGTTTCGCTGGACCCTAATTGTGCCAGGGCCGTAGGACCCTTTTTGAACGGCCCTTCGGGCGAATGCATCTTACCGGCCAACCGATCTCCCCCTTCCGGTGGGGCCGGCCATTTGGGATTGTAAGTTTGTGGCCGGATTTTACGTACCCGAGCACGGCTCAAGCATCGGCGATTCCCTGTTCCAACCATGCGTATTCTGTTGATCCAGACCGCCCATGCCGGCGATGCCCTGTTGGCGTCCAGTTTGCTGGCCGACATTGCCGAGCGCTATCCGCTCGCGGCCGTGGACGTGCTGGTGAGGCAGGGCAACGAGCCGCTCTTTGCCCACAACCCCCGGGTCAGCCGCGTGTGGGCCTGGAAAAAGCAGGGCGGAAAAATCCGCAACCTCCTGGCCCTCGGCAAGGCCATTCGCGCGGAGCGCTTTGACCGGGTCTACAACCTGCAACGTTTTGCCAGCAGTGGTTACCTGACCTGGCGCAGTGGGGCCGAATTCAGGGCCGGTTTTGCGCAAAACCCCTGGTCGCGCAGCTTTCAGCACTGGGTGGAGCACCGCATTCCCTGGCCGGATCCTTCGGCCGAAGGCCAATTCCTGCACGAAGTGCAGCGCAACCGGCTGCTGCTGGATGAAAAACCGGCGCCCCCGCGGCGGCCGGAGATTTACCCCACCGACCAGCACCGCCAGATGGCCCGCAAATGGCTGGGCACCGAGCCGCATGTGGTGGTGGCGCCCGGTTCGCGCTGGGCCACCAAGCGATGGCCGCCGGAAAAATGGGCGGAACTCCTGCAGGGCATCCCCGATGCCTTGCGGGTGGTCCTTGTAGGTGGTCCCGAAGACCGCAGCATGGCCGACGGTTTGCGGACGGCCCATCCCAACGCGCACAACGCCTGCGGCGAAGCGGACGTCAACACCACCGCCGCGCTGATGTCCGGCGCCTGGCACGTGTTTGCCAACGACAGCCTCGGCATCCACCTGGCTTCGGCCGTCAACGTGCCGAGCACCCTGATCTACTGCAGCACGGGCCCCGAACTGGGTTTTTACCCCCTGAGTGAGGCCGGCACCTACGCCAAGGCCGATGTGCCCTGTTGCCAGACCGGGCTGCACGGTGCAAAGGCCTGTAAAAACGGTGACTTCCGCTGTGCCCGCGCACTGGAAGCCACCTCCGTGCTCAAGCCCCTGCTCCAGCGCTGGAACACCGCCCTGCACCTGCGCCGGGGCCTGCCCGTGCGCCTGCACATGCGCCAAAGCGATGGCGCCGTCCAACCCTGGGTCTTGCAATTGGCCACAGATCTGGCCCTGGATGGCCGCCCGGGGGCTGCCACGCAAAAGGCCCTTGACGCCCTGACGGGCGAATCCCGCACCCGAAGTGCGGCACCGCTCCACGGCGGTAGCGATGCCGCAAACCGCCCCGCACAGGAGCCCCTGCTGTGGTTCTCCGACCTGCCCACCCTGGAACGGCAGCTCGGGGTGATCGATCCGGCCCTGCGCCGCATTCTGGTGGCGCACTTCCGGATGCCCTTCGCCCGGAGGGCATGCATCCGCATGCCGGGCCTCAAGGGACTGGCGGATGGTCTGGAGCGCCGGGCCTTTGGGCTGGGTGGCTCGCCGGAATGGACGGCGCTGTTGCGCTGCGTCGGTGCGCCGGTTTTGCTGCTTCCCGAAGCGCTGTTGCCGGAAGCAGACCCGCAAATGCTCTTCCTGGACGACGCCTGGAACGGCGATCCGCCGGCCATCCCCACGGCGCAAATCCGCTGGGACGGAACGGTCTGGAAGGCCGAATACCCCGGCAGCGGTACGGAAGCCTACGCGCCCTGG
>JAUIHG010000244.1 GCA_030432405.1 Bacteroidia bacterium | reverse complement strand
GCTATGCCATTGCCAACTATGTCCCTGTTGGGGCAGCCAATACCGGTGGAACCACCGGTGCGGCAACGGCCTCCTGCAACTGGATGGGCGACGATGAAGCCGGCGCTATCGCCGACAACGATAGCCTGGACGGTCGCATCCTGACCAAGGCCGGTGCCATCATTGATGTACCGGACTTTTTGACCAACGGCACCGACGACGGCGCTGCAATGGGCTTCCAGCCTGCACCCGGTTCCTGTGACGGCGTGGCTCCGGTCACCAATACCACGCAGGGCACAACGCACCTCAGCATTCAGGCCGGCATTGATGCCGCCAATCCGGGCGATGTCCTGGTGGCAGCCGCCGGCATCTATGCCGAAGACATCAACGTCGACAAAGCCCTGGACATCCGCGGTCCCAACTACGGCGTACCCGGCAACGGTTCGCGTTCGGCGGAAGCCGTGGTCTATCCCGCCGTTGACGGCCAGGGTGGCGTGTTCAACATCACCGCTTCCAACGTGTCCATCCGCGGTTTCCTGCTGGATGGGGACAATCCGGAGCTTCCCTCCAACGGGCTCGGATTCGGCGGAGCCGATCAGCATGCCGCAGCCGGCGTATACCAGTATGCCGATGCGGAAGGCCAGACCATCCGCGACAACATCATCCAGAACGCCTGGTACTTCGGAGTCTTCCTCTTTCCGGTCAACGCCAATACGGATTGGACGGGCACGGACATCTCCGACAACCTGATCCGCGATCTGGGTACCTATACCTCCGGTGCTGCCAATGGTGCTGCTGCCCTTTGGGGCGGTGGTGTGCTGGTATACAACAGCATGTATGCCCGGATTGCCAACAACACCATGCGCAACGTGCGCATCGGGGTACAGACCGGCAACTTCCAGGCTACCCACACCGGGGACACGGCCTATCAGGTTATCCGCGGCAACGACATCGAAGCCCGACGCCGCGGCATTTTCTACAACCTGCACCGCTATTCGCCCTGGACGGTGGCCAACAATGCCATCACCGGTCTTGCGGACGCCGACGAGGAACTCCTCGGTTCGCCGTGGAACGGCATGTTGCTGGCCTCTTTGGGCAACAACATGGGCGCCTCGACCATTTCCGGAAACACCATTGACGGCTCGGCCATCTCCGTTCAGGAGCGTCAGGGCATCATGGTTTGGAACGTCAAGGACGACTCCCCGGTTGACCTGATCGGCGGCAGCATTGCCAACGTGGATGTTGGGGTATTCATCAACAACTACGAAGGCTACGCCAGCAATGCTGGTGACGGCGCACACGCCACCCTCCAGGGTATGGACATCCAGTCCACCAACCTGGGTGTTCAGGTGTGGGACAGCCCCTTCAGCACCAGCCACGCGGCCGTTTCGGCCACGGTGGACCAGTGCTCGATCCAGGCGGATTCCGTGGCCATCCTCGGTGCGGAAGACCAGTCCGGAACCGTCAGCCTGTCGGCGAACGAAAACAGCCTGACCGGTTTTGCCGATCTGGCCATTGACGCATCCGGCATGAGTGCTGCCGTGGACGCCAGCTGCAACTGGTACGGTACGGCCGACGGTTTTGCCGTCGGTGCAGCAGTATCCGGCTCCGCCGATCCCCTGCCTTTCCTGAGCAACGGCACGGACGACGCACCGGGCACGGACGGCTTCCAGCCGGTGGCCGGCGCTTGCGACGGCCTCGGTCCCGTGGTCAACGTGACCCAGAGCATTTCCTACTTCACGATCCAGTCGGCCGTGGATGCCGCCAACCCCGGCGACTCCATCTACGCGCAGACCGGCACCTACGTGGAGGATGTGGTCATCGGCACGCAGGTTATCCTGCAAGGTGCCGGGCCCGACAGCTCGACGATCAGCGGCCCCATGGGCGGTGGCTTTGCCACCCTGGACCTGAACGCGGCCGGCACTACAGTGCGCGGATTTGCGATCACCCGTGAAGGCAACAATCCCACCGATTGGGACAGCGGCCTGAACAGCGCGGGCATCAGCATCCAGTCCGCCGGCAACATGATTGTGGAGGATTGCTCGTTCTACGGCAACCGTACGGGCATTGACATCAACAATTCCAACGGCAACCGCATTGCCGGCAACCTGATCGACAACAACCGCACCGGCATGTTGCTCCGCAACCAGACCGACAATTCGGTGGTCGTCGACAACGCCATCACCAACAACTGGACGATGGGCATCCTGTTCCTGGACGCTTCCGGGGGCAGCAACAGCCCGCTCCAGCAGGCCCTGGGATCGCAGTTCAACAACAACGCGATCACCGGCAACTGGTACGGTGGTGTGGTGGACCGCCAGACGGGCGGCTCCCTGCCGGCTCCGGGCGATAATCCGAAGGACTTCACGGGCAACTGGTGGGGTACCATCTACCCCGTCATCGACGTGGTGCCCAGCGCGGAACCGGGCTACAGCAGCCTGATTCCCGTGGCCTTCGGCGGAACCGCCACCAACCCCGGCGGCGCTCCGGACATCCTCGGTGAGGCCTCGGCCAACATCGAATTCTGTCCGGTACTGGATACCGTTCCGGAACTGGGTTCGCCCGTTTCGGGCCTGGCCATCGCCTGTCCGGCGAACCTCACGGTGGAAACCAGCGCAGATTCCTGTGGTGCCATCGTCAGCGTTGGACAACCCGAACTGCTGGGTTGCGATTCGGCCACGGTGACCAACGACTACACCGGCACCGACGACGCCTCCGGCTACTACCCCGAAGGCACGACCACGGTGGTTTGGACGGCCACGGATGCCTTTGGCAGCGTGACCTGTTCGATGACCGTCACGGTGCTTGATGGCGGCGGCCCGAGCGTAGCCTGCCCAGCCGACATCATGGTGGACGCCGATTCAGGCCAATGCGCCGCGGTGGTCGAATTCGACCCCGCCACGGCCTTTGACCTGGGTTATGCCGAATCCTTTGAGGATCCCGGTTATGCCACGGGCGGCCCGACCGGCTGGAACGATTACACCTCCCCGCTGACCCGCGTGCTTTCCGGTACCGGTGGCATCACCTCTTCGGACGGTGCCGCCCACGGCCTGATCGACGCGACAGCCTCGACCAGCTTCACGGGCGCCTTCGGCCGCCTGGGCGGCTATCAGACCAGCTTCAACGAAGGCTTCCGGGTCTACCTGGACGTCTACATGGACCTGGCCGATCCCGCCGTGGTGGCGGACACCTATGGTTGGGACCTTTCCGTAGCCGGGAGCCGCCAGGACAACAGCCACCTGCGGGATTTCATTTTCCACACCGCTTCGAACGCCTCCGGCGAAATCCTCGTCGGCGCTTCGAACAACACCAACTTCACGCGCCGCAACGACATCGCGTCGCTGAACCACTACGCCATCACCAGCAGCGGTTGGTACACCTACGAATGGGTTTTCCGGGACAGCTCCGGTTCCCTGGCCGTGGACCTCAACCTGCTGGATGCCGGCGGCAACACGCTGTGGACGGAAACCCGCTACAATGCGGCGGACCTGATTGCCACGGAAGTGGGCGGCAACCGCTACATGTGGTTCACCTTCCTGGAAGTGGATGAACTGGCCATCGACAACAACCGCGTGGAACGTGTGTTTACGCCGGTGCTCAGCGCCGCAAGCGGCGACAGCTTCCCCGTGGGCAACACGACGGTGACCGCCACGGCCACCGACGCCTGCGGCAATACCGATACCTGCTCGTTCACCATCACGGTCAACGATGCGGAAGCGCCCGTGGCCATCTGCCAGGACATCACCGTTTACCTGGATGCCAGCGGCAACGCCAGCATCAGCGGTGCGGACATCGACGGCGGTTCCACGGACAATTGCAGCGTGGACAGCCTGATGGCCAGCCCGGCTTCCTTTACGGTGGCCAACCAGGGCGCCAACACGGTCATCCTGACTGTCATGGATGCCGCCGGCAATGCCGACACCTGCAGCGCCACGGTCACCGTGGTGGATACGGTGGGCCCGACCATGGTCTGCCAGGACGTCACGATTTACCTCGACGGCTCGGGCCTGGCTTCGCTGGAAGCGGCCGACGTGGACGGTGGATCCACCGACGCCGTGGGCATCGACACCCTGCTGTTGGACGTCTACACCTTCAACTGCTCCGGCCTGACCGTGCCTTCGCCTGGCGAAGTGGAACTGTTGGCCGAGGACTTTGAAAGCGACGGCAACGGCACCCGCTACACAGCCTCCCTGCCCTTCAACGACGGCACCAGCGACCACTGGAACCGCACGGACGGCAGCGACATCGCCAACGTGAGCGGCGCCTACAGCGGTGCTTCCAACAGTTCCTTCTGGGCTGCGGAAGACACCGACGACAACGGCGGCAACGAAAACGACGAGCAGAGCCTGGTGCTCAACGCCGTTTCCACCGCCGGATACAGCAGCCTGATGGTGAAGGGCCTCTTTGCCGCAGGCAATGAAAACGGCCCCGGTGCCTCGGCCTATGATGCAGCTGATCACCTCAAGGTGCAGTACTCCACCGATGGTGGCGGCAGCTGGGATGACGGCATCTGGTTCAGCTATGAGAACCACGGCGACGCCTTCAACGAGCCCATCGGCCTGGACGCCGACTTCGACGGCGAAGCCGACGTCAACGGTACCGACCGTCTGAGCACGGCCTTCACCGAGTATGGCTTTGCCATTCCCGGAAGCCCGGCCACGGTCCAGCTGCGGGTCCTGCTGTCCGCTGATGCGGCCAGCGAAGAACTGGCCTTTGACAACCTCCGCATCCTCGGTACTGCTACCGGTGGCGGCGGCGGCAATACCGTCACGCTGACCGGTGTGGACCTCAACGGCAACAGCGCCAGCTGTACGGCTGAAGTGAGCGTGCTCGACACGATCGCCCCGATGGCCTGGGCGAGCAGCTCGGCGCCCACGAAGGCGTCGGTGATGCCGTGGGCGCTCACCGGATCCTTGAAGTAGCCGGCGTCGCCGACCAGCGCCCAGCCCGGGCCGTGCG
>JAUIHG010000243.1 GCA_030432405.1 Bacteroidia bacterium | reverse complement strand
CCGCACGCAGACTGTTCTCCTCCCTTAAAAGCGCGTGAGTCCCTCGAACTCGCGCTTGCGCGCGCCTCCGGCGAAGGCTATGGGGACATGCCCGCTCAGGCTTGGATGAATGGTACCATGGGGCGATTGCTCGAGGAGGCGTTGGGATCCGAAAGGGCTTCGGCGTGGAAGCTTCGGATCAATCCGTTGCCAGGAAGCGGGTTACACTTGAAGTCCAATGAAAAAGTCCATGAGGCGCGTTTGCTCAACCGCTGGACACAACATTGGTGTCACGATGAGCTTCATGTGACCCTAGTAGACACCGTTTTATACCGAACGGCACAACGTTCGTATGAAGGCAACCATAGGGCATGGTAACACCTTCGCCCGATTGGACACCCCGTTGGCGTTATCGTGTTTTGTGCCTTGCCGTCCTCGCATGGGGATGCTGGCAGTACCTGCAAGGAGGGCTATTGCATCAGTTGGTCTGGAGCTATTCCAGGGAAACGGGGCGGCTTGTTGCCGGTCACTATGCCGGCATTGATCCAGCCTATGCCGTTTTGCATGGCAGTGGCTTGTTTGGTCTGTTGATTCAGCCGAAAACAGCCCTTTTGGCCACCTGGGTCCTGGGAGGCTTGCTCGCCTGGCAAAGCCTTCGGCCAACTACATGGGTAGCTTGGGTTTTACTGCTTTTTGCGTGGGCCTACGGATTGGCCATAAATGCTGCACTCGGATATCCTGCACACGGAACATACGGACCCATGCTGGCACTTGGCTTTGGCATCTGGGCAGCAGGCCAACATGGCAAACTTGCTGCCGATGGATTCCGTTATGTAGCGGCCTTTCCGATGGCTAGTGCTGCTGTGTACAAAATCGTGCAAGGTGCTTTGTTTGATATTGGGAGCATGTCCGACCTTTTGCGGTGGCAACATGCCGGCCTGTTCATGCAAGAACCATGGCCTATTGCCCTTGGACACACCTGGATGGATCTATTTTCAGAAGGTTTTATCCTGTGGTTGGTGGATCATCCCATTGCCTGCTCCCTGGGCTTTCTGTTTGTATTCCTTATACAGCTTGTTTTCATAGGCGCTTTCCTCACAAAAAGGCTCGATCCATTGTACGTGTGGTTGCTGCCCCTTTTCATCGTTATCATTGGACTGGCAATGCGCCTGGATTTCAGTGGACTCCTCGTCCTGTGCGTTTTTTTTGTACGCACGCGCAAGACTGTCCCTTCGAGTTCCAACACCTCCATCGGTGCAACACCGGTAGGCGACTAGTTCCCTCAGCCCCATGCCCGTCCCGAACAAAACCAACGGCAAAGCCCGCGAAGACGTCGCCATTGCCCAGTCCGTCGCCATCCTCGTGGACGGCAACAACATTGAGCGTTCGCTGCAAAGCGTCTACCGCCAGGAAGGCCTGATGATCGATTTCGACAAGCTCGTTTCCCGCCTGGTCGGCGAACGCGCCCTCAACCGCCTCAAATATTTCCGCGAGGGCCGCAGCATCTCCGAGAAACTGGCCGACCGTCTGCACAACCGTTTTTACGGCACCGTCGTGCCCTGCCACAAGTCGGCCGACATCCCGCTGACCATCCACGCCACGCAGATTGCCGACAAGGTGGACTGCATCGTCATCTGCTCCGGCGACGCCGATTACGTGGAGCTGGTCCGGCACCTGCGTTCGCGCGGTGTGCGCGTGGAAATTGCCGCGGTGCTCCAGACCTCCGCCCGGATTCTGATCAACGAGGCGGACTATTTCCATCCCATTGAAAGGGAGGATTGCTTTGACGTAAGATCAATTCGTAGGTAGGGACCATCGCAAAGGCCTTTTGCCAGAGCAGAGGCTGACGTGCTTTCGAGCCTTAGAGGCCGCCCCATGCCCCAGATGTCGGGTCCCGCAGCGCGCGACCGACGCAGGCGTACCGGGTGTACGTTGAGGAGGGAGCGCGCGAGGACCCCGGCAGATGGGGTATGCGGTGGCCTCTAGCGGCGGCCTCTACTCGTACTGCTGGAGTTCCTCGTGGAAATATTCCAGGCTGATCCCCGCCTCGGCAAACATCGCCTCGCTCTCCGCGCCGGCGTGGTATTTGCGTTCGCAGACCACGCGGACAATCCCGCAGTTGATGATCAGCATGGCA
This sequence comes from Bacteroidia bacterium, assembly GCA_030432405.1. Lineage (GTDB taxonomy): Bacteria > Bacteroidota > Bacteroidia > Chitinophagales > BACL12 > WGOA01. The sequence goes on along the minus strand of JAUIHG010000243.1, from coordinate 2,830 downwards.
CAGGTGCGGCAGGGCGTCATCCGGCAATACAGCGTTGCCCCTTCCAGCGCCACCCCGCGGCGGGCGGCCTGGCAGATGGCGTTCTGCTCGGCATGCACGGTGCGCACGCAGTGTTCGGTTTCGCGGTTGCCGTCGGTGACGTGGATGACCTTTTTCATCAAGTGCCCCACATCGTCGCAATGCGGAAGGCCTACCGGCGACCCCACATAGCCGGTGACCAGCAATTGCCGGTCCCGCGCAATCACACAGCCGCTGCGCCCGCGGTTGCAGGTGGCACGCCGTGATATGGCGTCCATCACTGTCATGAAATATTCGTCCCAGGACGGGCGCTGGTAGGCCTGGTCCTTGTTGGCCGTTGCCGGGACGCCAGGTGAGTGAATCGGGGCCGTGGAATCGGACATGGTCGGAAAAATCGGGGCTAAAACTTCGTTACCGCAAGAAACGCAAACACCGCCTTCGGCACCAGCCGGACCACAACGCTGTGGACCCGGTGTGGGCAAGCCAGCAAAAAGGCCCGGCATGCTCAACTGTCCCGGGATCAGGCACCGCCTTCCGGCCAATCGGCCAATACCGCGTCTACCTGCCGGTAGAGGTCGTCAAAACTGCCGCTGTTGTCCAAAAGGGCGTGCGCGCGTTCCATGCATGCCCGCAGGTTCTGCTTGTTGGGGTCTTCGGTGTGCATTTCGCGTTCCTCATTGGCGCAAAACCGCTCAAAGTCCACCAGGTCCGTATCCGAAGCGCGATCGCGGATGCGCTGCCAGCGCAGCTGCACCGGCGCGTCAACAGCCAGCAGCAGGAAGCGTCCCTTGGCCGTCAAGGCGTCAATCTCCCCCGGCGTGCGGATGCTCTCGATGATGGTGTCCCGGCCCGAAGCCTGGGCGCGCTCGTAGAGGATTTCGGCCAGGGCAGCCGGTCCGCGTTCGGCCCGCAGGGCATTGGCCTGGGCCACGAGGTGGTCGCGGTCGCGCGGCAGGCCCATGCGGTCGAGGTGTTCGTAGAGGTAAGCCCGCACGCTTTGGTGGGCAAATCCATGACGCTCCAGAAGGTAGGCCACGATGGTCCCTTTGCCTGCGCCGTTGGTTCCGGTAATGCCGATGATGCGCACGCCAGCAAGATACGCGCAGGTCCGCGTTCCGCCCTGCCGGGACCAGTGAAGTGAACCAGAAATACCCGGTGTTTTCGCCCGCACGGGCGAAGGCTTCCCCACCCCGAAGCCGTTCCTTAACTTGTAGTCGCAATCTCGTGCGGCAAGCACCTGACCGCCGCAATGCGGCATATCCCCTCTGACGCTGCGTATGGCAGCACCACCTCTCCCTGCTCCATGGCCAAGAACACCAACTCCGACCACCAGCTTCCCGAATCGATCCAGAAACGCCTCCAGCAATATGCCCTGATCACGGGTGCCGGCTTGGCGGCCGCCGCGCCGGCGAAAGCCGGGATCATCTATACCGATGTAGACCCGGACGTGGACGTTTCCCTCAGCAACTTCTCCATTGATATGAATGGAGACGGCATCACGGACTTCACGCTGCGCCATTACGGCTACAGCTACATGGGCACGTTTGGATTCTCCTCCGCATTCCGCACTGCCCGTCTGGATGCAGGCCTGGGCAACCAGGTCATGATGCCGCCGTTGTATGGCTATGGCGCTGCCGCCTTGAATTATGGCACGCCCATTGGCCCTTCAGGCGCCTTTTCGCCGTTCAGTGGCTTCATGGCCAGCTACTTCATGTTCTACTCCAGCTATGGCGGCTTTTCATCCTCCTACGGACCCTGGAGCGGTGTGGGCGAACGCTATGCCGGCGTCAGTTTCCAGATTGGCCCGAACATCCACTACGGCTGGATCCGGATGGAAGTCGGCTCGGGCATCAACCAGGTGACCATCAAGGATTTTGCCTACGACGATGTGCCCAACACGCCCATCAACGCCGGCGATGCCACACCGGCGGCCTTCAAAGCCACGATGCTGATGGCCGATGACATTGCCGATGCAGGCGACGCCACGGACCTGGAACTCAGCTTCACCATGGCCGACGACGAGGCCACCGTGGGCGAATACCGCATGATCGTGCACAAGGCCAGCGCAGATCCCCTGCTTTTGGCCGATGCAGAAGCGCTTCCCGCTGCCCGCTATACCGCCATGGCGCCCACCGGCAGCGATGTGATCACCACCTTCCCCGGCACGGCACAGGACACGGACGGCGATCTGGTGATCCCCGGCGTGGCCTACCGGTGCTACGTGATGAGCACCCCGGATGGTGTTTTGGCCCTCCGCGCTGCCCTTTCGGATCCTTCCAATGAAGTGACCCTGCTGGCCAATGCCTCTCCCGCCAGCAACGTGCAGGCCACCGATGTGGCCAATACCAACAGCGGTGAGGACATGCAGGTCAGCTTTGACCCTGCACCTTTTGAAAGCTCGGTTGGTGAATACCGCATCATGGTGGTGGAAACCGCCGATGCCCCCGGCTTCAATCTGGCTGCTGCCAATGCGGTGGTGGCCGGCAATTATACCCAGGTCGCGCCCAGCGGCGCTTCGGTCAATGTGCTGTTGCCTACTTCCGCCAAAACAGTGGACGGGACCTTTATTGAAAGCGGCACGCCCTACACCATTTTTGTCCTCAGCGTGGCCGATGGCACGGTGGCGCAGTCCAATGTATTGTCCACCTCCACGTTCGGGATCACACTGGAGCTGACCAGCAGCCTGCCCGGCTTCGCCGAAGGCGGACCCAAGGCCTGGACGGCCGAAGGACGGTTGTTCTGGACCTCGGACCACGGCGGGGAGTACCGCTTCATCGGCCTGGACGGCCGGGTGATTGATCAAGGCCAGTAC
>JAUIHG010000242.1 GCA_030432405.1 Bacteroidia bacterium | reverse complement strand
GTTTCTCATGTGGTAAGGTTGTTTTGAACGACCCCCAATATCCAGCATTCATCGCCTTGGCGTTAAAATGACACTACATCACGGCATACACGCGGCAAAATAGGTCTACAACACGCCTGGAGATACTACATCAGCACTACATCAAGGTGCTCCACCAAAAGCATATACTGCTGATAATCAGCCATTCAGCCACCATGCTTCAAGCAAGTCCTGTTCCGGGCTATGCTTCGCCCGTACGGGCGAAAAACAACGTTGAAGCATGCCTAAACGGCCATTTCCGGTACCTCGCCCTCCACTACGAGGCGTCCTGCGGTGGCTTCGCGGATCTGATCGACGGTGACGCCGGGGGCCCTTTCCCGCAGGATGAAGCCGCGTTCGGGGTCGATGTCCAATACCGCCAGGTTGCTGACCACCTTCTTGATGCAGCCCACACCCGTCAACGGCAGCGTGCACTCCGGCAGCAGCTTGGAAGCCCCCGCCTTGTTGGTGTGCATCATGGCCACAATGATGTTTTCCGCACCGGCCACCAGGTCCATGGCCCCGCCCATGCCCTTGACCATTTTGCCGGGAATCTTCCAGTTGGCAATATCGCCCCGGTCGTTGACCTCCATGGCGCCGAGGACCGTCAGGTCAACATGGCCGCCGCGGATCATGGCAAAACTTTCGGCGGAAGAAAACAGGGAGGATCCGGCCCGGGTGGTGACCGTCTGTTTACCGGCATTGATCAGGTCGGCGTCCACTTCCTCCTCGGTGGGGAATGGGCCCATACCAAGCAGGCCATTTTCCGATTGCAGGGTCACTTCGATGCCATCGGGCACATAGTTGGCCACCAGGGTTGGAATGCCTATGCCCAGGTTGACGTAAAAGCCGTCCTGCAGTTCCTGCGCTATGCGCTTGGCGATGCCGTGTTTGTCGAGCATGGATGGGGTTTTTAGGCCTTCGGCCGAACGGTCAGTTGCTCAATGCGCTTCTCGTAGCCGTTGCCCTGGAAGATGCGCTGGACGTAGATGCCGGGGGTGTGTATCTGGTTGGGGTCGAGTTCGCCGGCAGGCACCAGTTCCTCCACCTCCGCGATGGTGATCTTGCCCGCGGCCGCCATCATGGGGTTGAAATTCCGGGCGGTGCCTTTATAGATGAGGTTGCCGTGGGTATCGCCTTTCCAGGCCTTGACCAGGGCAAAATCGGCGGTCAGCGCGCTTTCCAGCAGATAGGGTTTGCCGTCGAACTCCCGCACTTCCTTGCCTTCCCCGATCTCAGTGCCGTAGCCGGCCGGCGTGAAAAAGGCGGGAATGCCCGCGCCTCCGGCGCGACAGCGTTCGGCCAGGGAGCCTTGCGGGATGAGGTCCACTTCCAGTTCGCCGCTGAGCAGTTGGCGCTCGAATTCGGCGTTTTCACCCACATAGGAGGAAATCATTTTCCTGACCTGGTGCTGCTTGAGCATCAGACCGATGCCAAAGTCGTCCACCCCCGCATTGTTGGAGATGCAGGTCAGGCCCTTGACGCCGCTGGCCACCAGGGCGGCAATGCCGTTTTCGGGAATGCCACAAAGGCCAAACCCTCCCAGCATGAGGGTCATGCCATCGGTGATGCCGGCAATGGCTTCCGTGGCGTTGGCAACAACTTTGTTCATACAAGCAGGCTTGTGGGTGAGTGCCCGGCGCGCACCGGGCCGGGCTACAGGCCCGTGCCCGTACCGGGGCTTCGAAGTTAAGGTTCCTGCTGCGCGGGGCGGGCCCTGGGCAGGTCTTCCGGCACCTGCTCCAGGCCGGGGCTGTTGGGGTCCGACTGCCAGGCACCCTGCAGGCGGTTGAGCCGCTCGACCACTTCGTCGTACATCGGCTTGAGCGTCAGGGGGCGGGCCACATACCACAGGTAGCTCCGCTGGATGCCCGCCAGGTCTGTGTCGTGTGCACGGGCAATGCGGGCATAATGGCTGGCCAAAAGGGAGTCGCTGCGTTCGGGCGCCATGGCCCGTTCCAGCGCATCGCCTTCGGCCAGGTGCATCTCGGTGAGCACGGAAATCATGGCCTCGCGGTCCAACACGTTTTCGGGGCGTTCGCCGTCAGGTTCCCATTGGGTGCTGGAGGGCTTGCAGCCGACCCCCAAGAGGACCATAAGCAGCACAAGGAGCGCAGAGCGCATAGCTTTGAAGCGCCTGCCGCGACATCCCCGGGCGGGCTTTTGGAACCGATTGGAAGCTTTCATGGACAACGCCAAAACCGATACCGCCTCCGGAGCACTGAAGCCGGAAGAAGCACAGCGCAAATTAGCCGAATTCCAGCGCCGCCTGGACACCGTCCTGGCCCGACCCGGTGTGTCGGAGCGCCGGGGCAAGCATTTGGCCCGACCCCGCCTGGTGGCGGTCTCAAAAACCAAGCCCGCCGCCATGATTTCGGCCTTCCATGCGGCCGGGCAGCGCCTGTTCGGCGAAAACCGCGTCCAGGAACTCCAGGACAAACAGCCCGAACTGCCGGACGACATCCAATGGCATGCCATTGGGCACTTGCAGCGCAACAAGGTCAAGTACATCGCACCCTATGTGGCACTGATCCATGCCGTGGACTCCCCGCGGCTTTTGGCCGAAGTGCACAAACAGGCCGAGCGCGCAGGGCGGCGCATCCCTGTCCTGCTGCAGGTCCACATCGCTGACGAGGAAAACAAATACGGCTGGAGCCCTGACGAACTTCTCCCCTGGCTGGAAAGCGGCGCCTGGCGCGACAGCCCTGCCGCCAAACTGCACGGCCTGATGGGCATGGCCACCTTCACCGATAACATGGAGCAGGTCCGGCGCGAATTCCGAACGCTGCGTACGCTCTTCGAAGCCTGCCGTCTAGGGCCGCTGGCGGAGTTGGCTTCTCAAGCGCCGTCCCCGGCGAACGCGGACTACGGCGCCGAAGCCTCCCCCCGCCCCTTCCGCGAACTCAGCATGGGCATGTCCGGCGATTGGGAAATTGCCGTGGAGGAAGGCGCCACGTTGGTGCGGATCGGATCGGCGCTCTTTGGGGCACGGGATTGAACCCTGCCAAGGCCTTCCGGCGGCATGCTATGTTCCGTGCAGTTTCGGCTCAGCTGATCAGCCAATTGGCCAGCTGGTAATCGGCGCCGGGCAGGGTGCGCATGGCCAGACGGAAGGCGTTGCGCAGGGCTTCCTTGTCCAATTCCAGTTGGACGCCCTTGTTTTCGCAGTACTGCAGGATGTTCTCGGTGGCCATATTTCCGGTCAGGTCGTCCTTGGCCATGGGGCAACCGCCGTAGCCCATGATGGCGCCGTCGTAGCGGCGGCAACCGGCATTGTAGGCCGCGTCGATTTTCTCGAGCCAGGAATCCGGCGTGGTGTGGAAGTGTGCACCGAACTCCACCTCGGGGAATTTTGGAATGAGGTGTCCAAAAAGGGTGCGGATGGATGTGGGTTCAGCTACACCGATGGTATCGGCCAGCGCAATCACACGAATGCCCATGTCCGCCAGGCGTCCGGCCCAGTCGCCCACAATTTCCGGACTCCAGGCCTCGCCGTAGGGGTTGCCAAAGCCCATGGAAATGTAGACCACCAGGGTCTTTCCGTGTTCGGCACAGATGGCCTGAATCTCCTGTACGCGGGCCAGGGAGTCGGCGATGGTCGAGTTGAGGTTGCGCTGTTGAAAGGTCTCTGAAATGGAAAAGGGAAAGCCCAGGTACTGCACAGCCTTATGAGCCACAGCGTCGTTGGCGCCCCGCGCATTGCCCACAATGGCCAGCAGTTTGGAGCGGCTGTCCTGCCATTGCAGCTCCGCCAGCACTTCGGCCGTATCGGCCATTTGCGGTATGGCACGCGGACTGACAAAACTCCCAAAGTCAAGGGTATCAAATCCGACCTTCAAAAGCAGGTTGAGGTAGGCGATTTTGTCCTCGGTGGGGATGAATTCATGCAGGCCCTGCATGGCGTCGCGGGGGCACTCGACGAGCTTGATCATGGGGGCAAAGGTACGCCGGTGCCCAGGGCCGCAGGCCTCATGCGGCGCGCGGACCGGAAGGCCTTCCATGGGCCTTCGCCGGAGGCGAAACCCGGCGTACGGATCACGGCAAGCGCCGGATTCAGATGACCAGACCCGTGCTCCGCTCCAGGAATTCGTGCAGCACGTGCATCTGTTTGGCGCCCAGTTTCTGGCCCGAATAGCTCACCAGCCAAAGGCTGGCGAAGACCACAACCAGCACCGGCAGCGCCCACAAGATGCCGGAAGGACGCCCCAGTGAGGCACGCGCTCCACCGATCATGGCCACCATCAGGATGGCAAAACCGATGAGCGCATAGAAAAACACAAACATGGTCCAGACCTCGTGGCGGGGCCCGTAGAGCCCGCGGATGCGGCACCCTGTTTGCCCTTCCTCGGCGCGGTCTTCAAGCGTGATCACCAGGCGCGGCGACCAGTAGTGCTGCAGCTCAACCGGCAGTTGCAGGGCGGCATAGGCCTTGTGCACCGAACCGCGGCACGGTGCACCCGGGGCATCCAGGCCTTCTTGGATCAGCCGCTCCACTTCCTCCATGGACATGGAGGTCTCCACCTGGAAGCGCGGACGCACACGGGTCAGCACCAGGTGTTCCGAGGGGTCCTGGTGTTCCGGCTGCACCGGGACGGCAGGTTTCGGCGTCGAGGGAGGCACGGGCAGCGGATTGGACATAGCGTGTTCAGTACACCGGTGTACTTCAACAGAAAGGTAGCAAAAAGACGGCGGCGCCTGTGCAAACAGACGCCGCCGGTTTTTGCGGTGTTCGGCCCAAAGGCCGGAGCAGGTGCAATGCTGCAAGAAGCCCGCAGGCTTGCTTTACTGCACCGCCAGAGGGAGGCTGCGTTGAGCACCTTCGGCATCGCGCAATACGGCGATGTAGGTGCCTGGTGCCAGGCTTTCTGTTTCCAGGGTCAACTGCTGGGCGCCTGCGGCGAAAGCCTGGCGGGCCACCGTACGGACCACGCGACCGCTTTGGTCGATGAGTTCAGCTTCCAGCTCCATGGCGCCTTCCTGGGTCCAGGAAAGC
>JAUIHG010000241.1 GCA_030432405.1 Bacteroidia bacterium | reverse complement strand
TCTTAAAACCCCTATTTGTGGGGAGCTCGAGGCTGTGCGCACACGTGGCTGTGCAGCATGGGGTTGTCCTCCGCTTGGCCCATGCGCCAAGCGTTAATTTATGCGGTCCATTATGTTAGCAAAAAGTTATGTCAAGCGCGTGTCATTCCCTAGCTTAGATGCTGGTGCATAGCATCCCTCTGTGCCACCTTTTTCTTTCACGAATCAATCTTTCGAACCAAACCGAACCCATGAAAAGAATCTCCGCACTCATTATGGCGGTTGGTCTGCTGAGCGGTACGGCCATGGCCCAGGGCGAGACCTGTGCTACGGCAACCGATGTAGGCACCTCCGGTACCATCTGGTCTGTGGCCGGATCCACCGTTGGCCAAACCGACGATTACAACGAAGAATGCCCCTACACCGTGACCGGAGGGGTGGACGAAGTATGGCAGTGGACCCCGAGCTCGAGCGGCTTTATTGACATTGGTCTTTGCCAGGGCACCACCAACTACGACACCAAGCTGTACATCTACTCCGGTTCCTGCCCGACCCCGGGTTCCGGTGCCACGGGTACGCAATTGGCCTGTGAAGACGATGCCTGCGATAACGGTGCTACCTATCCGGATCCCTGGATTTCCAGCATCGTCAACGTGCCCATCTCTGCAGGTACCACCTACTACATCGTAGTGGATGGCTATGGCGCTACCGATGCCGGCAACTACACGCTGCTGTGCAACGACGCCGCTGCCCCCCCGACGGGTACGGACCTGGTGCAGGGTGAAGGCTTGTTCTACACCTACTCCTATCTGCCCAACTACAACGCTCCGGCATCGACCTTCGCTTCCGTGCTCGTGAACGACGGCAGTACCACCATCACCGATGCAACCTCCACGGTCAACGTGTTCTCGGACGCTGATGGCTTCACCACCCCGATCTTCACGGACGCTTCGGCTCCGATCTCCATGCTGCCCACCGATGTGGACGTCGTGACCGGTACCACGCCGTTTACGCCTCCCGGCAACGGCACCTACATCTTCGAGTTTGTCTCCAGCTTCACCGGCGTGGACGGCAATACCTCCAACGACACCTTCAACGCCTTCCTGGTGGTGACCGACACCTTCCAGGAGCGTTCGCAGGCCTTCCTCGGTGCCCCGATTGCCGCCACCCGCCTGGCCGTGTTGGATCCCACTGCTGAGTATGGTGTGATCCAGAGCTACGGCACGGACGTAAACGTCATTGGCGCCACCATCCTGGTGAGCGTGGACCCGGTCTACCTGGCTGAGCCCATTACGGCCAACCTGTATGAGATCCTCGGCGGTGACCCGGACAGCCTGTCCCTCGTGGCCACGGCTTCCGTACCGGCGGACACCAGCGCACTGGTCTACGACATTCCGCTGTCGGCTTCCCTCACGGCCGGCGACTACATCCTGGCCTATGCCGGCCAGAGCTTCCCGGTCAACACCGACTTCATCTATGTGCAAGGTGCTTCCGACCTGCTGCGCGCCGTGGTAACCGGCGGTCTGTGGGGCTTCTTTGCCGGTCCCTACGCCTGGAGCCAGGTGCTGTGGACGGAAGAAGCTGCTCCGGCCTGCAACAGCAACGACCTGCCGACCAACCTGAGCCACGTCAACCTCGCCAACCGCGTGGAATTGTCCTGGGACCCGAACCCGGGTGCCGTAGGCTGCCAGGCCGGCTTCCAGCGTTTGCCTTCCGGTCCCTCGCCCAAGCTGAACATCCTTTCGCCGCCGTACAACAGCGCCAACGTGCCTTACGCTGCTGCTGGTGCCGGTACGACCTGGATGTGGCGCGTACGTTGTGCGTGCAACATCAGCCCGGTTGACGCCACCTCCTTCACGGGTTACGACGACACCTTCATGGTGCCCACCCCGAAGGAAGGCCAGTTGGCTGAAGTTGACCTGACCATGTTCCCCAACCCGGCCGACAACCAGTTGATGGTGTCTTTCAACACGGAATCCAACGATGCCGTAGTGAGCGTTGTCGACATGCTCGGCCGCACCGCCATGGCCAGCAACGAAGCTTTTGTTGCCGGTCAGAACAACCTGTCCCTGGACGTTTCCGGTCTTGAGCCGGGCACCTACTTCGTGCGCATCGAAGAAGGCAGCGCCGTGCGGACGGAAGAGTTCGCGGTGGCCCGCTAAGGGATAACCCTGAACCAGATTCGGACGTTTCGCCTCCGGCGAATGCTCCGGACACACCGATACCGCCCGGGTGCATCTGCAAGGATGCACCCGGGTTTTTTTGTGCCCAACGCCCGTTGGTGCATCCGTTGAAGCACCGCACGAACCCAGCGGCTGAACACTGCACGAAGGCTTGCGTTAAGGGAATCCTAAGGGCGGCTTTCGCCGGACAGGCGAACGCCCGCCAACGTACCTTTGAAGCCTATGGATTTGGTCAAGTATGTATTCTACATGGGGGTGATCCACATCGTGTTCAGCTTTGTGTGGAAAGTCATTGCCTCCTACGCCTCAGGTCTTTTGCGCACGGCGGGCCTGAACAAGGATTGGAGCTTTCTGGGCTTCAAGGCCATGGGCTATTACATCCAGGTCTCCGTGGCCGCGCTGGTCACCTGGAGCATGATGCAGTCCGTCGGCCCGGTGGAAGCTGCGCTGGTAGGCGTTGCTGGATTGTTCATTGTCTACAGCACGGTAGCCGGCAACCTGGAACGCAACCGTTGGCGCGCTGTGATGAATTTTGAGCGCAAACGCATCCGCGTCCTGCGCTTTGACGGCTATCTGTTGGTGGGCTCGGTGTTGCTTTTCCTCGTAACCCTGGCCTTTCCGCAAATCGCAGAACATCCCGTGAATACGGGCTTCCGCAGTTTCATCGATTGGGTTTATCACCTGCCGGTCATCGGCTGGGCCGTGGGCTTTATGGCGCTGTTCTATATGCTTCACATCATCTGGAAGGGCATGCGGGCCAGCAACGGCCTGATCAATCTGTTGTTTGGCGGGCCGCAAGCCGCCGCTGCCGGACCGGGTGCCGGAGGATCGGGTGCCGGAGGACTGGGCCCTGGAGGATTCGAGAACGGACCTTTTGAGGGGTCCGGCGGGCACGTTTTTGGCGGCGCGCCGCGTTATGGGTTCCGGCATGGCGGCACAACCGATCGGGACAGCGACGACGAATACGTGGACTACGAAGACGTCACCGATGCCGACGGGGCATCGGATGCCCGCCATGCTTCCCGCGACTGACCCGGAATGGCCTTGGCTGCACATCCGCTTGTGGCGGATGCTGTTCCTTTTGGCCGCCATCGGCCACTGTACGCCTTCCTATGCCCAAACCGTTGGCGGGCAGTTTGTGCCCAACCAAGCGGCGCCCGGAGCAGCAAGCGGACTGGAGGCCTATGCCGGAACCAATACCGTAGAATGGGCTGCAGCCGTAGCCTCTTTTTCCACGGCCTTCGGCCGAAAGGCCTATGCGCCCGAGCGGGTGCTTGGTCCGCCGGAGGCCTGGCCGCGGCGTGGCGAAAGCCCGGTGGCCTGGGCGCCTTCGCGCGAAAGCGCATCCCGCAACGAGTTCCTGAAAGTGGACTTTGCACGGGCCATGGCCGTGCGGCAGGTCTTTGTGGCTGAAAACCTGAACCCCGGTGCCATTGCGCGGATTGAGCTCGTGGATACCGAAGGCGGTCGCCATACCGTGTACCGGGACGATGCCCGGGCCGTGCCCTTTTACCCGGAAGCGCGCATGTTCCGACTGCTGTTGGACCGTCCCACGCCGTACCGCGTGGTGGGGTTGAAGCTGACCCTGGATACGCGCCGCGTGGAGGGCATGGTGCAGATCGACGCCATCGGCATTGCCGAACATGCCGACCCCATCCGGCCGGTCTTTCCCGAAGTGGACGATGAGCTGTTCGGGGAAGCGCCCGAGCACCTGGGCATCGAAGGTCGGGGCGGCGTCAACAGCACCGTGCCGGACCAGTTGCCCATGATTTCGCCCGACGGGCGAACCCTCTATTTTGCCCGAAAGCTGCACCCGGACAACGTACCGGCCAGTGACGGCTCGGCGCCCCGGGACGACATTTGGGTCAGCCGGATCGTGGCATCCGATGACGGTCCTGGGGAAGACCGCCGCGGCGTTGGCGATCACGGCATTGGCGGACCAGCCCCTGCAGCCCAACCGCGCGACCCGATCGGGCGGCAGTCCGGGTACCGTGATCCCATCCGGCAGCAAAACCGCAACCGCAATCCGATCGGGCAACAAAGCCCACAGCAACCCGCAGCATCCAATCCGATAGCCGAGCAAACCGCCACCCGTGGCTTGAAACCCGGACAGTGGGGGCCACCGCAAAACGTAGGTTATCCGCTCAACAACGAGCACCACAATTTTGTGTCGTGGATCAGCCCCGACGGCACCCAAATGCTGTTGCCCCACGATTACCGCCGTGCGGAAACCGGCAGCGCCTTTCGGGTCTCCATGGCCCGCCTGCGTATGGACGGAACCGGCTGGAACGCCCCGGTGGTGCAGGAGGTCGAGAACCTGTACAACCGCAACGCCTTCACCTGCCTGCACATGAACCCGGAAGGGGACGTCATGCTGCTGGCCATTGAACGGGAGGACAGTTACGGCGGCCTGGACCTGTACGTGAGTTTCCACGAGGGTGGCAAGCGCTGGTCCGAACCGCAGCACATGGGGCCAACCGTAAACACGGCCGGCATGGAAGGCAGCGTGTTCATCGCCGCTGACGGCCGCTCCCTGTATTTTTCCTCCAACGGCCGCCAGGGTTACGGCGGTTACGACATGTACCTCAGCCGCCGCCTGGACGAAAGCTGGACCCGCTGGTCGGAGCCCATCAACCTCGGCGCGCGCATCAATTCCGAGGGGGACGATTATTACTACACCATTCCCGCCTCCGGCGAATACGCCTACTATTCCTCAGAGCGCGACAGCTACGGCGGCGCGGACCTTTACCGCATTCGCCTTCCCCAGGGCGCGCGGCCGCTGCCCGTTACCCTGCTGCAGGCCCGCATCCTGGATGAGCGCTCCGGCGACCCCCTGGCCGCCCGGCTGGT
>JAUIHG010000240.1 GCA_030432405.1 Bacteroidia bacterium | reverse complement strand
CGGGTGGGGGTCTACATCTGCTACGACCGCCACTTCCCCGAAGGCGCGCGGGCCCTGGGCCTGAACGGCGCGGAAATCGTTTACAACCCTTCGGCCACCGTGGCCGGGCTGTCGGAATACCTCTGGAAGCTGGAGCAACCGGCCCATGCGGCGGCCAACGGCTATTTCATGGGCTGCATCAACCGCGTGGGCACCGAAGCGCCCTGGAACATCGGCGAGTTCTACGGCCAATCCTATTTCGTGGACCCGCGCGGACAGATCATCGCCCAGGCCAGCCGCGACCAAAACGAATTGCTCGTGGCCGAGTTCGACCTCAACCGGATCGAGGACGTACGCAGCACCTGGCAGTTCTACCGCGACCGCCGGCCGGAGAGCTACGGCGATTTGGTCGAGCCCTGAGCCGTCACGCTACAATCCATTGAGCCTTGAGCCATCGATTCCTGAGCCATGGCCGATGACGGCACCACAGCACCCCCGGGAGGAGTCGGCATCCCCGACTTGAACACGCTCTACCAGGCCCTGGAAGCCGCTTTTCCGGATTGCCGGGTCCGCGTGCTGCAGCCCATGGCCGCGGTGCCTTTTGCAGTGGTGCAGAACGGGGCCTTTTCGGCGGTGTTGATCCGGCCCACGGAGGAGGGCCTTCGCCTCAAGGCGGGCCTGCCGCCCAACGGCATCGGTGTGGCCTTCGGCATGCTGGGCATGGCCTTTCAAGTGCGGCGCCGCCAGGCCTTATCCACAAGCGTACGCAGCTGGGCCTCCGGGACCATGGGTTGGCGTGTTCTACCTTAAGGGCTGCATCGGCATTCGATGCGGACAACAGAACACAACGCACCATGTCCTATCTGAACCGCACCCAGGCCCTCTTTGGCCTACTGATTGCATTGTTGGCCCTGCCCCTGTTTGAGGACCAAACCCTTCATGCCGCCTCCGGCGAAAACAGCTGGCAAACGCTGCCCCATGAGCTCGACCAGCGCGTCCGGCAGCACCTCAGCCAACCCTGGCACATCGGGGAGCCGCCGCGCGCCATTGTGGTGCTGGAAGCCGGTGAGCAGGCCCCCATTCCTTTTGGTATGCTTTCGCCGGAGGCGAACCCCTTGGCCACGATACCCGCGATGGACCTGGATTTCGAAAAAAGGCGCATGCTGTTTTTTGCCCGTGCCCTGGCCATCGGGATCAATTTTTCGTATTTCGGTGACGCATTCCGCCAACGCGACAACGGCACAACCACCAATTTTGGCAGCGCCCAATCGGATGTATTCCTGGCCCTGTGCCTGAGCTATTGGTTGACCGATGCGTTCATGCTCAACGCCAATCTGGGTTGGCAGCAAAACCGCACGGTGTCGCGCTTTGCCGCCGACGAACGCACCATCAACAGCTTCAGCCTGGCCACCTTGGCCCTGGGAGTCGGTTATTATTATTCCTGTTTTGGTCCATTCGGATTTCTGGCCGAATTGGAATTTGGCGGCGGCTTTGGCGGCTCGGCGGTGCGCGCCATAGATCCCACATTCCCGGATCCAATTGTGACCAGCTCCAACGCCTGGTCGATGTTCATTGCCTCCAACATCGGCCTGTTTTTCTCCATGCACCGGTGGATGGTGTTCGCCCGGATGGGCGCATTGGATTACACCCTGTTGAGCCAGGCGGCAAGCGGTGAGTTCGGCGGTTCGGGAAGGAGTTTTAACTCGTCGTTCAATGTGGGCCTGAACCTCAAGCAAATTGCCATCGGCATGCGGTTCTTGCTCAACTACAAAGGCCAGCAGGAGCGCTATACCGAATCCTGAAACGAGCCCGCGGGGGGCTGGGCATTCCGGTGTTGGCCATCCGTCGTTGTTTTGCCACCCGAAGCAGCACCGAGCATGCCCAGTGCCCACACGCGATACGAGAAGGCCCGCACAGCGGAGCGATTTGACGCCAATTTTGCGCCTAAAAAGCCCCGCCTGACGGACCACCAGGCCATGCAGGAAAGCGCCCGCTGCCTGTTTTGCCACGACGCACCCTGCATTCAGGCCTGTCCCACGGGCATCGACATCCCCCTGTTCATCCGGCAGATCCAGGCGGGACAGCCGGAGGCGGCTGCCAAAACCATCTACGACAGCAATTGGCTGGGCGACGCCTGCGGGCAGGTCTGCCCCACGTCCGAACTCTGCGAAGGGGCCTGCGTGCACGTGCACCAGGACCGGCCGGCCGTGGACATTGGCCGCCTGCAGGCCTATGCCACCGCGCAGGTATTGGATGCCGCCTCCGGCGAAACCCTCTACCGCCCGGGGCCGCCCATCCCGCTGAAAGTGGCCGTGGTCGGCGGCGGTCCGGCGGGCATTGCGGCGGCCTGCAGCCTTCGCCGGGCAGGCGCCACGGTGGAGGTGTTTGAAGCCCGGGAAGACGCCGGCGGCCTGAACCGCTACGGTGTGGCCCCCTACAAGTACAGCAATGAAGATGTGGAGCGGGAGCTGGACTGGCTGAAGGCCCAGTTTGGCTTTGCGCTGCACACCAGCCATCCCATCGTGGGCCGCGAAGCGCTGGAGGCCCTGGAGGAGCGTTTTGACCGCATCGTGCTGGCCGTTGGCCTAGGGCCAACGCGGCGCCTGGCCATGCCCGGCGAGGAATTGCAAGGCGCTTTTGGAGCCGTGGAATGGATTGCCGCCCTGCGCAGCCGCCGCCACCATTGGCCGGTCCCCGATCGGGTCATCGTCCTGGGTGGCGGGAATACCGCCATCGATGCAGCAGCCGAAGCCGCCCGCTGTGGGGCGCACACCACCCTGGTCTACCGCCGCAGCCGAGAGGCCATGCGCGCCTACGGCTTTGAAGTGGAAGGGGCCCGCAAGGACGGCGTACACGTGCTCTTCCACCACCAGCCGGTGGCCATAATGGGCAGCGACACGGTGACGGGCGTGCGCTTCCACCGCACTTCGGAGGAGCACGGCAAGCTGGTCGAGCATCCCGAGCTGGCGCTGGAACTGCCGGCCCAGGCCGTCATCCGCGCCACCGGCCAGCATCCGGCCGGGGATTGGGCCGAATGGGTGCCCAACCTGGAACGGGATGCCCGGGGGCGTATCCGCGCCTCCGGCGAAGGCCAGACCGGCAACCCGCGCTATTACGCCGCCGGCGATGCGGTCAACGGCGGAGCGGAAGTGGTGCACGCCGTGGCCGGTGCCCAACGGGCCGCCGAAGCCCTGGTTCGGGATTGGCGCGCACGGGCGTAACTTGCCCCTTCGCCCTATGCCCGACAACACCGATTTTGAAGACCTCTACCTCCAGAGCGAACAGGCCATCCGCGAAGGCGACCTGATCCGCGCCAAGCAGCTCATTGAGCAGATGCTGCTGGAGGACCCGCGCAGCGCGATCGCCCACAATTCCATGGGCTGGTTTTACCGCGTGCAATTCGAGGATTACCGCAAGGCCGAACAGCATTACCGCACGGCCCTGCGCAACAACCCGAACTATCCGCACGCCTACTGGAACTACGCCTACATGCTCATGGACCTGGAGCGTTTCGAAGACCTCGAACGCCTCCTGGAGCAGGGCATGGAGCGCCCGGCCATCCAGAAAACGCTGATCTTCAACCAATTGGGCGAGATGCGGGAGGTCCAGGGCCGCTTTGACGAAGCCCTGTGGGCCTACCAGCAGGCCATCCGCCGCTCCACCAAAAGCGACCAGATCGAAAACCTCTGGGACGCCATCGAACGCGTGGAGGAAAAGGTGGCCCTTGACCTGCACATGCAGCAATGGGAGGCCGGCAACCCGGAGCTTTCGCCTTCCGGCGAAGGCCTTCCCGACGCCTCCGCCGATCAACCTTCCGACCCCTCCACCGACCTGTCCACCGACCCTGGCCCCGGCTTGGGCCGCGACCAGGACCGCAAGGAACGCGGCCTGCGCAACCAGTTGCGCCAATGGCGGGATGCCGTCCAGGGCCAGGCGCCTGACGGCGAACGCCCCACGGCACCTCAGGGCGGCTCGGCGCGTTCGCCGCAAGGCCCCGGCAAGGAATTGGGTGGCCTGGAGGGTTTTGACGGCGAATCGGCCAGCGAACTGGAGCAGTTTCTGCGCGGCGATTGGTTCAAATCCGATGGGGACAGCCCTACACCACCCCGGGGCGGCGCACGCGGCAGCAGCCCGGGCAGTCCTGCAGACCGCGGTCCCGGTTCCACGCGGCCCCGCAAGCCCGGAGGACCGACCGACGGTCCCACGGATGGCTCTTCGGACGGCCCATCAGACGGCTTCGGCAGCGACGGCAACGCGGACCCGAACGGCGAGCAACCCGAAGAACCGGAGCGCTGATCGGCCGGCAGGCTGCCGCAGCATTCCCCGGCAAGCAGCACCCTACCCATGGACTTGAGCACCAATCTGGCGGGCATCACGGCACCCAATCCCTTCTGGTTGGCGTCCGCACCGCCCACCAACAGCGGCTATCAGATCTGCAAAGCCTTTGAGGCGGGTTGGGGCGGTGCGGTCTGGAAAACCCTGGCCGTGCCCGTGGTCAACGTGTCCAGCCGTTACGGCGCCTGGCACGCAGGCGAACGCCGCATCGGCGGCTTCAACAACATCGAACTGATCTCCGACCGCCCGGTCTCCGACAACCTGCGGGAGATCGAGGAGGTCAAAAAACGCTTCCCCGATCATGCTCTGGTGGTCTCGCTGATGTTCCAGAGCCGGGAGGAGTGGGAGCAGATCGTCAAAGATTGCGAAAACGCCGGAGCCGACGGCCTGGAATTGAACTTCGGCTGCCCGCACGGAATGTGCGAACGGGGCATGGGTTCGGCCGTAGGCCAGGAACCCGGCGTGGTGGAAACCATCACCCGGTGGGTGAGTGAGGCGGCTTCCATTCCCGTGGTGGTCAAGCTGACCCCCAACATCACTGACGTCACCGAAGCCGGCCGCGCGGCCGTGGCCGGAGGCGCGGACGCCGTTTCGCTGATCAACACCATCCAAAGCCTCATGGGCGTGGACCTGGAAGCCATGGCGCCCCGGCCCATCGTGGACGGAAAGGGCACCCATGGCGGCTATTGCGGTCCGGCCGTCAAACCCATC
>JAUIHG010000023.1 GCA_030432405.1 Bacteroidia bacterium | reverse complement strand
CAGGTTGAGCACCTGCGCCTGCACCGAGACGTCGAGGGCGGATACAGACTCGTCGCAGATGATGAAGCGCGGATCCACCGCCAGTGCCCGCGCAATGCAGATCCGCTGGCGCTGACCGCCGGAAAATTCGTGGGGATAACGGTTGAAGTGTTCCGGCAACAAACCGACCCGGTCCAGCAATTCCTGGACCCGGGCCTTGCGTTGGTGCTCATCGGAAAAGATTCCGTGCACGTTCATCGGCTCCATAATGGCATTGCCGATGGTCAGGCGCGGATTGAGCGAAGAGTACGGATCCTGGAAGATGATCTGCATGTCCTTGCGCAGCTCCTTGAGCTGCCGCTTGCCGATGTGGACCAGATCCTGGCCCTGGAAGCGGATGTGGCCGTCCACCGGATCAATAAGGCGGATGATGGTTCGGCCCAACGTGGTCTTGCCGCAACCGGACTCCCCAACCAGACCGAGGGTCTCTCCAGGGTATACGTCAAAGCTGACGTCGTTGACGGCCTTGACCCAGCTTTGGGGCCGGCCGAAAATGTTGCGTTTGCTGGGAAACCAGGTCTTCAGGTTGCGCACCTCCAGCATGGGGGTTTCCTGCTTGAGGCGTTCCAGACGTTGGTCGGTTTCGGATTGGGAAACCGTCACGTCGTCGATCAGGGCCTGGATGCTGTGGGCTTTCTCTACCAGGCTTCCGTCTTCAGCCACGCCCATGAAGTCATCGATGACCGGCAGCTTGCTCAGGCGCTTGCCCAGGGGCGGACGACAGGCCAAAAGGCCTTTGGTGTAAGGATGCTTGGGGTCGGCAAAAATGTCCAGCACACGTCCCTGCTCGACGATCTTGCCCTTATACATCACGATCACCCGGTCGGCGACTTCGGCAATCACCCCGAGGTCGTGGGTGATGAAAATGATGGAGGAGTTGATGCGGGTTTTCAGGTCCGCCATCAGCTCCAAAATGGTCTTTTGAACGGTCACGTCCAGGGCCGTGGTGGGCTCGTCGGCCACCAGAATGCCCGGGTTGCAGGACATGGCCATGGCGATCATCACCCGCTGCTTCTGCCCACCCGACAACTGGTGGGGATAGCTGCCCACCATGCGTTCGGGATCCGGAAGTTGCACCTTTTCAAAAAGCTCCACCGTTTTGGCCCTGGCCTCGGCTTTGGAGACGTTTTGGTGCAACCGGATGGCTTCCATGACCTGATCTCCGCAGGTGAACACCGGGTTCAGCGAGGTCATCGGTTCCTGGAAAATCATCCCGATCTCGTTTCCCCGGTACTTCCGCATCTCTGCTTCCGGCAACTGGGCCAGGTCAACCGTACCCTGCTCCCCGTGGTAGAGGATTTGCCCGCCCGCAATGCGGCCGGGGGGATTGGGGATCAGGCGCATGACCGACAGGCAGGTGACCGACTTGCCCGATCCGGATTCGCCGACAATTCCGACGGTCTCACCGCGGTGGATGTCAAAACTGACGTCGTTGACGGCCGTAACCGTGCCGTCTTCGGTGCTGAACTGGGTAACGAGGTTCTTGACCTCCAACAGGGGTTGCTGAGCCACAGGCATTGATGGGATTGGTTGCGGGATCGGAACCGGCATGCGGACCGTCCACAAAGGGCCGGAAAATGCGCGCCGAACGTGCTGAAAATACGGGATTTACGGGGTTTGCACGGAACAAGCAGCCCGCCTTCGCCGGCAGGGCCTGTAGTCGGCAGGCCGCGGCCTGCTCAGGCCAGATGGACCTGTTCGTCGGACAGCATTTTTTTCGCCTTCAGGCGAAGCACCACCCGCGCTGTGGTCACCACATCTTTGGCGCAATAGGTGGCAATGCGGTCCAGGTCGTTTTCCTCCCAGAACACCCGGCCCACTGCACTGCCGTCGATGTCGTCCTTGGGGCTGGGAATGCCCAGGGTGGCAGCCAACAGCCGCAGCGATGGATAATGCCGGTTGTCTCCGAAACGCCACAGATCCATAGTGTCCAAGTGCGGGATTTCCCAGGGCTTCATGCCCGCTACATCCAGTTGCTTGGGCAGGTCCATGCCGTGGACCACCATGCGCCGACAGAGGTAGGGAATGTCAAAGCCCTTTATGTTGTGGCCGCACAAGCGGTGCTGGCGCAGGTCGGCAAAGTGCTTGTCCAGCATTTGGGCAAATTCCTCCAGCACCAATGCCTCTTCCGGATCGGCGATGCTTTTGACGCGGAACTCCAGGCCTTCGCGGGAACGGCGGAAAAAGCCCAGTGAAATGCAGACCACTCGGCCAAATTCAGCATGGATGCCGGCCCGCTCGGACCACCAGGCCTCATCGTCCTGACCCTCGGGTTTTTTGGCGCCTTCGCGTTGTGCCCAAACGGCCTGCATTTCCTCCGGCATCTCGGCAAGGCTGGCCGTGGTGGACGCCGTTTCGATGTCAAAAAAGACCAAACTGTCCAGTTGGATGGAATCGAGGATGCGCATGCCCGAAAGATACGGGATGGACCATGCCTGGGGCAGCTGCTCCGGCGCAGGCGTCAATGCCGCACCCGGGCGCGGATCAGCAGCTCGCGCCCCGCCCGTGGAGCGATACTGCGGTCGGCGGTTTCCAGATGCTCCACGTCAAAATGGGCCTCGAACAAGCGGCGGTAGCTCGCGGCATCTCCGCCGTAAGGCGGCCCCTCTCCTTTGCCCGCATCGTTGAGTGGAACGCCAAACAACAGACCCACCAGCAAAGCTCCCGGTGCCAATAAACGGGCCGCATGCGTCACATACTCCGGCCGGCGTTGCGGCGCAATGGCGCAGAAAAAGGTCTGTTCGACCAATAGCCCATAGCCTTTTCCTTCGCGATCCGATCCAGCACCAGTCCAGGGTTGGTGCGCAAAAAAGTCCTGCTGGTGAAGCCCGGACCGGGGAAAGTCAGGTACCCGTTCACGCAGGGCATCCAGGGCCTCGGCAGCCCAGTCCAGCACGTGCACCTCCCGAAACCCATCCCTATGCAGGGCCTCGGCCTCATAGGCGCGGCCGGCGCCAGGGAACAGCATAGGCGTATTCCGGCCTATAGCGCCGGTGCTGAGCAAGGCTTCCAGCTCGTGCAACAGAGCCGGCGATGCCGCCCCCGTGTCCCATCCGGTGGCAGCATCCTGGTAGCGCCCGGACCAAAAGGCGGCATCCAGCCGGGGCGCAGGGTGTTTTGGCTGATCCATGGAATGCAAACTAGCGCTGCATATCCGGGCTTTGTGCACAAGCCGTTCCAAAGAGGCTTTTCGCCGTACGGCGAATGCCTTTCTTTGCAGGGTTCCACGCACCCATTCCGTACCAAGCGCATTCCCATGAGCGATTCCGGTAAACGCAGCGAACGCGGTCCCTTTCTGTACATCATCCTGGTCTTGCTGTTGTTGCTGATCAACGGTGTACTGTTCTACCGTACGGCCATCATCCGCAAGGAGGCTGAAGAACTCGGCGCCCAGAAAAGGGAAGCCGAGCTATTGGTCGAAAGCATGAACGAGGAGGTCAACGATTATCTACTGCGGCTGGAGAACTACCGTACGGACAACGAAACCCTCGTGGATGTACGCGACAGCCTGCGGACCGTCATTCTGGAAAAGCAAAAGGAGATTCAAAAGACGCTGCACCAAAAGAACTTCTCCGAACGGCGACTGGGGGAAACCCGGGCCTTGCTGGAATCGGCCAAGACCGAAATCGACGGGTTGATGGACGAAAAGAACACCTATGTGGTGGCGCTGGACTCCATGGCCACCGCGCTGAACGTGTTGCAATTGGAATACGACGACCTGAGCGACCGGTATGGACGGGTTCGCGACCAGGCCGACCGGGCGAGTTCAGAACTCGAAGACCTCGACGACCGCGCCAGCACCCTGGTGGCCACCTACCTGAATGCGGAAGGCATCCGCGAACGCAGCAGCGGAAAAGAGAAAATCATCAACCGCGCCAAGCGTGTGGAACAGCTCAAAGTATGTTTCAATTTGGGCACCAACCGCGTGCTGGAAGAAGGCAGCCAACAGGTGATGTACCTCAAGATCATCGGTCCGGATGGGCTGACCCTGTCCACGGGTGAAAACGTGTTCACCGACCGGGAAAACGGCGAGGAATCCATTTATACCCACCGCTACACCTTCCCCTTCAACAACAACCCCGAACAGCTGTATTGCACCTATTATGAGCAGCCGGGCAAAGCGTTCGCCGAAGGCGCTTACCAGGCGCTGCTCTACCACCGCGGACGGCAGATCGGGCAATACAGTTTTGAGTTGAAATAGGCCGGCGGCAGTGCGCAGCACGGGCAGGTCGGCGTGGTCAGAAGATGGCCCGCAACTGCGCACGCCCCACGTGCGCAATCGGCACCGCACCCGTTTTTCGGCCTTCATACTGCAGGCCCAACTGCAGGAAACGCGAGAGCCGCTTGTCCCAATTCAGGCGCCAAAGCCAATTGGTGCCATCGGAAAGGCCCTCCAGGAGGGCGAAGGCCACAGGACTGTCCGCGGCACCGGCATAATCGACCAGCACGGCGGAAACACTGGCTTCGAGGCTGCTTTTGCCCACGCGGTTCCAGCGTCCATCGATGGCCGCCTCGTGGCTGCGGAGGCGTTCAACGCCGAGCGCGTTGCTGCTGCCGGTATAGCCGTAGCGCAAGCCCAAACGCCAGGTGCTGCCCGATTGCCAGTTGAGCTGGGGCTCCAATTCCAGGAACGGCAAGGCATAACTGCGCGAGGCAAAGGCTTCGGAATCCAGCCGCCGCTCGCCCTGGCGCCCTTCAATGCGCAGGTTGAGGAAGCGGCCCAACGCGGCGCGAAGCACCGCCTCGTGGTTGCGCGTTCGCCGGTCCTCCGGCCCCCCATTCAGCAGGTTGCGGCCGCGGTTGATTTGGTAGCTGTATTCCAGGCCAAACTCAGGACGGCTGCGGTTGAACCAGATGGTGTTGCGCGCGGTGGCCGATAGCGCAATGAGCGTGCTGTCTGCACCAGCTTCGGGCACCTGGGCCAGGGGCCAATAAGCGGCCGCCCCCACCCCTTCCAGCACCCGGCGGTTGAACTGGGCGATGCTCTGCGCCGAAAAGCGCGTAAAAAAGCCACCGATGCCTTCGGCCGAAGGCCACTTGGCCCGCGGTTCCAGGGACAGGCTGTATTGCGTATTGAGCACATCGGCGCGGATGAATTCATCGGTGGGCGTAAACACCCGGATGAAATCCGCCTGATCGGCGAAGGCCGCCAATTCAAATTCATCCAGCTCCTGGACGCCGTTGTCGTTGTAGTCGTTCCACACGTATTGCCCCTGCCCGTCCGGCACCGGCACGTAGGCCAGGTTGCGGCGCGGTTCGGAAGCGGTACCCAATTCGTAGAGCACATCGCCGTTGACGAGGCCCTCCAGCGCGCGGAAGGCATAGGTGCCACGGCCCAGCAGGGCCTCTTCGGCCTCCGCATTGATCAGGCTGCTGTCGCGGATGTCCAGGTCGCGGTAGGTGAGCGTCCAGGTCAGGCGCTGGCCCCGCTTGCCCCTGGCCTGACCCGGCTGCCAGGCCCCGTCGACGATGTATTCGTTGGCCACCGCCGACAGCCGCATGGCATCCCCGCGCGGGCCCTTATCGCGGCGCAAGCGGTAGCGGAAACCCAACAGGTTGTTGCGGCCATCGTCCCGCGCCAAGCGCAGGTCGAGCAAATCGTAATAAATCGAACTGGACAACAGCGAATCGCCATTCGGCACCCGGAAACGGATGTCGTCCATTTCGGCATGCAGGCTGGCGGTCCACAGGCTTTTGCTGACAGCGCCACTGCTTCCGTCGGCCGAGCTTCCCCCCTCCCCCTGCCCGAGGCGCCGCCCGAAACCCTGGCTCAGGTCCAGGCGGGGCCGGGCAAAACTCGACGCGGCCGTGTCGGTTTGTGCGCTGAGGTAGGACCCCTGTGCGGCCACCCGAAAGCGGCCCAGCGTCCAGGCCAATGCGGCACTGGGCCGCCAGCCGGTATAGCCCCCGTCGGCCGAATCCGATTCCAGACCGAATTGTCGGAAACGCTCCACACGCACTTCCACGCGCTTGCCTGTACCGTGCCGGTAGGCCAAACCGGACCGCAACCATTGTTCCTGGCGTTGCGCCAGGCCACCAGCGGCACCCAGGTTCCAATCGCGTCCAAATTCAATGGGCCGGTAGTTTTCCAGAGGCCGGAAGCGCTCCCCCCGTTGCTCCCATTGGGCATCCAGGGTCAGGCTTCGGGGCAGCACCAAAGCCGCCGTACTGTCCCCCGCTTTCCCGGCTTGCCGAAACTGCAGCTCCTGCCGGTAGCCGATGTTGCCCGCCAGCCCGGCATCGTCCCCATCGTCCTGATCGGAAAACGTATTGAGGTCCAGACGGCTCAAAGCGCCTTCGGCAAACAGCACCCCGCCCCGCAACGGACGCCATTCCCCACCCACGCTGAGCAGTTGCCGCGTCAGCGGCGCCGGGACCTGCCGCACCGGTGCGTAGTTGCCCTGGGGCACCCCGGCCACCGGTGCCACCCAGGCATAGACCCGGCCATTGGCCAGGGTATTGGACAGCACATAGTCGCCGTTGTTTTCGCCCACCAGGGCGAAAGCCACCTGATACAAGGTGCCGCTGTCTATGGCGGTGTAGACAAAAATCGAATCAAATCCAAGGCTGTCCGTGAGGCGGTAAAGGATGCGGCCGGCTGAAAACGACGCGGTATCAAAGGCCGGGGCCAGGGCCTGTTCCAGGGAATCGCCGGCACCGCGCAGCGCATTGCGGGCTTCTGCATCAATGGTGGCATCCACCGGTTGGTTGCGTGCGTCCTGTTCGGAATAAAAACTCCAGCGCAGGTTGCCCTTGCCTTTGGGCAGGCTGTAGCGGCCGTCGGTCAGGAACAGCGAACGGAAATAGCTGCGCTCGGCGTATTCAAATTCCACCTGAATGCGCAGGTCTTTTGTCACAATGCGGCGGGGCGTAAACGTGATTTCCCCCGCATTGTAGTCGATCACATAATCGTAGTCCTGACCGCGGGTCAACAGCTCCCCGTCGATGTAGACCCGCTCCGAACCGGCCAGCACGATGATGAACCGTTCGCCGTTGTTGCCTTGCAGCAGATAAGGCCCCTGATTCCCCTCTTCCGGCACGAGGGTCTGGCGGCGGTATTGCCCCCGGGCTACGGCCACCGAAGCACCAACGTCCACCAAACCCTTTTGGGTTGCGGCAGGCCCACCCGGAGGAGGGCCTCCTGCAGCAACCCCTCCTGCCGCCGATATCCCCGGCGGTGCATCCGGCGGAGCCTGCTGTTGGGCAGCCCCAGGGGGAGTCGGCGGACCAGCACCCGAACCCGTGCCCGGCAAGGCACTCCCCTGGGCCCCTCCCTGGGCACCGCCATCGGAGAGGTCCATCAAACCCGACTGGCGGTCCGCTCCGGGAGCCCCGACAGGGCGGTACCCGTCCAGCCAGGGACCGGCATCCGCACGCTTGCTGCCCGCACCAAAACGCCCCCGGTATTCCGCCCCCTGCAAGCGCCGGAAGAGGTTGAGGAAATAGGCGTCTTCGGGACGGCGCATTTCAAAATCGCCCACCGTCAGCCGATGCGGTTCCCGGCTCAGGCGGATGTACACCTGATCGAATTCCTGCAACTGCTGCGTATTGCCTTCCGGCTGCACGGGGATGTTGTTGTCGGTCAGCGCGGCCTCGATGTCCACATCGCGGAAACGCCCAGCCAATTGGAGGTTCAGGCTGGAGTTGAGCACCACATCCTGGCGGTTGCCGAAACTCAGGCCCCGGCTGAAGCTGCCCGAATAATCCAGTCCTCCTAAGTCGTAAGCGGACTCTGGACTGGACTGCGGCACGGTATAGCGCAAAGGGGCGGCCAGCACGCCCAGGGAATCCAGCGCCGCGCGGTCCTTGTGGGCATAGCGCCGGTCCAGGTCCAGCGGCAGAACCCGGTACTGCAACAGGTAGGCCTTCGGCCGGAGGCCGGCATCTAGGCCGGGCTCAGGTTCAGACGCTTTGGTGGCCACTGCATGTACCGTCCAGGCGCCGCTAATCGGATCCAACGTCCAGTCTGTCTCTGCCTCCATGCGCTGCGTCCCGGGCAGTCCCTGAAATCCCGAAGCCTTGCCCGTGCCCTGCTGCAGGTATTGCTGCAGGGCTGCGGGTTGCAATGCCCACACCCTCATGGAGCCCGGCACCAGGGAGAGCGTATCGAGCAGCAAGCCGTTTGCCATACCGGGCAGCGCCGCACCAAACTGAGCCTCAACACCACGGCCTGCGTCCGACGGATCCGTCGCCCCCGATGCAGAAGTAGGCCGCAGCACGACCGGCATCCAGGCCCGCCGGATCAGGGCTTCGCCAAGGCTGTCCAGTGTGGTCAGGCGGTCCTGATGTTGCCCCGCTCCAGCACCCGGGTACAGGAGCAGCATCCAGCGTTCGTTGCTGCCCAGACCCATTCTAGCGGCCTGTTCGGCCGAAGGCCGGAAGGCTTGAACAGCACCATCGATACGCTGCTGCGGAGGCACTGCAGGCCTACCCCCGCGATCTGGGGATTGTGCCTGTACAGCGGCACCCGCAAAGAGGCTGCAAAACCCGATGAGAACCAGCACCCACCGGCCACGGCAGGCGTATGCGGATGCGGTTGCACGCATCCACTGAGGGCACGGGGACGGGTTCCGGAGTGCCTTAGCGCAAAGGGGCTGCCCTGTGGCCATGAGAGGGGAACAACGGCAGCCTGCGCAAACAGGTGCCCGTTGCACACAAACAAGCCTAATAAAAACGTCCCGGCACCAGATAATTGCGCACATAATCGCGAATGCCCGCTTCCAGGCTCCGGAAGGGTTCCGCGTAGCCGGCTGCACGCAGCCTGGACATGGTGGCTTCGGTGTGGTACTGGTAATTGGCGCGGATGTCCTCCGGCATGTCGATGAAGCGGATGTCGGCTGGCCGGTCCTGGGCCGCAAAAACCGCGCGGGCCAGGTCCAGAAAGCTGCGTGCCTCGCCGGTGCCCAGGTTGTAGAACCCATTGGGCGCAGGATGCTCGCGGAACCAGGCCAGGACCTTGACCACGTCCAGGACATAGACAAAATCGCGCATCTGCTGGCCGTCGGCATAGTCCGGATGGTGCGAGCGGAACAGGCCAACCCATCCCCTTTCCTGGATTTGGCGGTAGGCGTGCAGTACCACGGAGGCCATCCGGCCCTTGTGGTATTCGTTTGGGCCGTATACGTTGAAGAATTTGATGCCCGCCCAAAATGGCGGTTGTTCGGCCTGTTCCAGTACCCAACGGTCCACTTCCTGCTTGCTTTCGCCGTAGGCATTCAGGGGCTGCAGGGCCGGCACGCGCTCCGGATCATCGGCATAACCCAGGCTTCCATCGCCATACGTGGCTGCACTGGAGGCATACACCAGCGGGATACCAGCCCGGCTGCAGAGCTGCCAAATGCGCTTGCTGTAACCGCTGTTCAGGCGTTCAAAAAGGGCCCGGTCAAACTCCGCCGTATCGGTCCGCGCGCCGAGGTGGTAGACAAAGCCCACCTCCGCGGCATGCTGCTCCAGCCATTCGGGAAAGGCTTCGCGCTCCACCTGGAGCGCATAGGCCTTGCCTTCCAAATTGGCCGAGCGGCCTTCCCGGCCGAAGGCGTCCACCAGCACAAGGCGCTTGTGGCCGGCTTTGTTCAGGCGGGTGACCAGGGCGCTGCCGATGAAGCCGGCGGCCCCGGTGACGATGGTGTAGGGTGGTGCGGGCACGCGGCGAATTTACCCAAAGCAGGACCCGGGGCGTATCTTTCGCCGCAGGCGCCGGCAGAACCGGCCCAGCCCGCATCAACATGAGCAATACCCCATCCCGGAACGAGGCCCGGAACGAGGCCCGGAAGGACGCGCAGGCGCGCGACCAATCCGCGCAAGCTGCGCAGGGAGCCCGATCCCAAAAATCCCGTTCCGGCCGAAAAGCGCCTTCCGGCAAGCGGTCCCGGCACCAACAAAGCCCGCACGACGACACGCGGGAGGTGGAATGGATCGACACAACCGAGGCGCTATCGCGCTTTTGCGCGGTCATGAAGGAGGAAGGCCTCGTAGCCATCGATACCGAGTTCCACCGCGAAAAAACCTACTACCCCAAGCTGGCCCTGGTCCAGCTGGCGCACAGCCGGGGCATTGCCTGCGTGGATCCCCTGGCCGAAGGCCTGGACCTCAGCCCGCTGGATGCCCTGTTGGCCGATCCCGGAATCCTCAAGCTCATGCACGCCGGGCGTCAGGACCTGGAGATTTTTGTGGAGCGCATGGGGTCGGTGCCCGCGCCCTTGTTTGACACCCAGGTGGCCGCGGCCCTGTTGGGCCTCGGCGAACAAATCGGCTATGGACCGCTGGTGCACAAACTGCTTGGCGTAACCCTGGCCAAAACGCAGGTCCGCACCGATTGGTTGCGCCGCCCTCTGCACGACGACGTCATCGACTATGCCGCCGACGACGTGCGCTTCCTCAAACCCCTCTACGACCGCCTGAACGGCGAACTCGAAAGCCGGGGCCGCCGCGCCTGGCTCGACGAGGAACAAGGCAGCCTGCTGGACCGCAACACCTATGTCCAGGATCCGCTGGAGGCCTGGAAGCGGGTCAAGGGCTCGGACAAACTCAAAGGCTCCAGCTGCGCGATTGCCCAGAAGGTGGCCGCCTGGCGCGAACACACCGCCATGCGGGTCGACCGCCCGCGCAAACGCATCCTGTCCGACGACATCATCATCGACCTGGCCCGCCAGAAGCCCAAAAACATGGGCCCGCTGGAGCGCATGCGCGGCCTGGACGAGGGCGTGCGCAAGAAGTTCGGCAAGGTCCTGCTCGAATTGGTCGCCGAAGGCGAAAACCTGCCCCGGGACCAGTGGCCCAAGCCCAAAGAGCGGCCCACCCACCGCGACGTGGACGATGCCCTGGTTTCCGGCCTGGTGGTGGTCCTGCAGGTTCAGGCCCGGGAGGCGGACATCAGTCCGGCCATGCTGGCCAACCGCGCCGCCATCACCGAACTGGCCAGCGGCAAGACCGGCCTGCCCATCCTGCAGGGTTGGCGGCGCAAACTGGCCGGTGAAGCCCTGGTGGACTTCATGGAAGGCCGCAGCCAATTGCATGTGTCCGGTGGCCGCCTGCAGCTGCACGCGCGCCAGGATTAAGCAGACCCGGAGCACCGGAAGCGGGAAAATGCCGACCAGGGCCATGGCATGGAGCATGCCCAGGTGGGCACAGCACCAGGGCAGCCTGATATACAAATGTGGAAAACATGTGGCTTTCGCCGAAGGCGCAAAGTCCCCGGCGCCGGGAATGGCGAACTTCGGAACCGATGCGTCCGGTCCTTTTTTCCGTGTTGGCCATCGGCCTGTTGTTCCTTCTGCTTTTGGAAGGGTGCCGCCCCGGCGACCGGCTCAGCGCATCGGCCCACAACGACCGTATTGTCCAGGAATTGGAGCAGGCCAGCCTGCGCATGGCGCAATACTATGTGGCGGCAAGCCGCGAAACCGGTCCCCTGGATGCGTTGGAAAACTACATGACCACCGCCTCGGAGCGGCTCAGCCAATTGGCCCCCTACCGCGGCGACAAACGCTTGCTGAACGCCGGCAAGGACCAATTGGCGTTTTACGCGAGGCTCTGCCGGGAACAAAACCGTTCCCTGCTCGACCTGACGGCCGAAGGCTATTACACCGCCACCGATTCCCTGTTGGTCCAACGGCTTTTGGCCGCTATCATCGTGGAAGAAAACCGGCAGAACAACCGCTTCATCGCCATTCAGGACAGCTTTGCCAACCAGCACGGCATCCTGCTGGTGGAAGCCGACGACTAAAGCGGCACCCAGGGCGACCGGGACAACAAAGGCCATCCCTATGACGGCCAGGAGGAATCAGCTTTCCTGTTTGCCGTCCATGAACTGGCCCAAAGCCTTGCGGTGCAGGGTCTTCCACTCCCCGATTGGGCCATAATCCTGTCCGTCCACGTCCAAGCGCCCGGCCTCTACACGGCCCAAAACCAAGGTGGGTACACCGGCCTCTTCGGCCGCTTCCTGCAGGGCAGCCAGATTGCCGTCGGTGACGCTCAAAACGGCCCGGCCCTGTGCTTCGCCGAACAGGAAGCCGTCTTTGCGCATGCCCGAGGGGCACTGCAGCGAGAAGCCAAAGCCGCGCGGCATGGCGCTTTCGAGGCAGGCCATGAAGACTCCGCCTTCTGAAACGTCGTGGGCGGATTGCACCCAACCGGCGCGGATCAGCTTGCGGAGCATATGGTGCATGCGGACCTCGGCGTCCAGATTGAATTCCGGTGCCGGGCTAAGGTGCACATTGCGGTAAGCCGTCAGATAGATGGAGCTGCCCAGGTCGTCGGAGGCCTTGCCAAGCAGCACCAGGTGGTCGCCTTCGGCTTTGAAGTCCAGGGTGCAGCGGTGGGCCAGGTCTTCGATGATGCCCAGCATGCCGATGGTGGGCGTGGGAAAGACCGGACCGTCGTCCGAAGACTGGTTGTAGAAACTCACGTTGCCGCCGGTCACCGGGGTGCCCAGGCGGCGGCAGGCGTCGCCCATGCCACGGATGGCCTGGACAAATTGCCAGTACACTTCCGGGTTGTACGGGTTGCCGAAGTTCAGGCAGTTGGTGATGGCCACGCCCTCTCCGCCCGTGCAGGCAATGTTGCGCGCTGCCTCGGCCACCGCAATCGCCGCCCCCGTATAGGGATCGGCGTGCACGTAGCGTGCGTTGCAGTCCACGGTCACGGCCAGGGCCTTGTTGCTGCCTTTCAGGCGAACCACCGCCGCATCCGACGGTGCATTGGTCGTGGCGTTGTCCACGCCCACCATGGAATCGTACTGTTCGTAAACCCAGTGTCGGGAACAGAGGTTGGGATGCCCGGCCAGGGCCTTGGCCGCCTTGAGCATGTCGGAAGGCTGGGCCAGGTTTCGGACGTCGAAGGCGGCCACATCCGCGAGGTAGGCCGGCTCTTTGGTTTCGCGCTCGTAGACCGGAGCACCACCGCCGAGCACCAGGCTTTCGGCCGGGACATCGGCCACCAGGGTGCCGTCCATATAGTAGCGCAAGCGGCCGCTTTCGTTCACCGTGCCGATGCGGCTGCATTGCAGGTCCCACTTTTCAAAAACGGCTTCGATCTCGGCCTCGCGGCCCTTGTGCACCACGACCAGCATACGCTCCTGGGATTCGGAAAGCAGGATCTCCCAGGGTTTCATGCCCTGCTGCCGGGTCGGCACGCGGTCCAGGTGCACGTCCATGCCCGCTTCGCCTTTGGCGGACATTTCCGCCGTCGAGCAGGTGATCCCGGCTGCACCCATGTCCTGCATGCCCACCAGGGCCCCGGTGGCGATGGCCTCCAGGCTGGCCTCCAGCAGGAGCTTTTCCTGGAAGGGGTCGCCGACCTGCACGGCCGGCAGGTCGTCGGCGGAGTCTTCGGTGATGTCGCCGCTGGCGAAGGTGGCCCCGTGGATGCCGTCCTTGCCGGTACGGGAGCCCACGATGTAAACCGGGTTGCCGTCGCCTTCGGCGATGGCCGAGCAGGTCCCTCCTTCGGCCACGATGCCCACGGACATGGCGTTAACCAGGGGATTGGTCTGGTAGCAGGGTTCGAAATAGAGTTCGCCGGCCACGGTCGGTACGCCAAAGCAGTTGCCGTAATCGCCAATGCCCTTGACCACGCCGCGCAGCAGGTGCCGCGTACGCTGGTTGTTGGCCGCACCGAAGCGCAGGGAATTCAGGGCTGCCACCGGGCGGGCGCCCATGGTGAAGATGTCGCGGTGGATGCCACCCACCCCCGTGGCAGCGCCCTGATAGGGCTCAATGGCCGAAGGGTGGTTGTGGGACTCGATCTTGAACGCGCAGGCCAGGCCATCGCCGATGTCCACCAGACCTGCGTTTTCCTCGCCGGCCTCCACCAGCAGCCGACGGCCTTCGCGCGGCAGCGTTTTCAGCCAGCGGATGGAGTTTTTGTAGGAGCAGTGCTCCGACCACATCACCGAAAAAATGCTCAGCTCGTTGAAGTTGGGGATGCGCCCCAGGATGCGCTGAATGGCGTTGAACTCGTCGGGCAGCAGGCCCAGTTGTTCGGCCGTATCGATGGTTACCGGCACGTCGAGGGCCAGGCGTTCGGTGGCCGATACATCGGGGGAAGCGGGGCTGGAAGGCGAGCTGGACATGGGTCGGGGCGTTTTTCTGCCGCAAAGGTACGGGTCCGGCACAGGCCGGCCTTCGCCGGACAGGGCAACTTATGCGCGCCATGCGCGCGGCTATCTTCGTGCCCGAAGCGCCTGCTGTGGATAGTCCGTGCACGGGCAGCACTGCGCATCCGGCTCCCGCCTGCATTCCGCCATGCACCAAGACCCCGCCTCCATTCTGCCCGTCCCCTTGCCCACCAGCACCGCCGGGGAAATCGGCTGGGCCCTGGCCTGGTTTGCGGTGCTGGCCTGGTGCATTTGGCGTTTGGGTCCCCGGGAGGGGCAAAGCCTGTTTTCGCCTTCGGCCAAAAACTCCCCCCTGCGCATGGAGCGGCGCACCCTGTTGCTGCTCTTTGCCCTCAAGGTGGCCGCGGGTGTAGCCCACGGCCTGATCTACTACCACTTCTACCGCACCGGCGACGCGGTGCACCATTATCAGGATGCCCGCAAACTCTGGACCCTGATGCCGGAAAACCCGCTGGGCTACCTGCACCTGCTGTTTGGATACACCGCCGATGGCCAGGCCCCGGCTGCCCTGGCCCCGGTCTACGACTTGCTGCGGGGCAGCTGGCGGACCACCGAATACTTTGCCGTCCGGCTGCATGGCGTGTTCAACCTCTTCACCGGGGCGCACTATTATGCCAACATCGTGCTGTTCAACGGCCTGTTGGTATTGGGCCTGCAGCGCCTTTACCAGGCCTTCGCGCGGGCCTGGCCTCCAGGCGCGCGCAGCCTCATTTTGCCCCTCTGCCTGCTGCCCTCCACCCTGTTCTGGTGTTCGGCCCTCCACAAAGACGCCATGGCGTTGCTGGCCCTGGGCCTGCTGCTGTTTTCCCTCATCCCGGACAGCGTGATCCCGGACAGCTCCGGCCGAACGATCCGGCGGGCACCCAGCCCCATCCGCTGGCGGGCGGTCAACCTGCTGCTGGCCTTTTTCATCCTCAGCCAGACCCGACCTTACCTGCTCTGGCTGCTGTTGCCCAACCTCGCGGTGCTGGCCATGTTGCTGCGGGCACTTCAGCAGGCACAGCGCGCTTTTTGGGTACGCCATCCCTGGGCCGCATTTGCCCTGGCCAATGCCTTAGCCGTGTGCCTCATGGCCAGCCTGGGCGCGCTCGACCCGCGCCTGGACCTGCTGGAACGCATGGCGTTTGAAACGGCCTTCCTTCAGGAGCTGCGCGGCAATGCGCTTTTGGACATGCCGCCTCCGGCGAACACCCTCGCCGAACTGTTGGGCAACCTGCCCGGGGCCATGCGCCGCGTGTTGTGGGGGCCGATTGCCTACCCCAAGCGCCACTTGTTGCTGGGCGTCAACGCCGTGTTGTCGGCCGCCCAACTGCTGGGCCTTCTGGCCCTGCTCTGTTTGGGATGGCGGCAGCGGATCCGCCGCCGGCAGATGCATGAAGAAGCAAAGGCAGGGTACAACACCGGCCTGCAACGTGCCCTGATCGGCTTCGGGGTTTTTGCTGCCCTGGGGGTTTTTCTGCTGGTTGGGCTGACGGTGCCCCAACTCGGCGCCATTGTCCGTTACAAGAGTGCCTTATTGCCCTTGTTGTTTGCCGCTGTCTGGATGTGGGCCCGTTTGGCAGAAGAACCGATCGTGAAAGCACCAGGTGCGCCTCCGGCGAAAACCACACGTTTTCCGGATTGATGCACCGAGCCGGACATCTGCCGTAGTTCGACCCGCCAGCAGCGGAGCTCCAATCCTTCGATTGTAGTATTATTCATTATGATGGCTCGAGCCCTATAAGTCGGGTTTTTAGCCAAAATCAGTCCTCCTGAATTAATCATGAACCGAAGCCACGTCCTTTTATCCACCATTTGTGCCCACAAACAACACAGAAGTGCTTCAATCGTTTACATTTGCAACATCGAACTGTAAGGCGCCGCCATGCCGCACAGGCGTTTCCCATAAAACCCGCACATGTCTACTTCCCGTTTTCGCTCCCTGGAGCGCTTGCATCAGCGCGATCAGGTTTATGCCAAACCGCCCTCGGACAAGATTTCCGACTACTTCAGCGCCAGCGTCTTCGACGACCGGGCGATGAAGAAGTACCTCTCCGAAGAAGCCTATCTGAGCGTAAAGGCCTCCATGCGCTCCGGGCAAAAAATCGACCGCCGGGTGGCCGACCAGGTGGCCAGCTCCATGAAGGCCTGGGCCATGGCCAAGGGCGCCACACACTTCACGCACTGGTTCCAGCCGCTGACCGGCTCCACTGCCGAAAAACACGATTCCTTTTTCATGCCCAAAGAGGGCGGCGAAGGCATCGAAAACTTCAGCGGAAATGCACTGGTGCAACAGGAACCGGACGCCAGCTCCTTCCCCTCGGGCGGTTTGCGCCAGACCTTTGAGGCGCGGGGCTATACGGCCTGGGACCCTTCCTCTCCGGCCTTCATCATGCAGATCAACGCCGGCAAGACGCTCTGCATTCCGACCATTTTTGTCAGTTACACCGGCGAGTCGCTGGACTTCAAGGCCCCCCTGCTCAAAACCCTGCACCAGGTAGAGGAAGCGGCCCTGGATGTGATCAACCGGTATTTTGACCGCAAAGTCAGTCGGGTGACCCCTACCCTGGGTTGGGAACAGGAGTACTTCCTGATCGACGAAGCGCTGTTCAACGCCCGCCCCGATTTGATCCTGTCGGGCCGCACCGTGTTCGGCCACAAGCCAGCCAAAGGCCAGCAGCTGGAAGACCATTATTTCGGCTCCATTCCGGAACGGGCATACCAGTTCATGCTGGACATGGAAACCGAAGCCCTCAAGCTGGGCATCCCCATCCGGACCCGGCACAACGAGGTGGCCCCCAGCCAGTTTGAGGCCGCCCCGCTGTTTGAGGAAGTCAACCTGGCCGTGGACCACAACCAGCTGTTGATGGACCTCATGGACCGGGTGGCCCGCCGCCACAAACTGCGCGTGCTGCTGCACGAGAAGCCCTACGCCGGCATCAACGGATCGGGCAAGCACAACAACTGGTCCCTGGGCACCGACACGGGGGTCAACCTGTTGTCGCCCGGCAATACGCCCAAGACCAACCTGCGTTTTCTCACCTTCTTCGTCAACACCATTCGCGCGGTGCAGGAGCACAGCGACCTGCTCCGCGCAGCCATTGCCTCGGCGGGCAACGACCA
Organism: Bacteroidia bacterium; assembly: GCA_030432405.1. Classification (GTDB taxonomy): domain Bacteria; phylum Bacteroidota; class Bacteroidia; order Chitinophagales; family BACL12; genus WGOA01. The sequence goes on along the minus strand of JAUIHG010000023.1, from coordinate 11,684 downwards.
CCGCCTGGGTGCCAACGAGGCCCCGCCGGCCATCATATCGGTGTTCATCGGTTCCACGCTCACCGGGGTACTGGATGAAATCGAGCAGCGCGCCGGCAAGGAGCAGCTCGACCTGATGAGCAAGGATGACCTGAAGCTGGACATCCACAACAAGATTCCGGACCTGCTGCTGGACAATACCGACCGCAACCGGACCTCGCCTTTTGCGTTTACCGGCAACAAGTTCGAGGTGCGCGCCGCTGGATCGGCCGCCAACTGCGCCAGCACCATGATCGTGCTCAACGCCATTGTGGCCCAGCAGCTGCGCCGTTTTGTGCAGGATGTGGAAGCCCTGAAGGGCGAAGGCGCCGACCGGGACATCGCCATCCTCCAGGTGCTCAGCCGCTACATCAAGGAGTCCCGTCCGGTCCTCTTTGAAGGCGACAACTATTCCGAAGCCTGGGAAAAGGAAGCCGAAAAGCGCGGCTTGTCCAACGTCAAAACCACACCGCAGGCCCTGGATTTCTATCAGGCGGACAAGGCCCGGAAGCTCTTTTCGGAACTGGAAATTTTCACCGAACGCGAACTGGATGCCCGACACGAAATCTGGCTGGATGATTATACGCGCAAAGTGCAGATCGAAGCCCGCGTCATGGGCGAGATGGGCGTCAACCTCATCCTGCCCGCCGCTGTGGCATACCAGAACGAGTTGCTGAAAAACGTCCGTGGCCTACAGGAGCTCGGCCTTCCCGAAGAGCACTACAAGGCCCAATTGGACCTGATTGGCAAGATCTCCATCCACATCAACGGCCTGAAAACCGGCATCGACGCCATGGTGGATGCGCGTCGGGCAGCCAACAAGGTCGAAGAAGCGCGTGACCGTGCGGTGCTGTACTGCGACGACGTCAAAAGCCGTTTTGACGCCATCCGTGAACACGCCGACAAGCTGGAACGCTACATCGACGATGCCCGCTGGCCCCTGCCCAAATACCGCGAACTGCTGTTCATGCGTTAAGGAAGGGACCGGAACCGCCTTGGCAGCCCCATTTGTTGAAGGCACATCGATCCTCCACACCCAATCCGTGCGGCCCTCCGGTTTCCGGGAGGCCGCACGTGTATTTTTGGACGGTCCGCTCTGGCCACCCCATTCGCCAGCCTTTCAGTCCGGTGCACACTCCCCTCCTCCTTCTCTCCATTCCTCTTCTTCTGCATATGCTCCATTCCGCTACCCTTCCATGCTCCTTCTGCACTGCGGCGGGGCGCTTCGCCCTTTTGGGCGGCATAGCCTTGCTGCTGAATGCTTGTGTGAGCACCGGCAAACTGGCCGATGGCGATACGGCGTACCGGCTGGGCAAGTATGCGGTGGCCACCGAGATGCTGCAGGAAGAGTATCCCGGCGAACGCAATCCCCTGCTCAAGGCCGAAAAGGCCTACAAAATTGCCAACGCGTATGAGGCCATGGGCCAACCCCAGCCGGCCGAGCGGTGGTACGGCAAAGCGTATCAGGACGGCTACGGCCCCGACGCGCTGTATGCCCAGGCCCAGCAGCGCAAGCGGCTGGAAAACTATGAAGGCGCAATCCAGGCCCTGGAGGATTACCTGATGGAAGCGCCGGAATACCGCTCGGAAATCAAACGGGAGATTGCCGCCTGCCGGCGGGCGAAATCCTGGCTGGAGGGCATCACGTACTATTCGGTCAGCCCCCTGGACCGGCTCAACAGCCCGGCTTCGGATTACGGTCCCGTTTGGTTGGACCAGCGCACGTTGCTGTTCACCTCCGACCGGCAGGGATCGGAAGGCGATGCCGACAACGAATGGACCGGAGGCCAGTATTACGACCTTTACCAGAGCACGCGTTCCGCCTCCGGCTGGTCGGATCCCGTGCCCTACAGCGAAGCCATCAACGAAGGCTACCACGAGAGCAGTCCCGCATTCAGCCCGCGCGGCGATGAACTGGTCTACACCCAATGCGGCAACGACAACAAGGAGGAGGACAATGCCTGCCGGCTCTTGTACCGCTACGAAGTTTCCGCCGGCCAATGGAGCGAGGCCATTGAGCTGAAGCTCTTCGGCGACTCGGTCAATGTGGGCCATCCGACCTGGTCTGCGGACGGCCAGCGTTTGTATTTCGCCGCCAGCGGCGATCCGGAAAGTTATGGCGGGGTGGACCTCTATTACGCCAAGCTCAGCGATGCCGGATGGGGCAGCCCCATCAACCTCGGCCCGACCGTGAACACCTCCGGCAACGAGGTCTTCCCGCATGCGGGTCAGGACGGCACCCTCTATTTTGCCTCCGACGGGCACCCGGGCATGGGCGGTCTGGACCTGTTCAAGACCATGCAGGTCAAGCGCAAGTGGCAGCGGCCCGAAGCCTTCGGATATCCGGTCAACAGCGGCGCGGACGATTTTGCCCTGGTGCTCGATCCGCGCCAGTCCAGCCATCCCGACACCCTGCTGGCCGGCGTGTTCAGTTCCGCGCGCACGGACGGCCGCGGCAGCGATGATCTCTACCGCTTCATCCTCGAAAAGGCGCCGCCCGCCCCTCCGGTCTATTGGCTGGAGGGAGATGTGGTGGCCGTGGCTCCGCCGGCTAAAACCGATGCGCCTCCGGCGAACACGGACAGCTCCGCCGGGGAGCAGCCCATCCGCTACATGCCCCTGCCCGATGCACGGCTGCTGCTCAACGACATCAGTGCCTTCCAATCCGAGGGCGAACTCGAGCTGGACAAACAGGCCCGTTTCCGGGTGCAGTTGGCTCCGGCCACCGATTACCGGCTGCGCGCCGAACGGGACGGCTACTTCAACCGCGAAGAGGCTGTGAGCACCATCGGCATGCCCGAAACGCCGGGCGACACCTTCACGATCGAAACGCGCATTGTGCTCGAAGCCCTCCCTGCACCTACCGAGGACATCACGCTCCAGAACATCTACTACGATTTTGACGACACGACCATCCGCGCCGAATCGTATCCGGAACTGGACAAGTTGGTCAAGCTGCTGGCCGAAAACCCGACCTTGAAGGTCGAGATAGGGTCGCACACCGACGCGCGCGGTCCCAACGACTACAACATGCGGCTGAGCCGCGGCCGCGCCAATTCTGTGGTGGAATACCTCAAGGACAAGGGCATTCCCGAAATCCGGCTTCAGGCACGCGGCTATGGGGAAACCCGCATCCTCAACCGCTGCCGCGATGGCGTGGAATGTTCGGAAGAAGAGCATCAGCTCAACCGCCGAACCACCTTCAAAGTGTTGGGCGAAATCGAGCTGGAAAGCCTGCCGCCGGAAAAAGTCCGCGTGGACCCGCGAAGGCGCGGGCGATAAGCGGTCCGGCCTGAGGCGTTATCTGGGCCGGTGGCAGCTCTGGTAGGCAAAGCGCACACCCACCAGACCGATGGGGCCTTCGCCGGTAGGCGAACCGTCCGTAACGGCATTCCATTCCCACCCCACACCAAGGTGCGGGCTCAAAGTCCATTTGCGGCCAAAGGCAAAGCGGTAACCGGCTTCCACCGTGGGTTGCAGCACCACCAGCTTGGTGCTACCGGAAGCAAAGGGAAAACCGAACAATTCGTTGGACCATTCCACGGTGTTGCGCCAGACATCGACCCGGGCTCCCGTCAACCAGCCTTGCTGTCCATACGTTCCCTGGCGGGGCAGGTACCAGCGCCAGCCGGCACCGCCGCCCCAGCCCCAGCCACGCTCGTTGTCTTGCTCACCCAGGTCGCGGTGGTCAAATAGGTTGACGCCGATGCGCGCGTGCACGTGATGGCCCCGGCCAAAACCCCGCTCCCAGTGAATTCCGGGGAGCAAGCCTGTGGGATATACCTGCATTTCAATGCCCCAGTAGCCGTAGACCGTGTCTTTAGGGGCCTGGGGCGCTGAGGGGGAGGCGGCTGTAGGTGCTCCCTCCAGGGTTATGCCAGAGCCCGCTTGGACTCCGTAGGCCAGGGCCGAGGCTGCGAGCCCCAGCATCAGGCAAATGGAAAGAAAAATGCGCATGGTTTATGCGTTTCAAAAATGAAAAAAGCCTTCAGCGGGTTGTCGAAAAGCGGTTTCTGCAGGGCTTAGCAACCGTCCGTTCCAAAACTATTTGACCTCGGAGTTTTCCAGCAACATGTCCGAATAGCTCTGGGCGATGCCTTCTTCGGGTTTGATGCCCAGCCGCTTCATCCAGGCCAGGCATTGCACCTCCAGGTCTTCGCGCGTGCGCGATCCGCCCCTGTCGATGGCCTCGATTTCCACAAAGCTGCCCAGATCCTGCACCCGGTCCAGGTGGAATTTTATGTTGCCGTGGTAATAGATACGACGCTCCTTGGCCACCACCACGCGCAGAGCCAGGGCCTGGTCGAGGACCGCTTGCAAACCTTTGGGATCGGCAGGATGGTAAAGGGATACCTCAGAGGTTTTGGTGCCTTTGGATTCCGGCCGATGGTAATGGATCAGGCTGTTTTCAATCGGCCCCTGACGCAGCTTGAGCCGGCCTTCGGCGGCGGCATAATAGCGGTCTTCCTGGTGGTCGGTGCCTTTGAAATCAGCACCGGATTTCATCAGGATGCCGTGCAGGTGCTCAAGGTCCTTGCAGCGCGCTTTGATTTCTACGTTCAGGGGCATGGCGCGAAACTACGCGATGCTCACAGCCCGATGGCAACCGAGGTCATCGAAATGCTGCCGCCCACCAGGTGGTCGTTGAACAGCACCAGGTCTTCTCCTTTTCCCTGCAGCGCGGCCGCATACACCAGGGGCAAGTAATGGTCCGGTGTGGGCACGGCCATACGCAGGGCCTGGCCGGCCTTGCCGTAATCGGCCAGGGCATCAAGCCGGCCGTTGAGCAGGTGTGCATTCACGGTGGCCCGGGCCTCTCGGGCCCAATCGTAGCCGTAGTCTTCGCGGGCAAGGCCGGCAAAATCCACCATCCGCAAGTTGTGCACGATGTTGCCGCTGCCCACGATCAGGATGCCCCGCTCCCGAAGAGGCGCGAGGCGGCGGGCCAGGTCCATGTGCCCTTCGGGCGAAAGCCCGGCATCGAGGCTCAACTGCACCACCGGCACATCCGCATCGGGAAAGAGGTGCAGGATCACCGACCATGCGCCGTGGTCCAGGCCCCAGTGGTCGTCCTGTGCCGCACCGTCCAGGTCCAGCAGCCGCGTCGTTTCCGCGGCCAGTTCCGGCGAACCCGGTGCCGGGTACTGCACGTCAAAAAGCGCTTGCGGGAAGCCGCCAAAATCGTGGATGGTGCGCGGCCTTTCCATGGCCGTGACTTTGGTGCCCCGGATGTACCAATGCGCCGAAACGCACAAAATGGCCCGGGGATGCGGCAAACGGCTGGCCACCTCTTTCCAGCCCCGGGTAAAGGCATTGTCTTCGATGGCGTTCATCGGGCTGCCGTGGCCCAAAAAGAGGACCGGCATCTTGGGACTTTTGGGACCATTTTCGGCCCATCGGCCGAATCCGTTAAGGGTGTTCATGGGCAACAGGTGTGCCGCTGTGGCCAGGGAGGCCCAGGCGGTGGAACGCAAAAATGCTCGGCGCTGCATGCCGCAAAATACGGCAATCGCGCCCAATTCGATGTTACAACAACGAAATGCTGCGTTGCGTTCCTGCGCCTGCCCACGGGCTTGCCGCATCTTTGCCCATCAAAGTCGACCGACATGATGCCGCCCGAAGCCGACCCGAAGCCCTCCCACACAGATCCCGAAGCACAAGCCACCGGCGAACAGGGCCGCTATGCCAAGCGTGGTGTTTCGGCTTCCAAGGCCGAGGTGCATGACGCCATCAAGGGCATGGACAAAGGGCTTTACCCAAACGCCTTTTGCAAGGTGCTCCCCGACCACGCGGGCGGCGATCCCGATTGGGCCAATTGCATCCATGCCGATACGGCCGGCACCAAAACCTCCCTGGCCTACCTCTACTGGCGCGAAACCGGCGACGAAAGCGTTTGGGCCGGCATCGCCCAGGACGCCCTGGTGATGAACCTGGACGACATGGCCTGTATTGGCGCGGTGGACCGCGTGCTGATTTCCAGCACCATCGGCCGCAACAAACACCGCATTCCTGGCAGCGTGATCGCCGCCCTGATCCGGGGCACCAATGCCTTTTTGGACAGCATGCGGGACCTGGGCGTGGACATCCAGCACGGTGGCGGGGAAACCGCCGATGTGGGCGACATCGTGCGCACAGTGGACGTTGGATTCACGGCCTTCGCGCGCTTGCCGCGCAAAAACATCCTGGTCAACCGCATCCGGCCCGGCGATGCCATTGTGGCGCTGGCCTCCTACGGCCAGGCCAGCTACGAGGCGCGCTACAACGGCGGCATGGGTTCCAATGGCCTGACCTCGGCGCGGCACGACCTGTTCGGGGCCGATTACGCCGAACGGTTCCCGGAAAGTTTTGATCCCGAAACCGACCGCAGTGTGGTCTATACCGGTCCCTACCGCCTAACCGATCCGGTGCCGGAGGACCTTCCCGGTGCGCAGGATGCCACCGGTCTGGACATGGGGCGGCTGGTCCTCTCCCCCACCCGGACCTATTTGCCGTTTATCGCCCGGGCGCTCAAAACCCAGCGCAGCGCCCTGCACGGCATGATCCACTGCACGGGCGGCGCACAGACCAAGGTGCTGCATTTCGCCGAAGGCGTGCGCATCATCAAGGACAACTTGCTGCCGGTGCCGCCCCTGTTCCATGCCATCCAACGCGCCAGCGGCACGGACTGGGAGGAGATGTACCGCGTCTTCAACATGGGCCACCGCCTGGAATGCTACGTGGATCCTGCGGCCGCTCCGGAACTCATTGCCCTGGCGGGCGAATACAACATCCCCGCCCAGGTGATCGGCCGGGTGGAGGCGCTGCCCAGGGAGGCGGGTGGCCCGGACGCAAAAACGGCCGAGGTCCTTTTGGAAAGTCCCTACGGCCGTTATTCCTACCGCGGCTGAGTGCCGCTTACTCGGGCTGGCTCAGTTGTCGCGCAACAGGGCCTTGTATTGGTCCTTGTTCTGCTTGAAGGTGGCTTCCTGCTGCTCATCAAGCACGGTGCCGATGTTTTTGCGCAGCTCCTTGACCAGGGGCTTTATGGCTTGCTTGCGGGCCTCCTTTTCGTCCTGTTCCTGGCGGATGGCCTTGCGCTGGCGCATGTGGTCGTTGAGCAGGTGGCGGATGCGGGCACCTTGGTCCTGGGACAGGTTCAGGTCGCTTTCCAGGCGTTCAAACAGTTCTTCGAGTTCTTCTTTGCGGCTCATGGGAAAGTTGGCTTGGGTATTTGTTGCTCAATGGAACAGCGCGCAGCTCAGGGGCCTGAAAGCGCCTGCCACGCTGCTGGCTGCTTAAATACGGCAATCCGCGGATTTGGTCACTTTTCCAGCTTCCTGCACGGCTGGCGCATGGGCGATAAAAAGCTCACTGAACAGGGCCCAGCATGGTTCCCAGCCGCAGGCCGAGGTTGTTCCCGCGCACCTCGCTGCGTTCGGCAATGATGATGCCTTGCGGATCCACCAGGAATCCAGCCGGGATGGCATTGACGGCATAAGGCGCTACGCCTGAATCGGCGAAGCCGTCCTCCACACGGATGTGCTGGGGCCAGGGCAGGCCATCGGCCTCAATGGCTTCGGTCCACTTGTCCGCCTCCTTGTCCAGCGAGACGCTGAAAACCCGGAAACCGAGGTCCGCGTAACGCTTGTAGGTGGCCACGAGGTTCGGGTTTTCGCGCCGGCACGGCGCACACCAGGAGGCCCAGAAATCCACCAGCACGTAATGGCCACGGAGCGCTTCGAGGGTGTAGCGCTGCCCATCCGGTCCGATGCCAGACACATTGGCCGCTGGTGTACCCAGCAACGAAACGCCGTCTTTTTCCCGCTGGATTTCCCAGCTGACCACCCATTGCTGCAGGTCGCGCACATAGGGGTTCTGCGGATCCATGGGCAACAGCCGGTTGGACACCCGGCGGATCTGCTCAAAACGGGTGCCCTTGTCCAAATGCTCGACGGCAAAGACGGCTACCAGCGGCTGGACGGTGCTGTCGGCCAGGGCCGAAATGCCGTCCCAATAGGCAAGGGCGCCTTTCAGGCGAAGTCCCCGGAGGCTGTCGGCATGTGCCGCATCGCCCACGCTCTGGGCCCGCACTTCCCGTTTGCCCAGTTCGGCCAATTCCACGTAGCGCTGCCGCCATTGGCTGCTCAGCCGGTTGAGCCGGTTGGCATCGCCCGGACCGGTCCAAACCCCCGGCTGGTAGGATTGGGAGGCTTCCGTGCCCGATCCGAGGCTCGGTGCGGCGTCCCCATCCCTTGCAGCTGAAGCGTCAGCGCTCTGCAATTGATAGCCGTGCCCGGGCAGCATCCGCAGCGGATGCCCTGTGGCGCCCACGCGGACTTCAGCTAGCCAGGCCTCGGGTTGCGCCCCTTCCAGCACCCCGTGGCCTTCGCCGTCCAGGCGTACGGTATCGATGAGGAGCTTGCGCGCGGCCACCAGCGCACCCGGATCAGGCGTTTGGCCTTTGGGACGGTCAAAGCGCCACTGGTACAAGGTGGCTTGCTGGCCCGCCTGTTCCGGCCATTGCACACTGATGCGGTATCGGTTGGGCGCAACGGGGCCACCGGAATCCGACGAACCGCCATCCGTACAGGCGTACAGGGTGGTACCGAGCAAGGCGGCCATCAAGAGGCTCCAGGCCGCCGGAGAAAGGATTTTGACCAATCGTTCCATATCAAGGACTGAACACAGGCAGCAGGCCCTCAGGCTTGTGCCGGTTTTTTGAGCAGTTCCACCGCGTCTTCCACGGCCTGGGCCAGGCCTTCGGGTTTTTTCCCGCCTGCCGTGGCGTAAAAAGGCTGTCCGCCGCCACCGCCCTGGATGGCTTTCGCCGCCTGGCGAATGGTATTCCCGGCATGCCAGCCCGCCGCCACCAGGTCGTCGGTGAGCATGATGTGCAGCTGGGCCTTCGGCCCGAAGGCCGCCCCCAAAACGATGGCGGTGTTTTCCTGATCCTGGCGCAGGTCGTAGCAGAGCTGCTTGAGCCCGGCGGGATCGGGCAGGTCCACCACGGCACTGATCCAGCGCACGCCGCCGTCCTCGGCCGCGGCGTCCTTCAATTGCGCCCGCACCTGGCCCAGGGCCGCTTTACCCAGGGCGTCGAGCTGCTCCTGCAGGGCCTGTTGGTCGGCCTTGAGCTTGGCGATGGCCTTGACCGGATCGGGGTTTTTGAGTTCCTCACGTACCGCGTTGAGGCGTTCCAGCTCGGCGTCGATCCACTCCTCGGCGGCCGCTCCGGTGAGCGCCTCAATCCGGCGAATGCCCGCCGCCACTGCGCCTTCCGACACGATCCGGAAAGCCCCGATGCGGCCGGTGGAGGACACATGGGTGCCTCCGCAGAGTTCGCGGCTGAATTCCGGGTCGAAGGTGATCACCCGGACCGAGTCGCCGTATTTCTCGCCAAAAAGCATGGTGGCGCCCATGGCCTTGGCTTCGTCCATCGGCACCCCGCGGCGCTCGTCCAACGCGATGTCTTCGCGGATGCGGCACTGCACGATGCGTTCGATGCGCTTGAGCTCCTCGGGCTCCACTTTGGCAAAGTGGCTGAAGTCAAAACGCAAGCGGTCCGGCCCCACGTAGGATCCCTTTTGCTGCACATGGCTGCCGAGCACTTCCTGCAGGGCGGCATGCAACAGGTGGGTGGCCGAGTGGTTGCCCGCCGTGCGCGTGCGGCGCGGAGCATCCACGGTGGCCGTGAGGGCATCGGCGCCTTTATCGGGGTTCGCCGGAAGGCGGTCCACCCAATGCACGATCAAGTCGTTTTCCTTTTTGGTGTCCAGCACCCGGACGGCCTCGCCGTCCCAATCCAATACGCCGGTGTCGCCCACCTGCCCCCCGCTTTCCGCGTAGAAGGGCGTGCGGTCCAGGACCACCTGATAGGCGGTCTTCTTTTTCTGTTCCACCGTGCGGTGCATCAAGGCACGCGCCGGGCTTTGCAGCTGGTCGTAGCCCAGGAACTGCGAATTCCCGTCGGCCTGTTCCAACACCTGCCATTCCCCGGTGTCGGTTTCGGCGGCCTTTTTGGAACGGGCCTTCTGGGCGGCCATTTCTTTTTCAAAACCCGCCTCGTCCACGCCAAAGCCCTGCTCGGCGGCCACAAGCCGCGTGAGGTCCACCGGGAAGCCGTAGGTGTCGTAGAGCTCGAAGGCGATTTTCCCCTCCAATGTGGCGTTTTCCGGGGCCTGCTCGGCCCAGTGTTCCAGGCGCTTGAGGCCGGAGGCCAGGGTGCGCAGGAAGCTGATTTCCTCTTCGTTGATCACGCGGGTGATCAGGTCTTCCTGCTGCGCAAGCTCGGGAAAGGCTTCGCCCATTTGGGCGGTCAAGGGGGCCACCAGCTTGTGAAAGAAGGGCTCCTCAAAGTCCAGGTAGCTGTAGCCATAGCGTACCGCGCGGCGCAGGATACGGCGCACCACATAACCTGCGCCGTTGTTGGTCGGCAGCTGTCCATCGGCAATCGTGAAGGCCACTGCGCGGATGTGGTCCACGATCACGCGGAAGGCGATGTCGGTTTTGCCGTCTTGCCCATAGGCCTTGCCGCACCAGGAGGCCAGCTTCTGGATAAGGGGCTGAAAGACATCCGTGTCGTAGGAACTGCTTTTGCCCTGCAGCACCATGGCCAGGCGCTCGAAGCCCATGCCGGTGTCCACATGGCGCGCCGGCAGGGCACTGAGTTTGCCGTCCTTGGCGCGGTTGAATTGAATGAAGACCAGGTTCCAGATCTCGATGACCTGGGGATGGTCGGCGTTGACCAGTTCGCGGCCCGCCTGGGCTTCACGTTCGCCCTCCGGGCGAAGGTCCACATGGATTTCAGAGCAGGGGCCGCAGGGGCCGGTATCCCCCATCTCCCAGAAATTGTCCTTTTTGTTGCAGCGCAAAATGCGCTCGGCCGGCAGGTGCTTGCGCCAGAGTGCCTCTGCCTCTGTGTCTGCCTCAAGGCCATCTTCGGCATCGCCCTCAAAGACCGTGGCGTACATGCGCTCCTTATCGATGCCCAATTTTGCGGTCAGGAATTCGAAGGCCCAGTCGATGGCCTCGGCTTTGAAGTAATCGCCGAAAGACCAGTTGCCCAGCATTTCGAACATGGTGTGGTGGTAGGTGTCCACCCCCACTTCTTCGAGGTCGTTGTGCTTGCCGCTGACACGCAGGCACTTCTGGGTATCGGCCACGCGCGGTGCTTCCGCGTTGCGGTTGCCCAGGAAGATGTCCTTGAACGGGTTCATGCCCGCATTGGTGAACATCAGTGTAGGGTCGTTGTGGACCACGATGGGCGCGGAAGGAACGATTTGGTGTTCCCGGGACTTGAAAAAGTCCAGAAAAGCCTGCCTAATTGCCTGTGCCTGCATGGATTACGTGTGGATAAACAAAGCACTGCGCAAAGGCAGCACCTCCTATCTTCGTGATAGTCCTTCCCCATTTTGGGGGAGGTTTGAATTGGAAAGGACAATGCCTTGATGCACGCGCCGGGTTTGGCCCCGTCTTTGTGGCTTTGTGCCGGGGATTCCGGGCGTTTTTGCCTCCGGCGAATGCACCGGCAAAGGTAGCCGCCAAATGGTGCATTTGTTGTTGCCCAAGCATACCTCCCGCACGGCTCCGGCCATGGCCCATTTTGCACCGGATACCCCATTGCCCCATCGACCGTACACACGCTGAGTCCCCCACCCCCGTTGTAAGGCCGTGAAAAAGATCAAGTA
>JAUIHG010000239.1 GCA_030432405.1 Bacteroidia bacterium | reverse complement strand
CCAGACCCTCAACAAGGATGGCCTGGAATTGCCGATGCCCGAAGGCCCACGGGACCGCTTCCATTTCAAGCCGGACAATTCCCTGACGGTCTTCAAGAAAGCCCAGTCTGCGGACGCCAACTACAAAGTGAGCTTGAGCAACGGCGAACTCTACATCGCCGACAAGGTCAGTGGCCGCACCATCAAGTATTTCATCAAGGAGGTGGACAAAAAGCGGCTGGTCTTGTACTACCCGGATGAGCTAAAGGGCAGCAAGACCCTGGTTTTCACCCGTTGATCCACCCCAGTTCCTCCATTTGAAAGTGCGATCCCATGCTGCTCATGGGTGCGCAGCATGCCCATCCTGTTCCCGGCCAAGCACGGGCTTCCGGGACGGGCCTCAGGTGGACTATATTGGCTTTTCAGATGCGTGCGTTTCCCCTCCATAGCAGGGCTTTGCCGTGGTGCGCGGCTGTGTTGTTCGGCCTTTGGGCACCTGCCCTGAAGGCCCAGCAAGCCTATGCTGATGCGGCCTGTACCCGGCATGCCGAGGCGCGTGGAGACGGATTCCGTTTGTATTCCTCCGACGGCGGAAAACACCAACTGGAAGCCCTGCGCTGTTATCCCGATTTCCTGTACGCCAAGCGCAAAGGCAAATGGGCGGTGTTGGACACGGCCGCGCGTTTCCGCACCCCATTCCGCTACGACCACCTGGAAGCCTTTGACCGGGGCCTGGCCGCCGTGCGCATCGACGGGCGTCAGGGCTACATTGATCCCCGGGGCCAGCCCGTCATCCCCATCCGTTTCCGGAAGATCCGGCGCCTGGGCGGCGAACGCTTTCTGGCCCGCGACTCCAGCGGCTGGCACCTCTACGACCGCCAGGGCATGGTCCTCAACACCGAGCCCTACGCCAAGGTCAGCGCGTTTTACGACGGTTTTGCGGTCACGCGCACCGCAGACCTGTACGGCGTCATCACCCGGGACGGCCGCGAATTGTGCCCGCCGCGCTACACCGAATTGCGCAAGTTCTTCGAGGGTTATGCCATGGTGCAGCGCGACGGCAAATGGGGGCACCTCGACACCCTGGGCCGCGAGGTAATCCCGCCGGTCTACGACGAGGTTTTTGTTTTTTACCAGGGCCTGGCCCTCGCCCGGAAGGGCGAAAAATGGGGCTACATCAACCGCTTCAACGAGGCGGTGCTGCCCTTCCGCTACGACTACGTCGAACACTTTGAACACGGCCGCGCCCTGGTTTCCATGGACGGGCAGTGGGGCTTCATTGCCCGGGACGGGCAGGCCATCATCCCCCTGGTCTGGGACCGCATCCATCCTTTCCACGACGGCATGGCCAAGGTGGAGCAGGACGGGCTGCAGGGCTATCTGGGCTGGAACGGCGACACCATTGTGCCGCCGGTGTATGAAGAGATCTACCGCTTTGTGGACGGCATTGCTGTAACGCGCAAGGACGGGCGCTACGGCTACATCAAAACCGACGGCACGGTCATCACCCCGCCAAAATTCGAGGAAGCCCAGCCCTTCCACGACGGCATCGCGGTGGTGCGACGCCAGGGCCGCTATGGGGCCATCAACCGCGAGGCCGAAGTGCTGGTGCCCACCGCCTATGATGCCGTGCAGGCGCATGGAGGCGGTTCTATCAGTGTTCGCCAGAATGGCGCCTGGATGTACGTGGACGCCCTTCCGGGCGAAGGCGCCGTGCCCCTGGATCCCGGCGTGGCGGCCCGCATCCGCCTGGGCGATCAGTGGGGCTACATCGACCAGTTTGGCCAGGCCTTTGGCTTTGCGCGCGGCCCGGTCGAGTTTGTGGACACGCATGCTGATCTGGGGCGCCTGGAGACCGACGATCCGGCCGCGTACACCTTCCATTTCCGCAACGCCGGAGACCGGCCTCTGCGCATGGAAGACGTGGACCTGCCCTGCGGTTGCGATGCGGTCCTGTCCCCGACCACGGCCCTGCCTCCCGGCGAGATGGGCCAGCTGCGCGTGGAATGTGACACCTGGGGGGTGGAGCCGGAATGGCGGCGCAACATCCCGGTGCGCTTCGCCGATCAGGCGAGCCCGGTGTTGTTGGAGCTGAGTGCGCGCCGGCGATTGCCGGATTCCGCTCGCGCGCTGATGGACGCCGTGCCCGTCAACGGGCGTTACGTATTTCTGTTGGACATCTCCGCCTCCATGGACGAGCTGCCGCTGGCCAAAATGGTGTTCACGCGCCTGGCCGCCTCGCTGTGCCGCGAGGACAACATCAGCATCGTTTCGTTCAATTCCTTTTCCAAAGTGGAGTTGCGGCCCACCGAAAACCACGCCGAGGTCGTGAACACCATTCGCCGCCTGCGGCCGGCCCTGAAAACGGATGCGGCGCGCGGCCTGCGGCTGGGCTTCAACATCCTGGCCGAAAAGAGGCCGGCGCTCGAAAAGCACCTCTATATGGCCTCGGACGGAGACCTGGACCCGGAGGCCCTGCAGCGCGTACTCAAACGCTACGGAAGTCCCGATGTGCTGCTGACTGTTTTTGTGTTTTCCTACACCGGCGACCGCACCGACTACGAACGCCTGCAGCGCCAGAATGCGCTCGACCAGGTGCGCTACGTGTATGTGGACCGGGAGAACATCGCGGGCGTGCTGGAGGAGGAATATACCGACATCGGCTGCCTCGCGCCGGACCACATGCGCCAGGACAGCCTGCGCTATTGGCGCGTGGATTTTGAACCGCGTTTGGCGCTGGATGGGCCGACTAGGAACGATCGTTCCAATATAGAGCACAAGTCCACTCCCGCCTCCGGCGAAGCCACCGCTCCGGCAACCAGCGCCACACCCGGAGCCGCAAGCGCCGACCTGCCCGGTGACCCTCCGCCTTACCTCGAGGATGCCCCACAGGGCCTGGCCCGCATCCGGGACCGCCGCCGCTACGGCCTGGTGGATCCCTACGACAACCTGGTGCTGCCCCCGGTGTACGAGCATCTGGATTTTGCCGGCCAGGGCCTGGTCCGCACCCGTTTGGGCCGGGAATGGCGGCTTTTTGACCATTGCCGCTCGGTCACCGAGCGGGCCTACGACAGCATCGGCCGCTTTAAGGCCGGACGTGCCCTGGCCCAGCGCGATTCGGTCACCGTGCTGCTGGACGCCTTCGGGCGGGAGTACGATTACCTGCCCGGCTTGCGCGACAACCCCATCTACGACAATCCCTTTGCCCTGGAAGGGCAACCGCAGGCCAACCTGACCCTGCTGTTGGACCTTTCCGCGTCCATGGACCGGCCGGAAAAGCTGCCCCTGCTGCAGGAGACCTTCACGCATTTTTCAGGCCTGTTGCGCTACGAGGACCGGGTGGGCATGGTCAGCTATACCCAGGCGGCCACCGTGGAACTGCCACCGACTCCGGCCTGGCGCCGTGGGCTTTTGGTGGAGACCCTTGAAGGCCTGCGTTCGCGTGGGGCAACCCGCGTACAGGAGGGGCTTGCCCTGGCCTATACCCAGACCCTGCGCCACTGGTCGCGGGAGGGCAACAACCGGGTCATCCTGGCCACGGACGGGCGCTTTGAGGCCACGCCGGAAATGCTGGACATGCTGGACCGCTACCGCCGCCGCGGCATCGTGTTGACTGTATACCTGTTCGGCGAAGACGGCCGGGGACAGCATGCCGAGGCCTTGCGCGCCCTGGCCGATCGGGCGGGCGGGCGCTTTGTGCATGTACGCCGCGACAACATGGCCCAGACCCTGTTGGACGAGGTCCGGCTCCTGCCCGCAACGCCCTGAGGCCGTTGGGCCGCGTGCTGTGCAACAGTAGTTTAGCCGACCATGCGGATTCTCCTGTTTACCGGCAAGGGCGGCGTGGGCAAAACCACGGTGGCCGCAGCCACGGCCCTGCGTTGCGCACGCTTGGGGCATCGGACCCTGGTCCTGTCCACCGACCCTGCCCACTCCCTGTCCGATTGCCTGGACCGCGAACTCGGCCCCGAGCCGACGGAATTGGAAAAAAACCTGTGGGGCCAGGAGCTGGACGTGTATTACAGCATGAAAAAACACTGGGGCAATATGCGCCAGTTGATGCTGGCGTTGTTTCGCTTTCAGGGGGTCAAGGACGTGATGGCCGAAGAGCTTTCCGCCCTGCCGGGCATGGAAGAGGCCAGCGCTTTTTTGTGGATCGAGGAATACCACCACGAGGAGCGCTTTGACGTGGTGGTGATCGATTCGGCGCCTACCGGCGAAACGCTTACCCTGCTCACCCTGCCCCAGGTCACCAGCTGGTGGGTCACCAAGGCCCTGCCCTTCCAGAAACTGGCCATCAAGGGCGTGGGCAGCGCCGTGCGCCGCACCACGGGCGTACCGCTGGACAAGGGCTATGAAGAACTCACCAGGCTTTTCGGCAAACTCGAATCCATCCAGAAGGTCTTCGCCGATCCCGGCGTGACCTCCATCCGACTGGTGGCCAACCCCGAGCGCATGGTGGTCCAGGAGGCCAAACGCGCGTACACCTACCTGCAGCTTTACGGCTACAACGTGGATGCTGTGGTGGTCAACCGGGTCCTGCCGGCTGGAGCCGGCGAAGGCTTCTTTTCCCGATACCTCGAACGCCAGGCCGAACACCTCGAAGACATCCACGAGAGCTTCACGCCGCTGCCCATCATGGAAGTGCCGCACCAGGGCGGCGAGGTGTTTGGCATGGACCTGCTGGACGGCATAGCCGACGCCATGTACGCGCAGGACGACCCCACCATCGTCTACCACGAAGAGTCGCCGATTTCCTTTGAGGAAACCGAAACCGGCTTCAACGCCCGGCTGCGCCTGCCCTTTCTCGAAGGGGCGGAATACAACGTCCACAAATTCGGGGACCAACTGGTCCTTGACCTGGGCAACCGCCGCAAGCACGTGTTTTTACCGCGTTTTGCCCATTTCCTGGAAATGGGCGAACACCATTACAAGAGCCCATGGTTGACGGTGGCGCTGGTGCGCAAAAAAGACGCTTGAAGGCACTGAAGACCGCGGGCCACGGGCCGTATCTGATGCTATGGCTGGTCTGATGCGTTTTCTTCTTCCGCATACCGCTGGTGCAGCTGCACCGGCTTGGTGTTCTTGCGGATGCGCA
>JAUIHG010000238.1 GCA_030432405.1 Bacteroidia bacterium | reverse complement strand
CGCCGCGAAATCGGCCACGGCAACCTGGCCCTTCGCGCGCTCAAGCGCATGGTGCCCGAATCCTGCCCCTACACGGTGCGCATCATCTCCGACATCCTGGAGTCCAACGGTTCTTCCTCCATGGCCACCGTCTGTGCGGGCTCCCTGGCCATGATGGACGCCGGCATCCAGACCCCGAAGGCCGTTTCCGGCATCGCCATGGGCCTGATCTGGGACGCCGAGACCCGCAACTACGCGGTACTCTCCGACATCCTGGGCGATGAGGACCATCTCGGCGACATGGACTTCAAGGTCACCGGCACCAAGGACGGGATCACTGCCTGCCAGATGGACATCAAGATCGATGGCCTCGACTACCAGGTGCTGGAAGAAGCCCTGGCCCAGGCCAAGGCAGGCCGCGAGCACATCCTCGGCGAGATGGCCAAGGCCATCGATGCGCCGCGCGCCGATTACAAGGACCATGCCCCGCGCATGGTCCAGATCCGCATCCCCAAGGAGTTCATCGGCGCCATCATCGGCCCCGGTGGCAAGATCATCCAGGAGATGCAGGCCGAGACCAATACCAGAATCGTCATCGACGAAGACGATCAGAGCGGTGTGGTGGACATTATGGGGGACGATAAGGCTTCCATCGATGCGGCCCTGGCCCGCATCAAGGGCATCACCCAGATGGCCGAGGTCGGCGAAGAATACGAAGCCACCGTCAAGAGCATCAAGCCCTACGGTGCCTTTGTGGAGTTCCTGCCCGGTCGTGAAGGTCTGCTGCACATCTCCGAAGTAGCCTGGGAGCGCATCGAAACCCTCGAAGACGTCATGAACCCCGGCGACAAGATCAAGGTCAAGCTGCTGGAGGTGGACCCGGTCACCGGCAAATTCCGCCTGAGCCGCAAGGCCCTGCTGGACAAGCCGGAAGGCTGGGTGGACCGTCCGCCCCGTGGCGATCGGGGGGGTGATCGCGGCGGCCGTGACCGCGGACCGCGTGGCGGCCGTGACCGCGGCGACCGCGGTGGACGTGGCGATCGCGACCATGACCGCGGACCGCGCGGCGATCGTGGACCGCGTCGTCCGGACCCCGTTAGCGAATAAGCAGCCCATCGGAAAGCTCCCGCACAAGGGGCATCATCCGTACCGTTTCAACGGCCGTTTCCTTCGGGAAGCGGCCGTTTTTTTTGACGCATTGGGAAAGCCTGGATCGGGCGGGGGAGGTGTACGCATGGGGCATCGGGGTGTGCCGGGTCAGAAGCGTTCGCCAGTAGGGCGATACATGCACCGGGATTGGCTGTACAAGCGACAGACCGTCAAGCTGTTGCCATGCCTGTCACACGAAAGCGTGGAGGGATGCAACCCCGCCTTGCAAAGCCCGTAAGCGTTAGCAGTTCCACCGACCGCCCGCTGGCGGTTTCACCTTACCGCCCATGCGCCAACTCAAGATCACCAACCGGAATGTCGATTCCCTGGAGAAGTACCTCTACGAAATCGGCAAGTTGGAGCTGATCTCCCCCGAAGAGGAGGCCGATCTGGCGCGCCGCATTCGCGAGGGCGACAAACAGGCGCTGGACGAATTGACCCGCGCCAACCTGCGCTTTGTGGTCTCCGTGGCCAAACAGTACCAGAACCAGGGCCTTTCCCTCTCTGACCTGATCAACGAGGGCAACCTCGGCCTGATCAAGGCCGCCCAGCGCTTTGACGAAACCAAGGGCTTCAAGTTCATCTCCTACGCCGTTTGGTGGATCCGTCAGGCCATCATGCAGGCCATTCAGGAGCAGTCGCGGCTGGTCCGCGTGCCGCTCAATAAAATCGGCACCTTCAACCGCTACCTGCGCACGGCCGCCGAGTTGGAGCAGGCCACCGGTCATCCGCCTTCGGTGGAAGCCTGTGCCGAGGCCATGGGCATGCCCGTTGCCGAGCTGAAGGACATCATCAAGACCCAGTCCCGAACCGTTTCCGTGGACGCGCCCATTGGCGGGGAAGACGAGGACGGCACCATGCTGGACGTGATCGCCGGCAACGCCGGCGAAGACCCCGACCGCGATCTGCTGGATGCCTCCCTGAGGGCCCATATTGCGGAGGCGCTCGGTGTGATCAGCGAGCGCGAGGCGGCCATTGTCAGCTGCTATTATGGCCTGAACGGCGAAACGCCCTTCACCCTGGAGGAGATCGGCAACAAGTTTGGCCTGACCCGTGAGCGGGTACGCCAGATCAAGGAGCGTGCCCTGCGCCGTTTGCGCCGTGCCACCGCCTCCCAGGAGCTGCGCAATTTCCTGTAAAACGCCCAGCCGCTCCCTTACGGTTGACCAGCGGTTTGCACGGTGGCCGGCACGCGTGATGCGGCCTCGGCAGTCCTGGTTTTCCACGGGCTTTTGAGCCCTTTGCTCGGGGACCAAACGATTACCTTTGGCCCCATGCCTGAACCGCACCTCGTGGCGCCGTCGATCCTGTCGGCCGATTTCGGTTTCCTGGCCCGCGACGTCCGCATGGTGGACGCCAGCGATGCCGATTGGTTCCACATCGACGTGATGGACGGGGTCTATGTGCCCAACATCAGTTTTGGCTTGCCGATCGTGGAAGCCGTAGCCCGGCATTCCGACAAGTTCCGGGATGTGCACCTGATGACCAGCCGTCCCGAAGCCTTTGTAGAGGCCTTCCACAAGGCGGGAGCCCACGGGCTGACCGTGCATGTGGAAGTGGTCCAGCACCTGCATGCCTGCATCCAGCACATCAAACGGCTGGGCATGAAGGCCGGTGTGGCGCTCAATCCCGGAACGGCGCTTTCGGCCGTCGAGGCCATTCTGCCGGACCTGGACCTGGTGCTGATCATGAGCGTGAATCCGGGATTTGGCGGTCAGGCCTTCATCCCTGGCAGCCTGGAGCGCATCCGCCGGATGCGCCACATGATCGACGCCGTCAACCCCGGCATCCGCCTGCAGGTGGACGGGGGCATCAAGCCCGGCAATGCCGGCGAGGTCCTGCGCGCAGGCGCCGATGTGCTGGTTTCCGGCAGCGGTGTTTTTGGCGCGGCCGATCCGGTGGCCGCCATCGCCAGCCTCAAGCGCGAAAGCCCGCATACCTTACCGGCCTGATGGGCGTTGTAGCCTTGTTCTCCTGTTCTGCGATTTCCCGCACCGCGTCCAGCCGCATGATCCCATCCCTACGCGCGTTCCGTTTGCCTTTTTTTTCGCTCTGTGTCCGTCCCGCAGCCCTGTGGGCCATGGGCGGGCTGTTGCTCGTGTTGGTGTTCGCCGGTCCGGCGAACATCCTAGCCCAAAACCCCGTCAACAGCGCAGGCGGCAACTCCGGTACCCAAACTGAACCCGCCACGGTTTACGGCCAGGTGCGGGATGAAAACGGCGACCCGGTTGAGGATGCCAACATTGTGGTGTTTGGCCAAAGCGGGGTGGGGGCCACCTCGGACGCCGAGGGCCGCTATTCCCTGGAGGTGGACATTCCGCCTTCCGGCGAAGCCATCACCGTGGTGTTCACCCACGTCAGCTTCGAGACACATTACCGCCGTTTTACGGTCACGGAAGGCAAATTCTATCGCTACGACCCGGGGCTCACGGAACGCACCCTGGAGATCATCACCATCGAAGACGAACGCGAACGCCAGGAATTCATCCAGGCCATCCCGGTGGAGTCGATCGAATACGTACCCAACCCGGCCGGGGATCCGATCATCGCTGCGCTCAAACAATTGGGGGCCGCCTCCAACAACGAATTGTCGAGCCAGTATTCCGTGCGCGGCGGGAACTACGACGAGAACCTGGTCTACGTCAATGGCTTTGAAATCTACCGCCCCCTGGTGGTGCGTTCCGGACAGCAGGAAGGCTTTCCTTTTCCCAACTACCAACTGACCGAACGTGTGGCCTTTTCGGCCGGAGGTTTCGAAGCCCGCTATGGGGACAAGCTTTCCAGCGTGCTGGACATCACCTACAAAAAGCCCCGGGAGTTTGATGCCTCTTTGGCTTTGAGTTTGCTCGGCGGTCAGGCCCATGTGGAAGTGGGCAATGGGGAAAACCTGGGCTTTCTGCTCGGTGTGCGCCACCGGGACAACAGCTACCTGCTCAACAGCCAGAATACGAGCGGACAGTACCGGCCTTCGTTCACCGATGTACAGGCCCTGGTCAACTGGGAGGCTTCCGAAAAATGGGAGTTTGAGGCCCTAGGCAACCTGTCGCGCAACCAATTCCGCTTTGTGCCCGAAACCCGCAGCACCAGCACCGGGCTGGTCAATGACGTCATCCGCCTGGACGTGTTTTTTGAAGGACAGGAGCGCACGGGATACCTGACCGGCATGGGTGGGCTTTCGGCCACCCACCGGCCCCGGGAAGGCTTGCAGCTCAAGTGGCTGGCTTCCAGCTACCGGGCCCTGGAAGATGAGCAGTTTGACATCATCGGGGACTATTTCCTCGGCGAGGTGGAGGAGAACCTGGGCGAAGACGATTTTGGCCAGGTGGCCTTTGGCATTGGCACCGGCAGTTTCCAGAACTACGCGCGCAACCGCATCGATTCCTGGGTGAGCAATCTGGCCTTCAACGGCTTTTTGGAAGGCGATCAGCACTTCTGGGAATGGGGTGCCCGCTACCAGCACGAGTTCATCGAGGATTGGATCAACGACTGGACCCGCATCGATTCAGCGGGTTATTCGGTGCCCCAGAACGGCAACGAGGTGCAGCTTGATCTGGTCCTGAAAGGCAACAACCAGGTGCGTTCCAACCGCTATGAAGCCTATCTCCAGGACACCTGGACGCCGGACAGCAGCGCCATCAACTGGAACCTGAGCTACGGCGTGCGCCTCAATTACTGGGACCTGAACCGGGAACTGCTGGTCTCCCCCCGAGTCCAAACCTCCTTCAAACCCAATTTTTTTGAGGCAACCAAATTAATCAACTTATTCAACACAAGTAGCTACGACAATTTGTATGAGGTTACCCTAGTGAAACACTAATGCCTCAAGATATTATCGCCCTTCCAAGAATATTCGTTTAACTGTACATAATCTATTCTCAACTGCTCCATATTGAAAGAAGAGGAGTCAAGAGGTTCCATTATTAGACTATCATGCAGGTTATAAACTCTTC
>JAUIHG010000237.1 GCA_030432405.1 Bacteroidia bacterium | reverse complement strand
GTCGTTGCCGTTCATCAACAGCGCCGGATTGTCCGGGTGGACGTAGAAGGCGTGATGGTCGGGGTGCACCCCGGAATACGGCACAATGACCTCCCAGCTCTTGCCGCCGTCTTCCGAACGGCTGATCATGCTGTAGATGGAGTAGATCCGGTTTTCGTTGGCCGGGTCCACGTAGATGTCCGCGTAATAAAAAGGCCGGTTGCCGATGCCTTCGGTGCCGCGCTTTTTCCAGGTGAAACCGCCGTCTTCCGAGCGGTAGAGGGCATTCTCTTTGGCCTCCACCCAGGCGTAGACGATGTCCGGATCCGAAGGGGCGATGGCCAGGCCGATGCGGCCGAGTTCGCCTTCAGGCAGGCCGGAACCCTTGCGGTTGATCTTTTGCCAGCTGTCCCCGCCGTCCAGGGTCATGAACAGGCCCGAGCCCGGTCCGCCGGAACAGAAGGTCCAGGGCTTGCGCCCGAAGCTCCACAGGGCGGCAAAGAGTTTGTCCGGATTGCCCGGGTCCATGACCAGATCGGCGCAACCGGTGGAGTCGTCGGCCTGCAATACCGCCTCCCAACTGCTGCCGCCGTCGGTGCTGCGGTATACGCCGCGTTCGGGATGCGGCCCCCAGGCCGAACCCATGGCCCCCACAAAGACACGTTCGCTCGTGCGCGGATCCACCACAATGCGGTGGATGTTGCGGGTGGCCTCCAGGCCCATGGCCTGCCAGCTGCGGCCGGCATCGCGGCTCAGAAAGATGCCGCCGCCGCTGTTGTGGGAGTTTCTGGGGTTGCCTTCGCCGGTACCGGCCCAAACGATGGATGGATTGGAAGGCGCGATGGCTACCGCACCGATGGACTGCAGGGGCTGGCGGTCGAACACCGGTTCCCAGTGGATGCCGCCGGAGCGGCTTTTC
Organism: Bacteroidia bacterium; assembly: GCA_030432405.1. Taxonomy (GTDB): domain Bacteria; phylum Bacteroidota; class Bacteroidia; order Chitinophagales; family BACL12; genus WGOA01. The sequence continues at coordinate 4,226 of JAUIHG010000237.1, read as the reverse complement.
CATACCCCGCCTGAGGCGGTCCCTATATAGATGGTGTTCGGCTCCTGCCGAACGGCGTCGATGCTGGTCACCCGGCCGCTCATGCCGGCGGGGCCCACGTTGCGGATGCCCAGGCCTTCGAGCCAATGCGGATCGTCGGGGGGCAGGGGGGCTGTGGCGTCCGTTTCGGTGCTGTTCTGGCCCATCAGTTGGTGTTCGCCGGAGGCGAAGGCCAGCATCAGGCCAAAGGCCAGGACAATTCGGAACAGGTCCAGGTTGGCGTGTCGAAGTGCGGGGTGGAGGGCATACTGCATACCGTGTGAAATTACGGGCTGCAACAGCCATCGGAGGCCGATCGTAATTTGCAAGCCCCGACCGCACCGCCCTAACATGCCCGGCCTGAGCCTTCCCGATCCTTGCCGCAACACCGCCAGCGGCGTCAACACCGTCCGCCTGCGCCTGCGCCCCGCCACCTATGCCGATTGGGCGGAGGCCAAGGCCAAGCGCCGCCGCCCTGAAGGCTATGTGGACTACCCGGTGCCCGAACGCGATGCAACCGACGACCGCCGCTGGTGGTCCCAAGGTGCAGAGGCCGGCCACTGCTGGATGTGGGGCATTTGGCTGAAGCCCACACCAGCACCTGCAGAGCCAGCACAGGGTGGCCCGCCCGAAGCGCCCCTGATCGGGCTATTGAGCGCGTTTGGTTTTGGCGCCTCCGGCGAATGCGAAATCGGCATTGAACTCCTCAATCCCCGTTGGATGCGCCGCGGCTACGGCCGCGAAGCGCTGGTGGCCTGGACCGAATACCTGCGGGCTCAGGGCCGGGAACGGATGCAGGCCTGGGTGCATCCGGGAAACCTGCCGTCGCTGGGCCTGTTCGCCGCTTCGGGTTTCCGCGATGTAGGCCGTGTGCGGGACGTCGAACAGCCCGACTGGACCTTCCGGGTGTTCAAAATGGGCCCGCGAGCATGGCTGGAAGCGCCGCTCGACAATCCGGCGTAAGCGCCATTTACAGGGCGTTGGGCCCGATGGCCATTTTCTTACGCATTTTTTTTAGCCGCATGTCGGGGGCTATTGCTTCGCGCGCAAGCGCGTATGCATACCGCCTTGGGCACATGCGAACATGTACCGTCATATGCACAAAACAACGCGGATTTTGAGGGCGTATCCCAGCCTCGAAACGTCATCCTAAACCATTGAAACAGACGCCTTCCATGAAATTTCGTATCGCCATCCTGGGTATCGGATTGCTCGCCGGCGCCGCAGCACTGAATGCCCAATCCCGCCCCGGCTATGTCGGCAGTTCGACCCCGGGAGACCACTCCAGCAACCGTGGACCGATTAAGGTGTCCAGCGTGGACTTTAACGACGCCCAGGACCAGGGCAGCTCGATTCGGGTGCGGCCGACCTTTTTCGGCTCCAGCACGCCGGACGACATCCAGCAGCCCGCCCAGGATTTTGACATTGCCGTGTTCCCGATTCCAGCGGTGGACATCCTCAACATCGAAATCGTCAACCCCATTCCCGATGAGTTTATCCGCGTATACCTGTTCGACAGCCAGGGCAACCGCGTGCCGGCCCATCAGGAACGCAGCGGCTACCTGATTCAGCTGGAGATCGGCCAATTGCCCGCAGGCCGCTACACCGTGGAAGTGGTGACCAATACGCAGCAGGCTTCCCGCGTGATTGAAATCCTTTAAACCCGACCATTTTCTTGCCGGGGGTTCCCCGGGAAGGACAGCTACAAAACGACGCATTCGGCGCGGTCCCGGCTTTCCGGGGCCGCGCTTTTGCGTGTGCGCTTCCGGTTGACGTGGCGCTGAAGCCTGCGGGCGGGGTCTTCGCCTCCGGCGAATCCGATGCGGTGCAGTGCCGCCCAATCCTGAAGGACTCCGATCAAGGCCGTATTTTTGAAGCGCACAAGTGTCGCGGCAATCCAGCCGCTGCAGCTGTTGCTCATGGTCGCGTAGCTCAGTTGGATAGAGCAGCTGCCTTCTAAGCAGCCGGTCCCGGGTTCGAATCCTGGCGCGATCACCAAGCCCTCTTCAACGTCTTATGGAGGGGGTTTTTAACGGGGTCCATACTTCAATCATGCGGGCCTTTGCATGCGCTTGCTACCTTAATCCATATATTGAAAACACATGGTTTTTTCTCTTTTCTCAGGTCTGTTCATCAGCGCCACCAGGGGCATTCGTTTTGGATGGGCACCGTGCATCCTGCTGCTGCTTTTGGCTCCCCACGCAGAGGCTCAAGACCCATATGTAAAATTCTTTGGACAAGGACCAGTGGAATTTGGCGTTCGAGCGCTCTTTATCGAAAGCGATGGCACCATATTGATGGGAGGTAGTCAAATGACAGGACCTGATTGGTGGGAGAACTACCTCCAGACGAATAGCCCCATGGGCGACTCGATCTTAGCAAAGTATTATTTCATGCCTTTGACCGTGGGGTTTCGAAAGATTGGCCGTGCCACCAGTGGAGACTATTATGCCATCATGAGTGGCGATGCCCTGGGGTACGGGCGTTACGATCCAAGTTGGAACCAGCAGTGGTTCAATTCCGTCACGGTGCCTGGGAGAGGATTAGATGACATCCTCATAGGGCGCAACGACGATGTTTTTGTGCTTACATACCCTACCTGGTCTACTTCCTATGGGGACGAATTCTTTGTGGGACGCCACAACAGTACGGGATCGATCCATTCCGAATGGATTGATTTGGATCCCAGCTGGGATGGATTCAACCTTGAAATGGTCAAGATCGATTTTGCATTGGAGGACAGAATCTACACCATCGGTGCTCAGGATCTAGCGGGAGAGCGGCGGACGGTTCTTTGCCATTTGGATACCGCCGGGGATTTTGTGGACGACTGGTACTTTTATCCGAGCGATATAGGCCCTTCCTACGATGTGTTGGAGTGCGGAAACTTCATTGATTGGACAGACACGACCGTTTTGATATCTGGGCAACTTCGTGAGGATTTAGGAGGCGTCATCAATACCTACGGATTCTTAGCCGAGATCGACCAAAACGGTCATATGCTAAGCCATATGCTGACCGAATCACCGAGCCTGAATGGAACATCGCTTGGTGAAATGCGTCAAAACGCAGATGGAACATTGATTGTGATCGCACAACCGGCCATACCGCCCACGGTTGGGTTCGAAATTCTGCACATCGATTACCCAATGAGCGTGCTGCGTCGCTCTTCCTACGGGTTGCCTGGTTGGACCTTAAAACTTAAAAACACGGCGCTACCCGATGCGGGAGGATTCCTGCTTACCGGCTGGGCGAGCCAAGAGCCAGGCTGGTATGTTGGTTCAGGTACGCACAACTTCTTGTTGCTCACCGATTCGGTAGGATCGTTTAACCACTCGCTGCTTTCGGGGCATGTTTGGCTCGATGCCAATATGGACGGTCTGCGAGATCCAGCAGAATCGGGTATCCCAAATGGCAAGATTGTAGCACCCCCGTCGGATTTGGCTGCTTGGACCGATGGCGCTGGAGGCTTTTATTGGTCTTTCCTTGATACGGGTGCATTTCATTTGGACGCTGACTTGGGTCCTCATTGGACAAGGACATACCCTGCAGCTCCATGGACCATAGCAGCGCCTGTACTGGGCATGTTCTTCGATAGTTTGAACATGGGTTTTGCACCCTTGGGGGTCTTCGAAGATTTGAGCATTTATGTCAATAGCTCAAACACCCGACGAGGCATGCCGGTACGTGCACGCATGTCCATCAAGAATATGGGCAACCAGAAGGTATTAGGCCGAAAATTGGTATTGCGCTTTCATCCGGATTTGGTCCCAAATGAGGCATCAACAACTTGGAGTACACTGGGCTTGGACAGTGTATCCTGGGTTCTGGACTCCGTTCCAAACTTTGGTGAACTGGGCATCTATTGCGATTTGGACATTCCCCTCTCGTACGGATTGGATACCGTGTACTTTGAAGCACAGCTTTTGCCTGGAGATCATGATACCAGCAATGATCTGGCGCATTTTCAGATTCCCATCACGGGTTCCTACGATCCGAACGACAAGCAGGTATCTCCATCTGGAGTGGGACCTGATCATACCATAGATCCTTCCATTACCCGCCTAGAGTACTTGATCCGGTTCCAGAATACCGGGACAGATACAGCCTTTACCGTGGTGCTGGTGGATACACTCGCCCCCAATCTCCTTGCTTCATCTTTGGTGACCAATGCAACCTCACACAACTACTCGGTGGAGTTTGTAGCG
>JAUIHG010000236.1 GCA_030432405.1 Bacteroidia bacterium | reverse complement strand
CCCTTCGGCCGCCCGTATGCCGGCGGTACCCAGTATGCCCGAGCCAGCGCAAGCGCCTTCCGGCGAAGGCGGCAAGGCCCAGCGCAGCAGCCCGGCACAAAACGCTCCGGATACTCCGAAGACCGCCGAAGGAGCCGCGGACGCTGTTGCGCGCCAACAAGCTCCAGCTGGGTCGGCAGAACGGGATTCGGGGCGTTCGCCGAAGGCGGGCCCCACCACAGCGGACTATGTGTATGTGGACCACATCCGCTCCGTGCGCCTGCATCCGCCGGGTGAGGTCCTCGAACCGCCCATCATCGGTCTGGGCAGCGGGGAGCAACTCGAACTGATGTTCGACGACCTGGCCGAAAACGTCCGGCCCTACCGCATGGTGCTCTACCACTGCGACCGCTTCTGGAAGCGTTCCGATCTGGATTTTTACGACTATCTGCGGGGCTTTGACCGGGTCAACCTCAACGAATACACGTTTTCCACCTTGGGCAAGACGCGTTTTGTGCAGTACCGTTACCGGTTCCCCAATCCGGATTGCCGGCCCCTCTTGTCGGGCAATTACCTGCTGTTGGTCTACGACGAAAACAACCCGGATCAGGCGGTGTTAACCCGCCGCTTTTACGTGACCGAAAAGGAGGTTGGGGTTACCGCCAGTGTCCAGCGTCCCGCCAGTCCGAAATACCGCAGCACCCACCAGCAGCTTCGTGTGGAAGTGCGGACCCAGGACCTGGAAAGCAGCAATCCGATGGCCCAGATTGGCCTGACGCTGTTGCAGAACATGCGGCCCGACAACGCCAAGGTGGACCTCAAACCCGATTTTTTGCGGGAAGGCAGCCTGAGCTACCAAAGCCCGGATCTGGTTTTTGCGGCCGGCAAGGAATGGCGTTTCGGCAGCATGCGCTCCACCCGCCTGTTGACCGAAGGCGTGCAGCGGATTGACCGGGACGCCGATCCGCCAATCCTATACCTGCGCCACGATGAGGTCCGCAGTTTCCTGCAATACCGGTACCGGGCCGACATGAATGGCGATTGGTTTGTGGCCGTGGACGACAACGGTCCCAACACCGATGCCGATCAGGACGAGCGGGAAGCCGAATACGTGCGCGTGAAGTTTTTCCTCCGCTACCCCGCACCCCTTAACGACGGCACCATGCACCTCTTTGCGGGTTTCGACGATTTCCGTCTGGACGGGCAAACGGAAATGCGCTACAACCTGGACCGCGGGGGCTATGAGGCAGAGCGCGTGCTCAAACAGGGCGTCTACAATTGGCAATATGCCTTTGTCCCTTTCGCCTCCGGCGAACCCGATTCCGATGACTCCGGCTCAAGCCCGACCAAAGCTTCTGTCCAGCGCACGCCGGTGGCCGACCTCAGCGTGGTGGAGGGCAACTGGTTCGAAACCGAAAACCGCTACGAAGCCCTGGTGTATTTCCGGGATTTCCGCCTGCGCTGCGACCGCCTGATCGGACACGCCAGCTTCCGCTCGCTGCCTTGAGGTCATATTGAACCGTTCGTTCCAGAACATCAAAACCCCCTCTAAAAAAAGAGGCCGCCTCTTGCGAGACGGCCCCCTTTTGTGTTCGCCGGATGGATATCCGGCGGAAAGATGGCAATACGGGCTTAGCGCTCCACGGAGAAGCTGCGGACGCTGTGCGTACCGTTGTGCTCCATGCGGAGGAAGTACATGCCGTTGCTCAGACCGGTGAGGTCCAGGGCAAAGGTGTTGGCACCTTCCTGCAGGTGCTGCTGACCGGCCATGCTCTGGCGGCCCAGCACATCCACAACCGTCCACTCGACCTGACCCGCGTTTTGGGCCTGAGCCTGAACGGTGATGCGGTCGGTAGCCGGGTTCGGGAACAGTTCGGCTTCGATGTCAGCTGCCAAACGGGCAGGCATGCCGGGGACCATGAAGGTGTCCAGTTCGGAGAATCCGGTGGAAACCACGGGGCTGACGCTGCAAGCGCAGCGCACTTGCCAGTCCCAGGTGGTGGAGGCACCCACCACCACTTTGGGCACATTAAACCCTTGTGCTTCCGGCATCATGATGTTGGCCTTGGGGCTGGGACCCGGAGGCGTCAGGCGGTTGGCGCGGATCTGGCAGGCCACGGAGTTGGGAATGCCTTCCCAGCTCAGAACGATCTGGCTGCCGCCGGGATCCACGCTGGAGGGATTCTGGGGAGGCATGCTGGCGTCGCAGGTGGTTACGCAGTCGCTGCACTCGTTGAAGCAGACCGGGCCCATGGTCGTGTCGCTGGAGGGCACGGTGAAGATGCGGTCAAAGCCGCCAAAACCGTTGTCGACGCCGCAGAGCGAGTCCACTTTCTCTTCAACGCCGAAGTTGTCGCCGTTGAGGTACTTGTACTGGTAGATGTTACCGGCCGGCAGGTTGTAGGTAATCGACCATACGTCATCGCCGTCGGTGTCGTCCATCACGGTGGGGGTAAAGCCGTTGAAGCCACCAGCCACGTGCGCGCCCAGGGAAGACGTGATCTGGTTGTCCATGTTCACCAGGAAGGTCACATCGACCGTGACGGTGCTGGCACAGCTGCTGCAGCTGCTGAAGCAAACGGCATCCGCAGTGGTATCCGAGGATGCGGTGATGGCCCGGTCGTAGGTACCGAAGCCATTGAGCTTGCCGCATGCCGGAGGAACGGATTCTTCGTTGGAGTAGCTGCCGTCGAGGACAAACTTGTAGATCTGCTCGGCACCGGAGGCCACGTTGAAGGTAATCTCGTAGATGTTGTCGCCATCGGTATCGGTCATCACGGCACCGGCGGCGTCAAAGCCGTTCCAGGAGCCGGGAGCGTGTACGGTGGTGAACGAACCCACGAGGTCGTTCATATCCACCTGTACGGTGATGTTCACCTGAGCCTGCAAGGCGGCGGCCCCGAGGAACAGGGTGGCAGCGCCCATGGTCAGACGCTTCCAGGTATTGTTCAGGTTGATGTTCATGGTCGGTCCAGAAGTTTGGATGTGAAAGGTTCTTCGTGTCGCGTGTACACTAAGGCACAATATACAGCGCTACAGCCGTGGCTCAAAGCCTGCGCAAGCCAAAGCAGGGAACGAAACTCCGGCGCGGCCTCTGAGCCTTCAAGGCGCTGGGCGCCCCCAAACACAGGAACGCCGGCCCTTGCGGACCGGCGTTCCATGGATCTTGTTGGTTGATCAGGGTGTTTCGCCTAAAGGCGAAGACACAGGTGTTTAGTGGCTCACCGTGATTTGGTGGGTCACTTTCTCAGCACCGTTCTGGATGTGGACGAAGTAGATGCCGTCCTCCAGCAGGCTCACGTCGAAACGCTCGTTGCTGATGCCAGCCTGGACATCGATCACGCGGGATTCGATGGTACGGCCGAGCATGTCAACCAGGGTGAATTCAACGTTCTGGGCAGCTTCCTCGGTACCGTAGGCCACCAACACTTCGTTGTCAGCCGGGTTCGGGAAGACCACATCTTCGGTCTTGACGAGGTCAGCCACGCGCGGGGTCGGCACCATGAAGGTGTCGTTGAAGCCCGTCCAACCGGTTGCGATAACCGGGCTTACGGAGCAAGCACAACGCACGCGCCACATCCAGCTCGTTCCGGCACCGGCAGCAGCGTAAGGCACGTTGGCGGTGTTGATCGGAGCGGAAAGGACGTTCAGCTTCGGCGAAGGACCGGAAGGCAGACGCTGGAAGCCCAGCTGGCAAGCCACGGCACCCGGGTTCGGATCCCAGTTCAACTCCACACGGTTGGAGAGGTTGGTGTGGCTCTGGTTGGTGGGCAGGGTACCCGGATCACAGGCCGTGCTGTACTCGTCGATGACGAGGTCGCCGCAACCTTCCTGACCGGAGAAACCGGCAATACGGATGTAAATCACGGTGCCGGCATAAGCAGCCAGCGTGGAGTCTGCCAACTGCACGTAAGACTGCAGCGTGGAACCGCCACAGGTGCTGCCAAAGGCCACACCCGGCGTGCCGTCGTCGTTGCAGGCAATTTCCGTACCGCCGCAAGCATCCCACAGGCTCAGGCCCGTGTCATAGCTGGAACCGCAGGTGTAGATGTCCACACTGTCCAGACCGGTCGGGACCATGTAGGCAAACCAAGCACTGATGGAATCAGAGCTGGTGCAGGAGGTGATGTCGCTGCCGTCGTTGCCAATGGTCTGGAAAGCCGTCGTACCGGCACCCACCATGGCTGCGCTGGCGCAGTCGTTGGCGTCGGAAGCGGCCAGGATGCAGGAACCGTCGTCAATTACAGCAGTGCTGTCGAAGTTGGTGGCGCAAGGCTCGGTGCAACCGGCAACGGGCTCGGAAATGCAGAGCTCAAGCGCACCTTCGTCGTCCGAACCGAAGTCCCAGTAACGGATCAGTAGGCTGGCACCCGGGGTCAGGCCCGAGATGGTGAAGCTGCCGCCGGGGCCGTAGTTGTTGCAAGCACCGATGGAAGCCAGGATGCCGGTGTCCACACCGCAGCCGCTTTCATACAGTTCAACAATCGAGCTGATGCCCGGAACGGTCGGGAAATCGAATTGCAGCGTACCGGAGGCGGGCACCGTGGTGGTGAACCAGATGTCATCCGGGGTCACATCGCCGTCAATGCAGGACACCGGAAGGGTGTCGCCGTTGAAGGTGGCGCCGATGTTCGATCCAACATAGCAGTCGCCCACATTGATGTTGATGGCGTTCTGGCACAGATCGTTGGCAGCCGGCAGGATGCAGGAACCGTCGTCAATCGTTGCAAACGGGTTGAAGTTGATGGCTGCGGGATCGGTACAACCGGCAATCGGTGCACCCGGATCAAAGGAGAAGCTTTCCTCCACATCGGAGGCGTCGCAGATGTCCGTGCCGTCACCGGCCAGGCCGTTGTTGGCCACGCCGCTTCCGAGCACAGCGCCGTCAACGGTGCGCTGGATGGTCCAGGTACCGCCGTTCCAGCCGTCGCCCCAGTCGTCCAGCGCGTCAAAAGTGTATGTAGTGCCGTCGTTGAGGGTAACGGTGGTCGTGGATACTACGCCAGCGTTGCTGCCGCAAGCCTCAGATGCTACGACACCGGCGCCATCGCTCAGTTCCCAGCTGATTTCCAGCGGGAAGGTGGAGGCAGCACCGTCAATGATGATGTCGATATCGGTGGTCTGGGCCTGGACCGCGAAGCCCATG
>JAUIHG010000235.1 GCA_030432405.1 Bacteroidia bacterium | reverse complement strand
CAGCGGAACAAGCCGGTGGTGCCACCGGTTCCCGCCTGATCTCCGGCGATGCCGACAGCTGCCACGCGTTGGAGGCCTCGATCGCGGCCTACCACGGTTTTCCGGCAGCGCTGGTCTTCAATGCCGGCTATTCGGCCAACCTGGGTTTGCTCTCTGCCATCCTGAAACGCGGCGACGTTGTGCTCTACGACGAACTGATGCACGCCAGTTGCCGCGATGGCCTGCGGCTGGGGCAGGCGCAAGGCTATAAGTTTAAGCACAACTGCCTGGAGGAGGCCCTGCGCCGGATCGCTGCCCGGGAAAGGCAAGGCCAGCTCTTTGTCCTCACCGAAGGCCGCTTCAGTATGGACGGCGACCTGGCCCCCCTGACGGAAATGGCCAGCCTCTGCCAGGCCCACGGCGCACACCTGATCGTTGACGAAGCCCACTCCGGTGGTCTGGAAGGTCCCGGCGGTGCCGGGCTCGTTGCTGCCCTCGGTCTGCAAGACCAGGTATTCGCCAACATCATCACTTTCGGCAAGGCCTTCGGCAGCCACGGCGCAGCAGTACTGGGGGCTTCCGTTTTGCGGGATTACCTGATCAATACCGCCCGTCCGTTCATCTACACCACGGCACCCGCACCGGCGCAGTGGCGGGGAATTGCCGCTGCCTACACCCGGTTACGGCAGCAGCACGGCAGGCTGTACCCGCAGCTGTTGGACATCATCGCCCGGTTCCGGGCAGCGATGGTGGCCGCCGGATTTACTGGTGAACTGGCCGGCGTCACCGGCCCCGTCCAGGTCCTTCGCCTGCCCGGAAATGCCGCGGTGATGGCGGCGGAAACCGCCTGCCGGGAGGCAGGCCTGCTGGTGAAGGGCATCCGCTCGCCCACGGTACCGGTGGGGGAGGAGCGTCTCCGGATTTGCCTGCACGCCTTTAATACGGGGGAGGAGATCGACCTGTTGGTCAGCACCCTGGCGGGCCTCCTGAAACCCTGACCCGAAAATCAGGACTCGGCCTGACGAAATGCACCGCCGTGTCTGAGGTCAGGATTCGGGTAAGGCCGAAGTTCCATCTTTCGTAGCAAGCGGATTATGGTTACGCAATACAATCACCCAAAATTGCCCGCCAGCCAAAGCAGGAAAGCTACCTTTGCGGCCCGATGAAAATAACGATTAACGGTTATGGCGCCATTTCTGCGGCGGGGGGCACTCCGGCAGCAGCCTGGTCGGCCTACGCCTCGGGTAAATCCTGCTGGAGCATCGACCCGCCCACGGGCCTGCCGTTGTACCGCGTGCCGGCATTGCCGGAAGCCGGTCCGGTAGCGGACTACGCCAGCCGCCGGGCACCCGGCCGGGCCGCTCTGCTGGCCCTGCACGCGGCGGACCAGGCCGTGCAACAAGCGGGCTGGCAAAACGAGGAATTCGCCATTCTGGTCGGGTGCTCCCGTGGCCCGACCGACCGGTGGGAAGAAGGATTTCAGCATTTTGCACAGACGGGCACGGCCGAAACGAAAACCTCTCCGAATACCACCCTGGGGAGCCTCGGCTTTGCCCTGGCGGAGTACTTCGGTACCAGTTCGTTAGCAACCAGCCTCAGCGTCACCTGCAGCTCCGGGATGCACGCCATCCTGCACGGCGTAGCCCTGCTGCAGGCGGGGATGGCCGAGCGGGTACTGGTGGGCGGGGCGGAAGCACCGCTGACGGAATTTACCCTGCGGCAACTCACCGCCCTGCGCATCTACGCCCAGGTGCCGGAGGCGGGAGCTTACGCCTGCCAACCGCTCTCCGATCCTCCCTCCGGGATGGTCGTGGGGGAAGGTGCGGCTTTTCTGGCCCTGAGCCGGGAGGCACCGGCGGGCCGGCCGGGGCTGACGGGCCTGGCCTTCGCCCAGGAGCACGAACCTTCGCCAACGGGCATCAGTCGGGATGGGGCCGGACTGCAGCAGACGATGAAAAAGGCCATAGCCAGCGGTGGGCGGCCCGATTTTATCGTGGCCCACGCCCCCGGCACCCGCCGGGGAGACGCAGCTGAGCAAGCGGCCATCCGGTCCCTGTACGCTGGCGAACCGGAAGACGAAGTCGTCACGTCCCTGAAGTGGGCGACGGGGCATACTTTCGGGGCCAGCGGTCCGCTGGCCGTAACGGCCGCCCTGGACATGCTGCAGCACGGGCAGTACCTGCCCTTGCCCTACCATAAGCTGCCCGCTACGCCGTGGGCGATGGGCAAGGCACTCATCAACGCTACTGGGTTTGGCGGTAACGTGGTCAGCCTGCTGGTCGCAGGAAAAGTGGATTAGGGCGCGGCCGCCGGTGCCGGGAAAAGTAACGGGAGCAGGGAAAACCTAAAACTATGTTGCTGCTGGGGGTATTATACCTAAGCTGTACCAAATATCTTACGTTGTACTCCTCGCTATGCGCCTTTTCTTGCTCCTGCTAATCCTTTTTTGCACCTGCGGCCCCGCCCTGATCCGGGCCCAAAGCCTCGACTCCCTGCCCGAATACACCGCCCCCGCCGCTACGGTAAGTGCCTACGGCAACGGGGCTTCCACCAGGTCGGCAGCGCCGGTCAGCCTGCTCCGGGAGGCGGAGCTGGAGCGCTACGACGAATCTTCTTTGCTGAGTGGCCTGAACCGCCTGCCCGGTGTCCGCTTCGAAGAGCGGGCCACGGCCAGCTACCGCGTGGCGATCCGCGGCGCCTCCCTGCGGGCGCCCTTCGGGGTCCGGAATACCCAGGTGTACTGGAACGGGCTGCCCTACGGTGATCCGGGCGGGGACGTGCCGCTGAATTTCCTGGACGCCGTCAATATGGACCGGGTGGAGGTCATCCGTGGACCTTCGGGGGGCTTTTACGGCCCCGGTACCGCCGGAACGTTGTTACTCAATACCCGCAGCATCGCTGCGGAAGGGATGGTCGCTCCCGCGCCGCGTTATTTCCGGGCGGGACTGACGACGGGGTCGTTCGGCTTCCTGCGCGGCGAACTGACGGCCCAGCAGCAGCAGGGCCCCGATGGCTACAACCAATTCCGGCTCGGTTACCAACGGACGGACGGGTACCGCGACCACAGCGCCATGGAGCGGCTCACCCTCCAGTATTCCGCCGTCCGGAAGGGCAATACGCCGGGGGCAAAGACCGCCCTGCACGCGCTCTACACCAAGCTGGACTACGAACTGCCCGGTGGGCTCAACCCCGAGCAGTACGCCGAAAACCCGCGCCAGGCCCGCCCCGGGAGTGCCGCAAAAAATGCCTCCATCCACTACCATAACCTCCTGCTCGGCCTGACGGACGAACGCAAGCTCGGCCGGTGGAAACTGGAGTCGGCCCTCTACACCACGGGTTTTTACTTCGATCACCCCTTCAACTTCGACTACAAGCGGGAAGCCAATCTGGGCGGTGGCGGCCGCTTCGCCCTGCGCCGCTTGCTGGCCGATGACCTGGCTTTGGCCCTGGGGGTGGAGTCACGCCTGCAGTACCGCACGGGGCAGAATTTTACCAATCCTGACGGTACGCGCCCGGGCGACCTCAACTTCAGCGACGAGGTTTTCAGTACCGAAGGTCTGTTGTTCGGTCAACTCGTGTACACCCCGGACAACTGGGACTTTCACCTGGGCCTCAGCAGCAGCGAACTGGGCTACGCTGTAGACCGGACGTTCGCCAGTAACGGGCCGACGGGTAAAACCGAATTCACCGCCAGCCGGCCCCTGTCCCTGCGCCTGGCCGCCGGCCGTACCTTCGGCGCCAGCTACCTGTACCTGAGCCGGACGGACGGTTTCAGTCCGCCCACCCTCGATGAATTCCGGACCAACGAGGGGAGCCTGAACGTGGACCTGGACCCGGAGGTAGGCACCAACTACGAGCTCGGGTACCGCTACCGGTTTACGGACTTCAGCGTAGAGGCCACCTTTTTTCACTTTGCCCTGCAGGAAGCCATTACCAGCTTTACCGACGAGCGGGGCACCCAACTCTTCCGCAATGCGGGTAAAACCCGCCAGCAGGGCCTGGAAATGGCCGCGAACTGGCAACCGCTCAGCTTACCGGAAGCTGCCGTCGGTTTACAGCTTTACGCCAGCTATACCTACTACAACTTTACTTATCGTGACTTTGAGCAAAGCGGTACTGACTTCAGTGGTAACGACATCCCCGGGGCTGCTCCCCACACCGTCAATCTGGAGGTAGGTACCCAGCTGCGCAACGGCCTCCGCCTCGACTTGTTCCATAATTACACGGCGGCCATTCCCCTCAACGACGCCAACGACGTTTTTGCGGACGACTTTCACCTGCTGCGGGCCAGGTTGAGCTACCCCTTCGGGAAGTTCACCGTCTTCGTTACCGGCTCCAACTTACTGGACGAGCGCATGAGCTTCGGTAATGACCTGAACCCCCAGTTCGGCAACCGGTATTTCCAGCCCGCGCCGGGCCGGAACTGGCAGTTGGGGGTAAAATTTTAGCATCAAACCCAGGCGGTCTCCTACCTCCTACTTTACTGCCTATTCTTCTCCTTCTCCCCAACTCCCAAACGGCCGCACGGCCAGCATAGAGTTATAGTACCGCGGATCGGCGGAAACTTCCTCCCCCAGCCAATCCGGATGAACGAAAGCTTCGTCTTCACGGGCTAATTCAATTTCCGCGATGACCAGGCCGGCATTGGCCCCGGCGAAAACGTCGATCTCCCAGGTATGTCCGTGCACGACGACGATGTGCCGGGTTTTGTCGATGATGGGTTGCAGGCACAGCTCGAGCAATTGTAAAGCCTCCTCCAGGGGGATGTCGTATTCAAATTCGGCGCGGGAGACGCCGGTGGTAAGTCCCTTGATGGTCAGGAAGCCCCGGTCACCCAGCTGGCGAACCCGTACGGTGCGGGCGGGCTCGACGCACAAAAAGCCCTGGCGGATGGGATAGGCCTGCAGGACCTGGAGCTGCCAGTCCTGATTGCGGAGGAGGAATTTACGTTCGATTTCCTGGGGCATAGTGGAAGAGTAAGGGGGCGGATGCAGTGATCGCCGCTGGGATCCATTCGCCGAAACGTACGAAAAAGGTATTTACATCCGCCGGCGGACTGGCTTTGACGGCAGGGCTGTCGTAAAGTCGCTCGTCGGCCGAGGCGCGACGCGAGGAGCTGACTCGTCCGCCGAGAGACGGGTTCCCA
>JAUIHG010000234.1 GCA_030432405.1 Bacteroidia bacterium | reverse complement strand
CAACAACCCCAACAACCCGGTCATCGGGGACCGCTCCTTCGGCGAAGACCGCCTCAACGTGTCGCTCAAGGGCCTGGCCTATATGGAGGGCATGCAGGAAAACGGGGTGCTGGCATGCGGCAAGCATTTTCCCGGCCACGGGGACACAGACGTGGACTCGCACGTGGGCCTGCCGGTCATCGAGCACCCCTGGACGCGCCTGGACACCCTGGAGCTCTACCCCTTCAAGGTGCTCATGAGCCAAGGCCTGGCCAGCGTGATGACTGCGCACCTGCACATCCCCACGCTCGACGACACGCCCGACCGCGCGGCATCGGTTTCGCCGGCCATCACCGGCGCCCTGCTGCGGGATTCCCTGGGCTATCAGGGCCTGGCGGTGACCGACGCGCTGAACATGAAAGGCGTGGCCGACCACTACAACCCCGGCGCGCTGGAGGTGGAGGCCTTCCGCGCGGGCAACGACATCCTGCTTTTCCCGGAAGACGTGCCGGCGGGCATCCGCGCCCTGAAGGCCGCCTTCGCCTCCGGCGAACTCGACCTCGCCGAACTGGACCGCCGCGTGCACCGCATCCTCCAGGCCAAGGCCTGGGCCGGGCTGGACCGCTGGCGGCCGCACCCCACCGAGGGCCTGACGGAAGCGCTGAACGCCGAACCCGCCCAACGGGTGCTGGACGAAATCTGCCGCCGCCGCCTGACCCTGGTGCGCAACGGCTACAACCTGCTGCCCTTCCGCACCGGCGATTCGCTCAACCTGGCCCTGGTGGACCTGGGGCGCGCCAGCGCCTCGACCTTCCAGAACACGCTGCTGGGGTACGGCGATTTCCCGGCCTTCCAGATGCCGGAAAACGCCACGGGGGGCGACTATGCCGCGCTGCTCAATACCCTGGGCAGTGCCGACGTGGTGGTGGTGGGCCTGCACGGCATGAGCCGCTGGAAACGCCTGAACTACGGGCTGACCGAAACCGAGGTCGGCTTTGTGCAGCGGCTTTCGCGGCGCACGCGGGTGGTGCTGGTGGTCTTTGGCACGCCCTACGCCCTGGAATTTTTCCCCGAGGCGGACCATGTGCTGGTGGCCTACGACGCCTTCGCCGCGGGCCAGCGGGCCGCGGCCAAAGCGCTTTTTGGGCAGATGCCCCTGCGCGGTCGATTGCCCGTTTCCGCCGGGCCGTCCTACCCCAGCGGCATGGGCCTGGATCTGGCTGCTGCGCGCCTGCGCCCCGGCGACCTGCACGAGGTGGGCTTTGCCGCGCGCAGCGCACACCGCATCGACAGCATTGTGGAACGGGCCCTGCGCCTGCGGGCCACGCCGGGCTGCCGCATCCTGGTGGCCAAAGACGGGCAGGTGTTCTACGACAAGGCCTTCGGCTACCACACCAGCGCCAGGGAATATCCGGTGCGGCCCAAGGATTTGTACGACCTGGCCTCCATCACCAAGGTGGCCGCCACGACGATTGCCGTGATGCGGCTCTGGGAGCGCGGGGAACTGGACCTGGACGCCAAGGTGGAGGATTACCTCAGCGAGCTGGACGGCACCAATGCCGGAAGCCGCCGCCTGCGGGATGTGCTGACGCATACCGCGCGCCTGCAGCCCTGGGTGCCCTTCTACCAGTACACGCTCGACGCCGACGGCAAGCCGGACCTGCGGGTGTACCGGTCTTCGCCGGAAGGCGATTTTGACGTGGAAGTGGCCGAGGGCTTTTACATGAACCGCCACTGGCAGGATTCGATTTTGCGCCGGATCGGCGAAGCCCCCCTGCGCACGCAGCGGGAGTACAAATACTCGGACCTGGGTTTTTACCTGCTGCGGCGGATTGTGGAACGCGCCTCCGGCGAACCCTTTGCCGAGCACCTGGACAAACACTTCTACGGGCCCATGGGCCTGCGCACGATGGGCTTCAACCCCCGGCAGCGTTTTCCGGAAACGCGCATTGTGCCCACCGAATACGACGATTACTGGCGTAAGCAATTGCTCACCGGCTATGTGCACGACATGGGCGCGGCCATGATGGGCGGCATCGAAGGCCACGCCGGCTTGTTCAGCAGCGCCGAGGACCTGGCCGCGCTGTTCCAGATGCTGCTCAACGGCGGCACCTACGGCGGGCACCGCTTCCTGTCCGACTCCACCATCCGCATATTCACCGCCCGGCAATCGAGCAAACACCGCCGCGGGCTGGGCTTTGACAAGCCCGAACCGGACGACCGCAAGATCGGCCCCACCAGCACGATGTGCTCCGAGGCCACCTTCGGACACAGCGGCTTCACGGGCACCTGCGTCTGGGCCGACCCGCGGCACGGGCTGCTCTACGTTTTCCTGTCCAACCGGGTGCATCCGAGCATGGACAACCGTACCTTGATCTCGGAAAACGTGCGCACCGAAATCCAGGACGAGCTTTACCGCGGCCTGCGGCAGGGCACCTGGCTGGACGGGGCGTATCGCGGGCTCGATGGGGGGCCGGCGGGTTCGCCATAGGCGAAAGCCCTGCGCCGGTCCCTGCCAGCGCTCGGCATTTCTGCCATCCGGCAACGCTGGAGCACCATCCCGACATCCTTCCCGCGCTCCGCGCCGAACCAATCGGCCGCGCACGGTGTTTCCGGCATGGCGCAGGACCAAAACCGGTTTTTCGGCCTGGTCCACCGGCGCTTCATCTGCAGCCTTCCACTTCCGCCATGAACATCGGCATTGTTTGTTACCCCACCTACGGCGGCTCCGGCGTCGTAGCCACCGAACTGGGCAAGGCCCTGGCCGAACGCGGCCACAAGGTGCACTTCATCACCTACCGCCAGCCCTTCCGCCTGGACTCCTTCCACAAAAACCTGTTTTACCACGAGGTGGGCAGCAGCAACTATCCGCTGTTCGAGTACCCGCCCTACGAGACGGCGTTGGCCGGTAAAATCGTGGATGTGGCCCGCTTTGAAGGGCTGGACGTGGTGCACGTGCACTACGCCATTCCGCATGCCTCGGCCGCCTTCATGGCCAAGCAGATCCTGGCCACCAAAGGTTTCTCCCTGCCCGTGGTCACCACCCTGCACGGCACCGACATCACGCTGGTGGGCAAGGACGAAACCATTTCGCCGGTGGTGACTTTCTCCATCGAACAAAGCGATGCGGTCACCACGGTTTCCGAATGGCTCAAACAGGAAACCATCGAGCACTTCAAGGTGCGCAAGCCGATTTCGGTCATCCCCAACTTCATCGACTTTGGCCGCTTCAAAAAACTGGACAAGGCCCATTTCCGCAAGGCCATTGCGCCTGACGGCGAAAAGGTCCTGATCCACACCTCCAACTTCCGCAAGGTCAAGCGCATCGGCGACGCCATCCGCACCTTCGACATCGTGCGGCGGGAGATTCCCGCCAAACTGCTCCTGGTCGGCGACGGCCCCGAGCGGCAAAGCGCCGAAAAACTCTGCCGCGAACTTGGCACCTGCGAGCACATCACCTTTCTGGGCAAACAGGACGCCGTGGAAGAACTGCTGGCCGTTTCGGATTTGTTTTTGATGCCCTCGGAGAGCGAAAGCTTCGGTCTGGCCGCCCTGGAGGCCATGGCCTGCGCCGTGCCCGTTATCAGCACCAATACAGGCGGCCTGCCCGAAATCAACCGCGACGCCGAAACGGGCTTCACCGCCAACGTCGGCGACGTGGAAACCATGGCCGCCCGCGCCCTCGACCTGCTGCGCGACGACAGCAAACTCTCCGGCTTCCGCGAAGCCGCCTACGAACAGGCCTGGAGCTTCCGCATCGAAAACGTGCTGCCCATGTATGAGGCGGTGTATGAGCAGGTGACGGCGGATGTAGCCGCTGCCTAAGCGCTGTCCATGATGCCTCTACTGAGGCATGGTGTCTTTCAGTACCGCAAACGCTGGTAGGAAATCAAAATCCCTTTGGACACCAAAGGTCAGAGAAGCCCAGTTTTGCGGTAAGCAAAGAGGACCAGCTCATTTGCATCGGACGCAAACAGGGCTGCCTCATGTGAGAGACAGCCCCATTGCAACGTTCCATTAGCACAAGACAAAGCAATCGCCCAAGCAGGCGGAGTACCGTCTCCCAGGATGCTAATCGATCTGCTTGACAAAGGATCTGGTGATCACCGCGTCATTTCCTACCACGGAGCAGTTGTACATGCCGTTTTCGAGGGTGGAAACGTCCAGCATCAACCGGTCAACCAAATGGGTTGTTGCGAGCCTCTGCTGGATCAATACACGACCATCGAGCGATGCAACGCGGATCCAGATTTCTTCGTCCTCAAAGCCCTGAATGTCTACCGTCAGATTGCTTTCCGTTGGATTGGGAAACAGGTTGACTTTCTGTCGAGGTGCTTCTTCGACATGCCGAAGGACCGGAGCAGAGAACGTGTCCAATTCAGAGAAACCGGTCAATTCCAAAGGACTGATGGAACAGGCACAACGCACTTGGTAAGTCCAGGTTGTTCCCGGACCGAGCCTTGCAAAGGGCACATCGATCGAGGACACTTCCAAACCGATGGAAGTTCTGCTGGGGCTTGGTCCCGGAGGTGAAATTCTGTTTCCGCGAACCTGACAACCTACTGACTGCGGAACGGGATCCCACTGCAGCTGGACCCTGTTGGACAAGGTCAGATGCGTTGGATTTTGCGGTGCCTGCGCCACCGAACAACTTGCTGCACCAAGGGTCACCGAATCGGAGACGACGGAGCACGCGTCGTCGGTCAATTCCACCGAATACATCCCAGCAGGCAAACTGGACAAGGTTTGGCTTGATCCGGCCAAAGGTCCACTAAACACGACCGCTCCTCCTTGATCCGTCCAAACAGCGGAGAATGGAGCATCACCGCCGGTGACCGTCAGATCAATAACGCCGTCGCTGGCTCCAGCCGAACTTGGATCGGTCGTTACGAAGGTGAGCATTGGATCCGGCGACAAGTCGACATATACCTCCCAGGAATATGGCTGTGCAATGTTGCCAAAGACATCCGTCATCCCACTAATGGTATAGGTCAACCACTGATTCTCCAGACTGCAGAGAGGCGTAATGGTCTGATCAACGACAAAGGTCAGCGTATTTCCAGAACAGACAATGCTTGCCAAGACCACCGGCATTCCCGTGTCGCGGAAAACCACATCTACAGAACCATCCGAGACCAATCCACAGAAAAGG
>JAUIHG010000233.1 GCA_030432405.1 Bacteroidia bacterium | reverse complement strand
TTGACCGTGTCCGAAAGCTCGATGACCCGTCGCAGCACGCCGCGGGTGTTCACCTCCACCACGAAACTGCTGCCGCGGTTGCGGAAATTGGCGATGGTGACCGTGTTGGTGTCGCCGGGGATGCTGCCGAAGGTGACGCTGTAGCTGGAGGCCACCGAATCGCAGGTGTCGGCTACCATCCAGGTGCCGGCGTAGTGCACCGGCCGCACAAACACGCCAAAGTCGCGGGTGGCCGAGTCCTCGTTGCCGGCGGCATCCGAGGCGTAGTAGCGCACGGGGTATTCGCCGACGGAGTCGGTGCGCACGGCGCTGGCGTCGATGAAAATGGCCGAGGTATCCAGTACGCCATCCTGCTTGTCCGTGGCCAGGGCGCCCTGCTCCACATAGGTCCCGCCGAGGGGCACGCGGTACTCGGGTTCCAGCACCACCACGAAGGGGTCGGTGGTGTCCAGGGGATTGCAGGCCGGAAACAGGGCACTGACGCCGGCCAGCAGCACCGCGGCCATCCAGAAGCCAAAAAAGGCGGTCCAGGTGCGGGTATGGCGGCGCCGTTGCTCCGGGTATTCGCCCGTACGGGCGAAACGTGTGTTGCGGCCGGAACCGGGAGCTTGCAAGGGATTGGGGATGCGCATGGGTGGAATGGGCAGGGGCCAAAAATACGACGGCTCCCCAAGGGGAGCCGCCGTGCAGTTCATGCCGCTTCCGGACCCAGGTTCCGGGCGGTGTCGTGTAGAACGGAGGAAACCGGTCAGTTCTTGACCAGGGTGCTGGTGCAGTTCAGCACGTCCGTGCCGTCGTCGGTGTCGTAGTTCAGGATCATGGTCACGGCCACGGAGCTGCCGGTTTTCACGGCTTCGGTCACCGTGCCGCCGCCCACAAAGGTGGCGCCGCCACCGGCAGCGTCGATGTCGACCATGTTGTTCAGGGCACCCGAAAGGGTGATGCCGCTGTTGACGGTCACCCCGGCGTTCCAGAAGTTGTCGATGATCACGTTGGCGGTGTCCACGCTGGCCGTCACCGTGGAGGTATAGGGGCCGTCGGTGATGCCGCCGTCGCAGGTGTCGTTGACCGTGTAGTTGCCCACCAGGTCGTCGCTGTTGATGTACACGTTGACGGTACGCTCAGCGGTGCCGAGGTTGCCGGCTTCGTCCGTGGCGGAGTAGATGAGGGTATAGGTGCCCATCACATCGGTGTCGAAACCGGTGGCGTCCACGTTGATGGTGCTGATGGTGCCGTCTTCAACGTCTTCGGCGGTAGCGCCCGGCTCGGTCCAGGGGGTGCCGATGCGAACGGCAACCACGTCGCCGCCTTCGAGGGTGATGACAGGGCTGTTCAGGTCGTCGTCTTCACAGGCCGTGAAAACGGTGGCTACCAGCGCCATTCCGGCGATGGCAGCAAAGCGGGAGAATTTGCTGATTGGGGTCATGGGAACAGGTTTAGGTGGCTTTATCGATGCCTGGGTTAATTTTGGCGAAGTTATGCGGGCATAACGGAACGTTCTGCCCTCGTATCTGCTCCTTTGTGCACGTTTGGAGGGCTATATGGCCCTTTCCGGCTGCAAAGATGAACAGCAACGGCGGATCGCACTTTCTACAACACCGAATTCAGCAACTCCCAACCAGCATCCTTATGGCATTTTCCCCCCGCACCTCCCTGTTCCGCTCCACGGTGGCCCTGATGGGCCTGGCCCTGAGCCTTTCCTTCGCCAGCTGCGCTGGCGATGCCGGTCAGATGACCGATCTGCAGGACAAACTGACCGAGAAGAAAGAGGCCCTGAGCGACACCATCACCTACTATTCCAACGAACTGGAGAACCTCCGCTTTCAGGTGGACAGCCTCCAGGCCGAATTGTCCAAGTTCTCCGGCGAAGTGTCCGGCGGCGGTACCGCCCCGGCTCCCTCCAGCAGCAAAGGCTCTGGTACGCCGGGCAAAGTGGACGTGGGTTCCAAAGGCAAAACCGGCTCCGAGCCGAAAGTTGACGTGAACTCCAAAGGCGACGCTTCCAAAAAGGACGAGCCCAAGGTGAACGTCAGCAAGAAAGGCCAAGGCGGCGGTCGCTGATCGTCGTCCATTTCCCTTCACCAGGAATGCGAGGCCGTTGTTCTATACAGAGCAACGGCCTTTTTTTTCGCGGGCTGAGGGGGCGGATGGCTGTGTTGCAGGCCCTCCTCAAACCGGTCACGTACCGGAGTACGCTCCCGGTTCTCCTCGGACCTGCGCCTTGCCCTCCACCCCCCTCAGCTCCGCGAAATGGGCAGGATTGGATGGGCGTAGGGCAGCGTTGCACCCCCTCAGCTCCGCGAAAGGCAGCAATTGGAAAGAGGAAAAGGCAAATCGACCCAAGGACCGCCTCACCACACCGCCTGAACGGCGAAGCGCTGGCCGTTGAAGGTGAAGCGTTCGCCGGCCTTCAGGCCGGCCATGGCCGTGCCGATGGGGGATTGCAGGGAAATGCAGTAATACAGGCCCGCTTCCAGTTGGACTTTGCCCAGGCCGATGGATAGGTAATAGGTGCCCCGGTCGGTTTGCACCAGGCTGCCCGGGGCGACGGCGGCGGACGGCTTTCCAGGGGCCAGGCCGTTCAGCACGCTTTGTACACGTCGGGCTTCGGCCAATTGGTCCTGGGCGTTTTTTTCCTCCTGCTGCATCATGGCCCGACCGGTTTCGTGTTTGTCGCCGGCGGTGCTTTTGGTTTCGTTGTCGCGGGATTCCCGGATGGAGGCTAAAAGCTCCTCCAGTACGGCGATGCGTTCCTCTACGCGCTGGCGGCACGCGGCATACAGGGCCGCCTTGATGGTTTCGGGCGTTTCCATGGAAGGGGGGCGAGTGGATTGCGCGGGATGCCGCTTAAAACGCCGAGCCATTCAAACCGCGGCGCCCTCGCCCAACAGCAGGGCGTCGATGCGCTCGGCGTAGTCGTGGTCCCAGCGGCTTTCGATCTCCGGCCAGGAGAGGATTTCGCCGAACAGGCGGTCCTGGCGGTCCATTTCCCGCAGCGCATCCGCGTAGGGGATGTGGCTGAAGGAGACCATGGAGTAGACCGGAATGAAGCGGTCGGGATGGCGCTCGGAAACTGCGGCGGCGATCTTTTTGCGCAACAGGAAAAGCGGGTTGGCCACGTGGTCGCGCATCTCCACAAAGTTGCGTTTGGCCAGTTCGGCGATGGCGTCGGCATTGGGCTTGCGCTCTTGCTCGAAGGCCGGGAAAATGCGGTCCCAGTTGTCGCCGAATTGCTCCATGAGGTCGCCGAGCACGCGCACGTCTTCAAAGCCGGCGTTCATGCCCTGGCCGTAGAACGGCACAATGGCGTGGCTGGCGTCGCCGAGCAACAGGCTTCTGCCGTAAGCCCAGGGGTAGCAGCGTACGGTCACCAGGGCAGAGGTCGGATTGCCGAAAAAGTCCGCCATCAGGTCGGGCATGTGCTCCAGCGCGTCCGGGAAATGTTTTTCGAAATAGGCCTGCACGGCGGCTTCGCTGTCCAGCGCGTCAAAACCTTCCGGGCCGGCAAAGGGCGCAAAAAGCGTCACCGTAAAGCTCCCGTCCAGGTTGGGCAGCGCGATGAGCATGAAGCTTTCGCGGGGCCAGATGTGCAGCGCGCCTTTTTCAATCCGCCAGCCGCCATCGGGCGCCGGGGGGATGCTGAGTTCCTTGTAGCCGTGGGCCAGGTAGTCCTGCTGGTAATCAAATCGGGGGCGCTTTTGCAGGCTGTAGCGCATGGCGGAAAAGGCGCCATCCGTGGCGAAGACGCGCTTGGGCTGCAGCACATGGTCTTCGCCGGAGGCGTTGCGCAACAACACCCGGTGTTCCTCCAGATCGTAGCCCTCACAGGACTGCTCAAAATGGAAATCCACGTGCGGGTGGCGGTTGGCGTATTCCATCAGCAGCAGGTTCAGGCCGCCGCGGCTGATGGAATTGATGAACTGGCCCTCCTTGCCGTAGGGCTGGAAATTCAGCGCGCCCTTTTCGTCGTGGATCATGCGCCCGTGCATGGGTATACAAAGCTTGCGCACCTCGTCGTCGAGGCCCACGTTGGACAGGGCCCGCAGGCCGCGGTCGCTCAGGGCCAGGTTGATGGAACGGCCACCGGAGGCGCCGGTCTTGCGGAAATCCGGCCGCTTGTCGTACACGTCCACGCGGTGACCGCGTTCGCCCAGGTACACGGAGAGCAGCGCACCCACCAAGCCGCCGCCCACAATCGCCAATTCGCTCATGCGGCGCAAGTTACAGTGAGCAGGTCAAGGTCGGTCCCACCGGAGAAAGCCTGTCCGCCGGGTCGGCCGGCGGTTCCCGGATGCCCCTGCTCCTGGAATCGGCAGCTCAGAAGCCCTCCAACAAGCGGTAGGTGTAGGCGTCCAGGCTCAGCGTGGAGTCCAGCGTCAGGCTGCTGCCGTCCAGGGCGTCGATGGCGCTGAGGCCTTGCCAGGCGGCGGGGATGGGGGCGCTGCGTGCGCTGTCCCGGACGTTGACCAATACCGCGCCGCGGGTGCTGCCGCTGCCCCGCTCCAGGATCAGCACATCGTCGGTGCTGAAGTCGCTGAGCGCGGTGCTGCGCCAGGCCGGGTTCGCCGAATAGGCGTCCATCAGGCGTTGGTATTCCGCCAACACGTCCGGATTGGCGCTCCAGTTGATGCTGCTGTTGCTGAAGAAGGGCACGGTGCTTTCGCGACCCACTTCCTGGCTGCCGTAGATCAGGGGCACGCCGCCCAGGAAAGTACTGGCCACGTAGGCGGCCAAGGCCGGAGCTTGACCGCCAAAAACGCTTGGCGGCGTGGCGTCCCAAGCGGACTCGTCGTGGTTGGTGGTGAAGCGCAGGCGGTGGTAACCCGGTCCCACGGAACCGTATTCGCTATTGTGCACCCCGCTCAAATCCGCGGCGCTGCGGTCCTCCAGAAAGACCTGGCGCAGCGCGCCGTAGAAGTTCCAACCCCAATTCAGGTCAAATCCGGCGGTCCAATGGCTGGAGCTGCCGCCCTCGGCCAACATCAGCAGGTTGCGGTCCGGCATGCCGCGCAGGGTATCCAGCGCCTGGGACCAAAAGCTGAAGGGCACATAATCGGCTGCGTCGCAGCGGAAACCGTCCACATTGGCCACCAAAATCCAATATTTCAGCGCCCGGATCATCTCGATGCGCAT
>JAUIHG010000232.1 GCA_030432405.1 Bacteroidia bacterium | reverse complement strand
AAATCGATGGCAAGGATGCCGCCGATTCCGCGCATGCGGGCCTGGCGGGCGGCTTCTTTGGCTGCGGAATTATTGAGCTGGATGGCGAGCTGGGCGGCATTGCCCTGCCCCTTGCGTCCGTCGGCATCGACGTCGAACGTCGTCATGGCGCGCGTCGTCTCGATATAGAGCGAGCCACCGCCGGGAATGGCGACCTGGGGCTCAAGCGCTTCATCGATGAGGCCGCGCACAAATACCAGGTGGGCATCCACGACCTGGTTTACCGGCCAAGCCGCAGCGTGATGGAATTTGCCGATCCGCGCCTGCTGACTGGCCTCTTCAAGCTCGACCTCTTCAAATCCTACCGCAAACACGTCGACGCGCTGTTCCGCCATCCGCGCATCAAGCAGATCCTGGAATTCCCGGTCTATTTCCTCGGCGGCATCCCGCAAAACACCCCCGCGCTCTACACCCTGATGAGCTACGCCGACCTGGCCCTGGGCACCTGGTACCCCATGGGCGGCATGCACAACATCATCAAGGGCATGGTGTCCGTGGCCGAATCCCAGGGCGTGGAATTTGTCTACAACGCGGAAGTGGAGGCCTTCTCGGCCGAAGGCAAAGCCCTGAAAACCGTGCGGACCAAGGACGGCCGCCAGTGGGAGGCGGAGGTCATCGTGGCCGGGGCCGATTACCACCACGTGGAGCAGCAGCTCCTCGAACCGCAATTCCGCCAGTACGACGAGCGCTACTGGGACAAGCGCGTCATGGCCCCATCCAGCCTGATTTTCTACATCGGCCTGGACAAACGCACGCCCAGGCTGCTGCACCACAACCTGTTTTTCGACCAGCCTTTTGAGCGCTTCGCGCACGAGATATACGACCAGCCGCAGTGGCCTTCCGAGCCGCTGTTTTACGTAAACGTTACCTCGCGCACCGATCCCTCCACCGCACCGGAGGGCGGCGAAAACCTCTACATCCTCATCCCGGTGGCCCCCGACCTCGAAGACACCGAGGCCGCCCGCGAGGAACAGTACCAGAAGGTGCTTCGCCGGATGGAGGCGCTTACCGGGGAAAAAATTGCCGGCCACGAGGTCTACAAGCGCTCCTTTGCCCACCGCGATTTCAAGGACCGCTACCACGCCTACAAAGGCAATGCCTACGGGCTGGCCAATACGCTTAAACAGACGGCCGTCTTCAAGCCGGGGCTCAAAAACCCCAAGCTCGACAACCTCTATTACGCCGGTCAGCTGACCGTGCCGGGCCCGGGCGTACCGCCTTCGCTGATATCCGGGCGGGTGGCGGCCACCGAAGTGCTGAAGGACTTCCGCTGGAGCTAGCGGGACGGCTGCATATTGCGCTTCGCGCGAACGCGCACCATCAACCGCGCCGGCCTCCAGCGGTCCGGCCTGGCATTTGCGGACCAAGAGCGCTTTCCCGTATCTTAATTCCGATCCGGTAAACCCGGATTCTTGCCGTCCCGAAGAAGGCATCCCCCGACCTTCCATGCGCCCGCTTCCCGTTTTGTCCCAAGGGCTTTTGGCCCTGTTGTTGTGCATGCCCCTGCTGCTTGCGGCTCAGGGCGCATCGGGCAGGGCTGTACATACAGAAACCTCCCGCCAATCAGAGCAGGATCGTGTGGATGCGTTGGCCCGGCAAGCCTATGAGACCGTGTTCAGCGACGCCGGGGCGGCCTATGAACGGGCTGTGGAGGGCCTGCAATTGGCTGATTCCATCGACTACGATTTGGGCCGGGGCCGTTGCCAGTACGACATGGGCCTGGCGCTGCTGTGGCAGGGTTACGCGCCAGAAGCCCTGGAATTTCTGTATGCCGCGCAAGAGCTGCTGGAACCCGCCCAGGACACCTTTTACCTCTTCCAGACCTACTCAGCGTTTGCCTACGTGGGTTGGGACCAAAAGGACCTGGACGAGTCGCTGCGTTACCTCCGGCTGGCCCAGCCGCATGCCCTGGCCCTGGGGGACACCAACCTGATCATCAGCGTCTATTCGGACATCGCCGAATCCTACCTCCGCCAGGAACTCTACGATTCCGCCATGGCCTTCCTTCCCTATGCCGAAGCGCTGGCCACCACCACCAGCGACAGCTTCCAGATGGCGGTGGTCAAGGGCCAATTGGCCGGTGTACTGGTTGTTGAGGGACGCTATCGGGAGGCCATCGCCGCGGGGCGGGAAGCGGCTGCCCTGAGCCGTCGGGTAAATTGGAACGCCCGCGCCGCCTGGCTGCACATGGCCAAGGCTTATGAAGCCCTCAACCGACCGGATTCAGCCATTGTTGCCGCCCGGCGTTGCATCCGCGTAGCCCGCGAAGGTTCCTATCTGGACGAGTACGTATCCAGCGCCCACGCCTGCCTGACTGAGGCATTCTATGAACAGGGCCAGGTGGACAGCGCCATGCACCATGCCCGCATGGAAGCGGAGACCTACAGCCAGATCGTGAACGCGGAGAAGGCCCGGCGCATCCAGGGCATGCGTTTTGGCCAGGAATGGCATGCTTCGCGCCTGGAACAGGCCCAGCAGGAGGCGGCTTTCCAGGCAGACCTCAAGTGGCAGCGCCTGCAGCGCAATGCCGGATTTGCCGGTGCCGCGCTCTTTTTGGGCTTCAGCACGCTGCTGTTCCAACGTTTCCGCATCACCCGCCAGCAACGCGAGGTAATTGCCCATCAAAAGAGCCGTGTGGACGCCCTGATGCGCAACATCCTGCCCGAACGGGTGGCCCACGAACTGCAGGAACACGGTAAAACCCAGGCCGTGCGCTACGATGACGCCAGTGTGCTGTTCACCGATTTTGTGGACTTCACCAGCATCAGCCGCAGCATGCGTGCCCGCGACCTCGTGGACGAACTCAACGTGTGCTTCAGCCTCTTTGACAGCATTGTGGGCGAAACCGGTGTGGAGAAAATCAAGACCATCGGCGACGCCTACCTTTGCGTGGGCGGCATTCCCGAAGCGAAGGGGGGCCACCTGGAGGCCACGATGCAGACCGCCTTCCGCATGCTGGAAGCCATTGGCCTGCGCAATGCCGAACGGGAGCGCGAAGGCTTGCCGGCCTTCCAGGTGCGTATCGGCGTACACTGTGGGCCGCTGGTGGCCGGCGTGGTGGGGGTGCGCAAGTTTGCCTATGACGTCTGGGGCAGTACGGTCAACACGGCCAGCCGCGTGGAGGCGCACGGGGAAGCCGGGGCCGTCCATGTTTCCGAGGCGGTTTTTGCGCGGCTATCGCCCGAAGGGCGCTACCGCTTTCATCCCGTGGATCACGCGGCGGTCAAGGGCATCGGTGCCATGCGGACCTACCGGGTGGAGCGCTTGTGATCCTGTTTTCCAGTGAGTTTCCGCCTCCGGCGAATCCCTATTTTCGGCGCTTCCCGCTGTTTGGCCGGGGCGCTGCAAAACACCTGCGCGATGCAACCCCGGCTCCCCGGTACGGTCTTTGATGGAGGTTGATCCGCGAAATGCGGCAGCCGTGAACCATTCCGCCAAGGCCTTGTTTTTACCCCACTATGTCGACTGAGACCCTCTCCCAATCGGTCACGGGCCTCGGCCTTTACCGCGAGGTCTGCTACGAAGGCAGCAAACGGCTCACCGGCCGCTACAGCACCTCCTTCAGCCTGGGCATCAAAAGCCTGCATCCGCGCTTCCGCGACCCCATCTACGGGATCTACGGCTTTGTGCGCCTGGCCGATGAAATCGTGGATTCTTTCCACGGCCACGACCAGGCGGGCATGCTCGAACGCCTGACCGCCGACACCTGGCGGGCCCTGGATGAGGGCATCTCGACAAACCCCATCCTGCATGCCTTTCAGGATACCGTGCGGCGCTTTGCCATTCCGCGTCCCCTCATTGAGGCCTTCCTGCGCTCCATGGAAATGGACCTGCACAAGGAACGCTACGAGCGGCACGGCTACGACGAATACATCTACGGCTCCGCCGAAGTAGTGGGGTTGATGTGCCTGAAGGTCTTCTGCGAAGGCGACGAGGCCGAATACGAGCGCCTTGTGGCTCCGGCACGCAGCCTTGGAGCGGCGTTTCAGAAAGTGAATTTTCTCCGGGACATGAAGGCCGACTACGAAGACCTGGGCCGCGTGTATTTTCCGGGTGTTGATTTTGGCTGCTTCACCGACGCCTGCAAAGAGCGCATTGAGGCCGAAATCGAAAAGGACTTTGCCCATGCCTACGTAGGCATTCAGCAATTGCCGGACGGCAGCCGCTTTGGGGTCTACCTGGCGTATCTGTATTACAAGAAGCTGTTTGCCAAAATCCGCAGCACACCGGCGGCCCGCATCCGCGAAAAGCGCATCCGCGTCTCCAACCCGCGCAAAGTGCTTCTGTTGGCCCGTTCCTACGTGACCAACGCGGCCGGGCTGCTGTGAGCCGTTTCTTTTTCATTGGCCGCGTTGAATGCGTCGCGCTGTGAACGCCCTCTACCTTTGGATCGACCTGGCGGTGATCGCCGTCCCACTGCTGCTCAGCTTTGACCAGCGGGTGGCGTTTTTCCGTACCTGGCGTTTCTTTTTTCCCGCCCTGGCGCTTTCCGCCGGGATTTTTCTGGTTTGGGACGTCTGGTTCACGGACATGGGCGTTTGGGGTTTCAACGACCGCTACCTGGTCGGCTGGCGGCTGTTTGGCCTGCCCCTGGAGGAATGGCTCTTCTTTTTGGCCGTGCCCTACGCCTGCGTGTTCCTCTACGAAACCCTGCGCGCCTACACCGATTGGAATCCTTCGCCGGCCTGGTTGCCGATGGCCAACCAGGCGGCAGCGGCCTTGCTGGCGGCGGGTGCCTTTTTCTGGCGGGACCAGTGGTACACGCTGACTGCTTTTGGCCTGGCCGCGCTCTTGCTGGCCTACCACGGCGCGCGGCGCACGCCCTGGATGGGCCGCTTCTGGATCTGGTTTGCGGGCGTGCTGGTGCCCTTCCTGCTGACCAACGGCATCCTGACGGGAACCGGTCTGGCCGAACCCATTGTTTGGTACAACGACGCCGAAAACCTCGGCCTGCGCATCGGTAGCATCCCGGTGGAGGACAGCATTTATGCGCTGGACCTGTTGCTGCTCACCCTTACGGGCATGGAGCATTTGCGCTTCGCGCGAAAGCGCGGAACTTCGGTAGCGCAATCCGCCGTGCAGGCGCCCATTTCCGAACCTGAGCACCGCACCGTGGTGCAGACGCCATGACGA
>JAUIHG010000231.1 GCA_030432405.1 Bacteroidia bacterium | reverse complement strand
GGGGGTGGCGGCCTTCTTCGGCACCTTCGCCGGGGTCTACCACTGGTTCCCCAAGATGTTCGGCCGTTTCATGAACCGAACCCTGGGCTACATCCACTTTTGGGGCACCATGATCAGTGCATACGTGATTTTCTTCCCGATGCACTTCATGATCGGCCTGCCGCGCCGCTATCCCAGCCACGAAAACTTCCAGTTTGCCGACATGTTCGGCGAGGTCAACGCCGTCATCACCACGGCCGCCATCGTCTCCTTTGCCGTGCAGCTGATTTTTGTCTTCAACTTCTTTTACAGCATCTACCGCGGACGGAAGGTGCGCGAGCTCAACCCCTGGGGGGCCACCACCCTCGAGTGGACCACGCCCATTCATCCGGGGCATGGCAACTGGCCGGGCGAGATCCCGACCGTGTACCGCTGGGCCTATGATTACGGCGTAAACGGCCGCGAATTCATTCCGCAGCACGAGCCCGATCCGGGAACAGTCGCCGAGCCTGCTCCGGTCCACCACGATCCGGACGCGCCCAAGTCCTGATCCGCCACGGGAGTGCGGTAACCCTTGAGGTCCTGCCGCATCCCTTTTGCTGACCCTTTCGCCTCCGGCGAAAACGCCTCACGAACCCCATGCCCCAGTCTCCAGCATCCAGCAGCAGCGCAGCCCATGCCAAAACCGGCGTGCAAACCGCTGCGCCCGGCCTCCTGCGCGACCTGGCCGCATTGGTCAAGCTACGGCTGAGCAGCATCGTGGTTTTTTCGGCCGGTATCGGCTATCTCCTGGCCACCGCCTCGGGCGCTTCGGCCACGGGGTTCCACTACGCGGAACTGGCCTGGCTCATGCTCGGCGGCCTTTTGGTCACCGGTGCTGCCAATGCGCTGAACGAAGTCATTGAGCGCGATACGGACGCCAAAATGGAGCGCACCGCCAACCGCCCACTGCCCACCGGCCGCATGGGCATGGGCACTGCCCTGATGGTGGCCGGCGGCTCCGGCATTGCCGGGGTGGCCATCCTCTGGTCCGTGTTCAACCCCACCGCTGCTTTGCTGGGCGCCCTGGCCTTGCTGAGCTACGCCTTCATCTACACCCCGATGAAGCGCATGGGGGCCTTTGCCGTGTTTGTCGGCGCCATTCCGGGCGCCATCCCCCCGGCCATCGGCTGGACCGCCGCCACTGGCGATCTGGGCACGGGAGCCCTCATCCTCTTTGCCCTTCAATTTTTCTGGCAGTTTCCGCACTTCTGGGCCATCGCCTGGATGGCGAAGGACGACTACGCCAAAGCCGGTTTTGACCTGCTGCCGGACGCTTCCGGCCGCAGCCGCCGTAGTGCCCTTCACATCCTCGCCTATACCGTGGTGCTCATTCCGCTGGGCCTGTTGCCCTATTGGGCCGGCATGAGCGGGCTGATCGGCTCAGGTGTGGCTGTGCTTTGCGGCAGCCTCTTTACCCTGCAGGCCTTGCGCCTGTTGCAGACCTGCACCGTCAAGGATGCCCGGGCCCTGCTCTTTGGCTCCTTTGCCTATCTGCCCATCGTGTTTGCCGCCCTTGTCCTGGACGCTGCCTGAATCCCCTACCGTTTCCCACCATGGCCACCATGACCCATACCGCAACCCCATACCGCCGACCGGTGCACCCGCTCCGGTTCATGGTCTGGTTGTCCATGGCTTCGATGGTGATG
Source organism: Bacteroidia bacterium (assembly GCA_030432405.1). GTDB lineage: Bacteria > Bacteroidota > Bacteroidia > Chitinophagales > BACL12 > WGOA01. The sequence goes on along the minus strand of JAUIHG010000231.1, from coordinate 3,514 downwards.
CTCTTTGCCGGCTTCACCTCGGCCTACATCGTCAAGCACGCCGATACCAACGTTTGGAACAACGTGGAGCTGCCCCGCTTGTTCTGGGTGAGCACCACCTTCATCCTGGCCAGCTCGGTCACGCTGGTGTTCGCCTACAGGGCGTTCAAACAGCGCCAACTGGGTACCTACCGCAGCATGATGCTGGCCACCACCGGGCTTGGTGCCGCTTTTCTGGCGGCCCAGTACTACGCCTGGATGGAATTGGTGGACCGCGGCCTGGCCGTGGGCACGGAAGTGGCCGCCGATTTCCTGTACGTCATTTCGGGCGCCCACTTTTTCCACGTCCTCGGCGGCGTGGTGGCCCTGGCGGCCGTGAGCGTCCTCGCTTTTACCCGCTACCGCCAGCCGGAAGACCTCCTGCTGAGCGCCCTGAATACGGACAAAGTGCCGTCGGTGGAGTTGATTTCCATCTTTTGGCATTTCATCGGCCTGTTGTGGCTGTATTTGTTTGTATTCTTCATCGCCAACACCTGAATTTCAGCACCCTAAGCAACCAGCACTATGGCTGATACCGCCGTTGCCCATACGCAGGCATCCGCGTCCTCCGAGGACCTGTGGAGTGGGGGACAAGCGCCCGTGAAGGCCAGTTACGGCAAGCTGATGATGTGGTACTTCCTCATCTCGGACACCTTCACCTTTGCCGGCTTTTTGATCGCCTATGCGGCGATCCGCTTTGCCCATCCGCCCATGGCCACCGGCCTGCCCAACGCCTGGCCAGACCCGAACGAGGTCTTCAGTGCCACCCCGTTGACCGGCCATGCCAAGCTGCCCCTGGTCTTTGTGACCTTCATGACCTTCACCCTGATCGCCAGTTCTGTGACCATGGTACGCGCGGTGCAGGAAGGCACGCGGATGAACAAAAAGGGCGTCATGTTTTGGATGGTCTGGACCATCCTCGGCGGTGTGGTCTTTGTGGGCAGTCAGGCCTGGGAATGGACCCACTTGATCCACGAGGGCATGACCCCCACGGGCAACCCCTTTGGTGCAGCCGCTTTTGGTGCCCTTTTCTTTTTGATCACCGGGTTCCACGGGGCGCACGTAACCGTGGGCATCATCATCAACGTCATCGTGCTGTTCCAAACCTGGATTGGCACCTACGAACGCCGCGGCCATTATGAAATGGTTGAAAAAGTGGGCCTGTACTGGCACTTTGTGGACCTCGTCTGGGTCTACGTGTTCATGGCCTTCTACCTCTTGTAAACCGCTGTTCCGAATCCAGTCCAGAGAAGCCCTGTCTGCAACGGCCCAGTCCACAACGTCACCACCATGGCAACCGGCATCACCCACGAAGAGAGCAAACGGCGCGTAATGCGGGTCCTGATCATCCTGTCCGTAGTCACGGCAGTGGAGATCGGGGCGGCGCTGGCCCACTATTATTTCCTGAGTTTTGAAGCACAAGTGGCCACCAAGATTTGGCTGAACGTGCTGTTCATCGTCCTCAGTGCGGCCAAGGCCTATTACATCATGAGCGAGTTCATGCACTTGCGCTACGAGCTCAAGCCGCTCACCATATCGGTGCTGGCGCCATTCCTCTTCCTGATCTGGGCCATCATCGCCTTCAGCTACGAAGGCGTGTCCTGGCTGGAACTGCGCAACTGGTTCGGCTGATCCGCCTTCCATGACGGACACCGGTACTTCCGCCCAATACAGCAGCCCACAGGGCGACCCTTCGGGCGAACCCGTCGAAGGGCAATTCCTCAAAGGCCGCCGCTGGCGGCTGCTCGGCGCAGGGTTTGTGCTGTTTGTGGTGCCCGCCACCATCATCCTGGGTGTGCTGTGGGGCACCGGCCTGCTGAAGGCCATCGAACCCAGTGCCGAGTTTGTGGCTGAGCCGGGCCCCCCGATTGGAGCCTATTACCTCTACAGCCACCAGGGCGATTCCCTGACCCTGGAAGTTTTTGCCGGCAAGGTCTGGATTGCCCATGCGTGGGATCCCGCCTGCGGCGAACCCTGCGCTCCGCGTCTGCGCGCAATACGCGACGTGCAATACGCCCTGTCCAAGTACAAGCACCTGCGTATGCTCAGCCTGGCCCTGGAGCCCGGCATCAGCCAGCAGGAACTGTGGAACGTCGGGCGGCGCTACAGCAACTACACGGGCTGGCATTTCGCCGGCGGAACGCCGGCCAATGTGACCGCGGTCATGGACGGCGTGGGCCTGTCCGGACGTACTTTTGCGCTCGGAAGTCCGACCGAGGTTGCGCTCATCGACGGCCAGGGAAGGCCCCGCGGCTGGTACCTGCCCACCGACAGCGCCGGTTACCGCAACCTGATCAACGACGCGGTCTACCTGCTGCGGGAACTGTGAGCCTCTTTTCGCCTTCCGGCGAACCGCCTCCTTGCACGGTCAGGGTTTCCGGAATTTCCGTCACCCGACGGCCTTGATGCCGGCCGCTGCCGTTCCTGCATCAACGCCGTTGCCGCCCGAAGCGGCACCCATCCAGGCCCTACGATCATGGACCAGCGCATGAAAACCCTGTTGGGCGTAGGCCTGGTTGGGGTTGCTTTTGTGTTGTTTTTCCTTTTTGTCTACCAGCCCAAAGCGGAATCTGCCCGGGCCACCACGCGTGTGGACGAAGGCCTCAGGCCGTCGGTGCGCTTTTACGAGCCGGCCCTGCGCTATGTCCCGGAGTTTGCTTTTCCCGCCCATTCGGGCGATACGCTGGCCAAAACGGACTTGCTGGGCCAGGTCTACGTGGTGGACTTCTTTTTCACCACCTGCCCGGCGGCTTGTCCGATGATGAGCTCCAACATGACCAAGGTCCAGAACGCCTTTAGAGGCCTGGATGCCTTCAAGATCGTGTCCTTTTCCCTCGAACCGCAGCGGGACAGCGTGCCCGTCCTGCGGGAGTACGCCGAGCGCTTTGAGGCCGAACCGGGTGCCTGGTACTTCCTCACCGGCAGCCAGCGCGAGATCTACCGCCTGGGCCGCGAGCATTTCATGCTCACCGTGCAGTACAACGGACCTTCGGACATCGACCATTCGGAAAAGTTTGTGCTCGTGGACCCCGAAGGCGGCATCCGCGGGTTTTACCAGGGTACGGATGAAAAAGAGGTGGCGCAATTGATCAAAGACACCCGCTACCTGTTGAATCAATACAACCTATTGCCTGGACCGGCGGCCGCAAATGCGGATGCCACCAGCAGCCTGCACTAGGGCGCGCATCCAAGGCGTTCATTTTTCTGCCATGTCTTCCACCCCTTCCACCACCTTCAGTCCGGCCGAAAAGCGGATGAACCGCATCATCGCCGTGGTATCCGTGCTGGTGCCGGTGCTGGTGGCCGTGCTCTTTTACACCCCGGCCATCCGGCTGGAAATGGATGTGCGCATCCTGCCCAAGGTCAATGCGCTGATCAACAGCACGGTCAGTGTGTTGCTCCTGGCTGGCTTCGGCCTGATCCGCCAGCGCCGCATCATGGCCCACCGTGCCTGCATGATGGCAGCCTTTGCCTTGAGCGCCGTGTTCCTGATCAG
>JAUIHG010000230.1 GCA_030432405.1 Bacteroidia bacterium | reverse complement strand
CGTTCAACAAAACCGTGCTCAAGTACATCCGGAGGACCGACCGCAAGCGCATCGATTTCATCACCGCCCTTTATCTGGAGGCCGGCCTGGGGGAGGAGGCCGCCGAAACCACGGCCAAGATTGAATACATGGCCTACATCGGCGCGCAGAACCTCAGTTTCATGGACTCCAAGCGCGACTCGATTGCCGTCTACGGTGCCATGGAGCGCGTGCTGCTCAAATTCGGCAAGCAGAAAGTGGCGCTGCCCAAGCGCAGCGAATTGGCCTAGCCGGAGCGAATTGGCCTAGCCACAACGAATTGGCCTAGCCGGAGTGAAATGGCCTAGCCGCAGCGCATTGGCTCAGGCTACAAACTCGCCTTCCACCGTTTCCAACCGTCCCGGATACGCGGCCAGCCCGGCTTCCAGCACATCCATGGCCCTGGCCAGGTCTTCCAGGTGCAGCACATAGGCCACGCGGGCCTGTTGCCGCCCTGAACCCGGCGTGGAATAAAAACCGCTGCCCGGAGCAATCATCACCGTGGCACCTTCGTGCTGGAAATGCTCCAACATCCATTGGCAGAAGCGGTCCGTGTCGTCCACGGGAAGCTCCACCATGGCGTAAAAAGCTCCGCCGGGCATCGGACAGCGCACGCCGGGCATGTCCTGCAGCCGGCCTACGAGGTACTTCCGCCGGCGGTCGTACTCTTCCAGGATGTGGGTGTAGTAGCTGTCCGGCAGGTCAAAGAGCGGTGCTCCGGCCAACTGTCCCAGGCTGGGCGGGCTAAGCCGTGCCTGTGCAAAGCGCAAGGCAGCTTCCATGACCTCCATATTGCGGCTGACCAGGGCACCGATGCGGGCACCGCAGGCGCTGAAGCGCTTGGAAATGGAGTCGAACACCACCACATGCTGGTCCAGGCCGTCCATGGTCAGGATGGAACGGTGCGTTCGGCCATCGTAGACAAACTCGCGGTACACCTCGTCCACAAACAGAAACAGGTCGTGCTGTTTGGCCAGGCGCTGCAGGATCTGCAGCTCCTCGTCGGTGTACAGGTATCCCGTGGGGTTGTTGGGATTGCAGATCAGGATGGCCTTGGTCTCCGGGCGAATGGCCTGTTCAAAGGCCTCCATGGGCGGCAGGGCAAAGCCGTCGTTGATGGTGGTGCGGACCGGGGAAATGCGCACATCCGCCGCCGTGGCAAAACCGATGTAATTGGCGTACAGGGGCTCGGGGATGATGATCTCGTCGCCGGGGTTCAGGCAGCTCATCACCGCAATGGACAGGGCTTCGGAAGCGCCGGTGGTGATGATGATGTTTTCGCGCGCTATGCGCGCACCAAAACGGCTGTAATAGTCCACCCAACGGTCCTGGTACATGGACATGCCCTGCGAGTGCGAGTAGGACAAGACCCCGATGTCCATGTTGCGCAACGCCTTCCAGAAGGCATCGGGGGTGGGAATGTCCGGTTGGCCGATGTTGAGGGAATACACGCGGGTGCCCTTGTCGCGTGCAGCGTCGGCAAAGGGCATGAGCTTTCGGATGGGCGAAGCCGGCATGCGGAGGCCCTTGTCGCTTACGGATGGCATGCGCCAAAAGTAGGATTTCCCCCCGTGCTGAACCGGGGGAAATCGCGGCTTGGTCCAGCGGTTTCAAGGTGCCATCGCGGCCTTCGCCGCTCCGGCGAACACGAACCAATCAGGCGGCGTGCGGGCTCCCGCTGGAACGCTCCTGGCGGCTGTGGTGCAGGTCCGGCCTGAGGGTATGGGTGCTGCGTATGCGGTCTTCTGCAGCCCTGCTTTTGGACCGGATGGCCGCAAAAGAGGAACGGTGCATGAAGTAGGCGCTGCTTCCGATCAGGACCAGGGCCATCCAATAGGGCAGATAGGCTTCGAGCATGGCAATTCCTTTGCCTCAAAAGTAGTCATACATCCTGAGATCATGGGTGTGCTTTTACAGTTTTTTACAAAACAATCCCTATAGGTAGTATTACTATCATTGGTAAGCGAGGCAAAAAAAAGCTGCCCCGGATGAGGCAGCTTGTAAGGGCAAAAGCCGAAACGGCTTTTGACAGGATCAGTTGGGGGAGAAGAGGGACTTCTTCTCGGGAACACCTTCTTCTTTTTCACCGGCCGTGACGGTGCCTTTGAAGTAGAGCTTCTTGTTGGGGGTAGAAGCATTGCTCTGCACCGTGATGGCCTTGTTGAAGGCACCGGCGCGGGCGGCATTGTATTGGGCTTCCACAAAACCGGTTTCACCGGGCAGCACGGGTTCTTTGGTCCAGTTGGTCACCGTGCAACCGCAGGTTTTCTGGACGTTGCTGATGATCAACGGGCTTTTGCCGGCGTTGGTGAAGGTGAATTTGTGGGTCACCGGGGTGCCTTGGGGAATGTCGCCCCAGTTGTGGACTTCTTCAACCCACTCGAATACGGGTGCATCGGGGTCCACTTCTTCATCGGTGACCAGGTTGACCTGAGCGAAGGCGCCCGCGGCCAGCACGGTCAGCAGGGAGAGGACGGAAAGAAAACGTTTCATGGTGTTTACGCGGTTGTCGGGTTTACTGGATTCCAAAGGTAGCCAAGCCCTGCCAGAAAAGCCACCCGTGGGCCGAGGCAGGTACGGCGCAAGCCGCCTCTGTTCGGCCCTTTTTGCAACAAGGAACGTGCCAGAAAAGCAGTTTAGGCCGTATTTCTGAGGCCCGTCCACTTGCCCCTATCTTTGAGGGCGATTCAGGGCGGTTTATAGGGTATTGCGCCCTGGTTTTTTGCCCTGTCTGCACGTCTGGGACCCGCGCTGCGCTATATTGACCGCAACCGCTCCAAGGTACCCCGGCACCGTATTCCGCCATCCTTCTTGACTTTGCCGCTTGATCCATCCTCCGACCCCTCCCATGCCCGAACGCCCCATGCCCGATTCCCGAAACGACGCCCCCACTGCAGAAAGCCCTGTTGAGGAGCATATGCCACAACAAACCCGGTCCGAAGCGTCCGACCACGCGCTGTCTTTCGAGCAGTTCAAAGCCCAGGTGCTGGAAGACTTCCGCCTGGCCTGCGAAAGCCGGGAGGCGAGTGTGTTGGGCCGCAAAGAGGTGCTGACGGGCAAGGCCAAGTTTGGCATTTTCGGAGACGGCAAGGAGATCCCGCAGCTGGCCCTGGCCCGCTATTTCCAGCCCGGCGACTACAAAACCGGCTACTACCGGGACCAGACCTTCATGTTGGCCACCGGGGTTTCCACGGTCCAGCAGTTTTTTGCCCAGCTCTATGCCGACCCGGATGAAGGGGCCGATCCTTTCAGCCACGGCCGGCAGATGAACGCGCACTTTGCCTCGGCTTTCCTGGATGAGCAGGGCCGTTGGCTTGATTTGCGGGAACGCGCGAACGTGGCGGCGGACGCTTCGCCGACAGGCAGCCAAATGCCCCGTTCGGTGGGCCTGGCCCTGGCCAGCAAGGTGTACCGCAACCGGATCGGGGCGGAAAACGGGATTGCGGAGGAGAACAATTTCAGCCGCTCGGGCAACGAGGTCTGCGTGGTCACCATCGGCGACGCCTCCACCTCGGAGGGTGTTTTCTGGGAATCCATCAACGCGGCGGGCGTGCAGCGCATCCCGCTGGCGGTCTTTGTCTGGGACGACGGTTACGGCATCTCCGTGCCCATCGAGTACCAGACCACCAAGGGCAGCATTTCCGAGGCGCTCGCCGGCATGCAAGCCGGCGAAGACGGCCGCGGCCTGGACATCTACCGCGTCAAGGCCTGGGATTATGCCGCCTGCTGCGAAGTCTTCGAGCAGGGCCTGCAGCGCTGCCGCGAGACCCACATTCCCGCCCTGTTTCACGTGCAGGAATGCACCCAGCCCCAGGGGCACAGCACCTCCGGCAGCCACGAACGCTACAAGTCCAAAGAGCGGCTGGCCTGGGAGCAGGAGTACGACGGCCTGGCCAAGATGCGCGCCTGGATGCTGGAGCATGGCCTGGCAGCCGAACAGGAGCTGGACACCATTGCCGCTGAAGCCAAGCGCAGCGCCAAAACCGCGCAAAAAGCAGCACTGGATGCCCTGCAGAACCGGGTGCGCGACGAGCGCGACCGGGCCCTGGGTGCGCTGGACCGCCTGGCCATGGAATCGCCGCAGGCGGAAACCGTGCGCAAACTGCGCGAAAGCCTGGGCAAACTCCGCGAGCCCACCCGCCGCGACGTGATCTCCACCCTGCGCCGTGCCCTGCACGAAAGCATCGGCGAGCAGGGCCAGGCCCGCAAGGACCTGCGCCGCATGCTCAACGGCTTTGACGCCGCCAACGACGAACGCTACCACAGCCACCTGCACAGCCAGAGCCCGGCAAACGCCCTGGCCGTGGACGTGGTACCCGCTGATTTTGGGTCCGAGCCGGCGCTGAAAAACGGCTTTGAAGTGCTCAACGCCTGTTTCCGGGCCAACATGGAACGGGATCCGAGCATCGTCGCCTTCGGCGAAGACCTCGGCAAAATCGGCGACGTCAACCAGGGCTTTGCCGGCCTGCAGGAGGTCTTTGGCGAGGAGCGGGTGTTCGACACCGGCATCCGCGAGGCCACCATCATGGGCCAGGGCCTGGGCATGGCCATGCGCGGCCTTCGGCCGATTGCCGAAATCCAATACCTCGACTACCTGATCTACGGCCTGCAGCCGCTCACCGATGACGTTGCCACGCTGCAATACCGCACCAAGGGGCAGCAGAAAGCGCCGGTCATTGTGCGCACCCGGGGCCATCGTCTGGAAGGCATCTGGCACACCGGTTCGCCAATCGGCATGATCCTGGGCAGCCTTCGCGGGATGCACGTCTGCGTGCCCCGCAACATGGTCCAGGCCGCGGGCATGTACAATGCGCTGCTGCGCAGCGACGAACCCGCCCTGGTTATCGAGTGCCTGAACGGCTACCGCCTGAAAGAAAAGTTGCCGGTCAATGTGGGGGAATTCACCGTGCCGCTGGGCCAGGTGGAGGTGCTGCAGGAAGGGGAGGACCTGACCTTGGTCACCTACGGCTCTTGCGTGCGGGTGGCCCAGGAAGCCATGGCCCGCCTTTCGGCGAAGGACATTTCCGTGGAGTTGATCGACTTCCAAACGCTGCTGCCCTTTGACCTGGACGGCCGCATTGCCGCCTCGCTGCAAAAGACCAACCGCCTATTGATCCTGGACGAGGACGTGCCTGGCGGCGCTTCGGCCTACATCCTGCGCGAGGTCCT
>JAUIHG010000229.1 GCA_030432405.1 Bacteroidia bacterium | reverse complement strand
CCCGCTCGCTGTCGGCCTGTGAGGGCGCGCTGCTGGTGGTGGACGCAGGGCAGGGCGTTGAGGCGCAGTCGGTCGCCAACTGCTACACGGCCATCGAGCAGGGTCTGGAAGTCCTGCCCATACTCAACAAGATGGATCTGCCGCAGGCGGACCCCGACAAAGTCCGCAAGGAAATTGAGGAAATTATTGGCATCGATGCCAGCGAGGCCTGTCTGGTCAGCGCCAAGTCGGGTCTGGGAATCGAGGATGCGCTGGAATATCTCGTGAAGCGAATTCCGCCGCCCGAGGGCGATCGCAATGCGCCCCTGCAGGCACTGATCATCGATTCCTGGTTCGACAACTACCTCGGCGTGGTTTCGCTGGTGCGGGTGAAGCAGGGCGTGCTGCGCAAGCGTGACAAGATTGTCGCCAAATCTATCGGCAAGTCACAGCAGGTAGACAGCGTCGGGATATTCACACCCAAGCGCGTAGCCAAGGATCTGCTGCAGGCCGGTGAGGTGGGCTATGTCGTGGCGGGTATCAAGGATATTCACGGCGCACCGGTTGGCGATACGCTCATACATGCAGGCCAGCCCGACGTGCCGGCGCTGCCGGGATTCAAGCGCGTCAAGCCGCAGGTTTACGCGGGTATTTTTACTATCTCCTCGGATGACTACGAAGATTTCCGGGATGCGCTGGCCAAGCTCACACTGAACGATGCTTCCCTGTTTTATGAACCGGAGACCTCGGACGCGCTGGGATTCGGCTTTCGCTGCGGATTTCTCGGCATGCTGCATATGGAGATTATCCAGGAGCGGCTGGAGCGTGAGTACGATCTCGACCTGATTACAACAGCGCCCACTGTAGTGTATGAGATACTGAAAAACGATGGGACGGTCGTGCAGGTGGACAACCCCTCGGCGCTGCCCGAACTGGGCGAGATTCAGGAGATGCGCGAGCCTATCGCGCGCTGTAACATTCTCGTACCACAGGATTACCTTGGGAACGTTATTACGCTGTGCGTGGAAAAACGCGGCGTGCAAAAAGATATGCAGTTTCTAGGCGCGCAGGTGTCTATTGTTTACGATATTCCCATGGCGGAAGTGGTGCTGGATTTCTTCGATCGCCTGAAGTCGGTCAGTCGGGGTTACGCCTCGCTGGATTATGGTTTTGAGCGTTTTGAAACCGCACAGCTTTCGAAACTCGATGTGCTCATCAACGGTGACAGGGTAGACGCGCTGGCCACTATCGTACACCGGGATCAAGTACAGCATCGCGGGCGGCTGTTAACCGAGAAGATGAAAGAGCTGATACCCAGGCAAATGTTCGACGTGGCCATTCAGGCCGCAGTCGGCGGCAAAATTGTAGCTCCCGGCAATGCTGAATTGGTCCAGCAGTTGGATTTTCTTGTGGCCATCCACCGTGTCGGTCTGGTCGCGGACTTTGGCCTGCAGGGTATTGTTCAGGCTGAAGCCCAGACTCCCGACCCTTCCCCGACCCGGCCCGCCAAACAGCCCGGCCTGGTACTTGGAATAGGTTTGCTGGGTCCCTTGTACATCGCTGGCGTGCGTGCCGTAATAGTTCCAGATGGGCTGGGAAAAGTCGGGCGTGTATTGCGCATTGATCGATGGGGTCATCACATGACGGATGGCTTTGAGCCGCTTGCCCCGAAATTGAAACATCGAAAAGAGCTGGGTGGAAACACTGGCTGTGGTACTGAAAAAGCGCGCTGCGCTGAAGCCCTGGACCGTATCGGTGCGCACAAAGCCAAAACCGATGGCCGAGTCCATGGCATTGTACACGCTGTCCAGCACAAAGGTCTTGCGGATGGTCTCTGGATACCAGTTCTCGTTGTAGGTGGCCGAAACCGAAAACGTAAAATGCTTGAACAGCGGAATGGCAAAATTCACCGGCACGGTATGGCGCATGCCATAGCGAAACGCGTCCACCACTTCAGGCTTGAACAGCAGCGAATCGGCCACCGAAATTTCGTTTCGGGCTTCGGCCGAATAACTGACCGCAATCTGCTCGTACCACTTGGGCTGACCAATCCGCGAAGCCCGCTCAAAAGGCTTGATCCGGTTGACGGTAAAGGCCAGCTTGGGCAGGGTCAGGTTGACCAGGCGTTGGGCCAGTACCTGGTTGTGCTGCAGAGACGCCTCCAGGCGGTAGGGTTTGCCCGGAAAGGAACGGGAATAGGTGATGTTGGAGGTAAACGAGTTGTTGAGAAAGTCGTCGTTGTTCTGGACGGCGTTGGTTAAAAATGTGCTCGTACCGGCGGTCACGTTGGCGGTAAACCGCGAATTGGGCCGCGCTTTGGGGTCCTGGTTGTGGTTCCAGGTGATCTTGAAATCCCGGGCCACGCTGAAGTTGGGCTCTTCGGGAAAGTTGGTTCGGGTATTGGCAAAATTGAGGTTGACCCGACCGCTGTAGCGGTAGCGCTTGCGGTAGCTGCTCGCGGCATTGACCCGCCAACTCCCCCTGGAATAGATGTCTCCCGTCAGGGCCAAATCCAGGTAATCGCTGATGGCAAAGTACCATCCGCCGTTGCGCAGGTAGAAGCCCAGCCCCTGGCTTTCGCCGTATTCCGGCAACAACAATCCGGAACTGCGCCCCTTCTGCAAGGGGAACAGGGCAAAAGGCAAAAAGAGCGGGGTTGGCACATCGGCAATCCGCAGGTTGGCCGGCCCGGTGACCACCAGCTTGTCGGGCACCAACTTGACTTTGTTGGCCTGGATGTGGAAGTGCGGATCCGGATCCGAGCAGGTGGTGTAATAGCCTTTCCAGCCGTAGATCTCCTCGTATTGGTTGCGTTTGGACTGCTCAAAGCCGATGAAACCGCCCTGTTCTTCAGCCCGCATATTGGCGATCCGCCCTTTGCCCGATTTGAAATTGAAGCGGACCGTATCGGCGGTAAAGCCCTGGTCGCCGTCCACAAAAGCCGGCTTGCCGATCACCTGGCCGGAGGTGTCCTCCATGCCCCAGGCCGACACGGTTTGGTTGGCCCAATTGAACTCGATGTATTCCGCCTCCAGGTTGAACGTCTGATAGCTCACCTTGGCCTCCCCGTAGAGGTAGACCATCTGACCGGCGATGTCGTAGAGGATGGAGTCCACTGCCGAATAGGCCACATCCGCATCCAGTGCGTCCGGACTGAAGGGCAAAAAGCTGGTGTCGGCCGCCACGGCCTGGGCCAGATCCGCCAGCGAAATCAGGGAGTCCATGCCTGCAGAATCCAGGTTCAGCCCGGCCAGGCCCAACAAGCTTTCGAGCGGCAGGCCCAGGGAATCGGCCCAATAGCGGAGGGAGTCCCCCATCGCCTCCGGCGAAAGGCTGTCCCCGAGCAGCTCCCCGATGTCCAAACCGCCGACCAGCGCCCGCATGCTGTCCGTGGGCGCAGGCAGGTCCACGGCCGCGGGATTGTCCGCATCTTGCTTGGCCGTGCCCTGGTCGTCCGTCTTCCCGAGTCCCGGGTCAGGCGTATCCGGAGCGGGGTCTTCGCCGCTTTTGCGGCCCTTGCTGCCGGTGCGGATGCGCACCGAATCGCCGTCAGGCGTTCCAACCAGGCTGTCCGGCGCCCAAACGGGCAAAAAGGCTTTCCCCCAATCCACAAGGCCGGCCTCCGATCGTCCAATATCCACGACGGATTCCGCGTTAACGGAAGGGGCCAACAGCAAGATTGCCGCCCAGGCTACCAAAACACGCAAATGGGAGAAAAAGGCCAAGGCGATTAACCGCTAATTTTCCGTGTAGGTCCAGGTTGCCCCTTCTGCCGCCACGGCGAAAGGCCAAAACTAAGCGCCCTTTTTTTCAGACTCCCTCCGATGTCCTTCCTCCTTCCCAACTCGCCCATTCCATCCACAACGCCCAAAAGCGCCCCCCGCGTATCCGGTCGACCCCAACGTGGGTTAAACCGCGTGCAACGCGGTCTGCGCCTTTGCCTGTTGGTGGTTGGCCTCGGCATCGTTGGCCCGGGCTTTGTGCCAAAAGGCGTTTTTGCCGGTACCGGCGAAGGCCAGCCCGAACATGGGAAGGCCAAGGCCAGCCCCTATGCGGTGACCAAGGTGGTCATCGACGCCGGCCACGGCGGGCACGACCACGGCTGCTCGGGCAAACATTCCCGCGAAAAGCATGTGGCCCTGGAGATTGCCCTGAAAGTGGGCGGCTACATCACCGAGCACCTGCCCGACGTGGAGGTGATTTACACCCGCAAAACGGACGTGTTTGTGGAGCTGCACGAGCGCGCGGCCATCGCCAACCGGGCCCAGGCCGACGTGTTCATCTCCATCCACTGCAACGCCAACGCCAATCCCCGCCCCTACGGCACGGAAACCTACGTGATGGGCCTGCACCGCAACGAGGCCAACCTCAACGTGGCCAAGCGTGAGAACGCGGTTATCACGATGGAGGACGACTACAACCACCACTACGACGGTTTTGACCCCAACGACCCTTCGGCGCACATCATTTTCACCCTCTTCCAGGGTGCGCACCTGGAACAGTCCATCGAACTGGCCGGTCGCGTGGAGGAACAGTTTGCCGAACGCGTGGGCCGCAAAAGCCGTGGCGTCAAACAGGCCGGTTTTCTGGTGCTCTACAAAACCACCATGCCGGCGGTACTGATCGAGACCGGCTTTCTGACCAACGTGGGCGAGGAAAACTTCCTCACCTCCGACGAGGGCAAGACCTACATGGCCTCGGCCATTTACCGCGCCTTCCGCGATTACAAAATCCACACCGAGACCAAGGCCCGCATCGCCCCGGCCAGCCTCCCCGAAGTGCCCCTGGCGCAGGACAACCCGGTGGAGGACGCCCAACCGGCCCCCGTGCCGGAATCGGGCACAGCCATGAATTCGCCTTCGGCGAACGCGGCTCCATCGAATACCCCTCCGACACAGATTGCCTCTGAGGAACCGGTAGCGGTCAATCCTCCGCCCAAAGCGCAAACCAAGCCGGTAGCGGCAAAACCGGAGGACAATAGCCCGGAAAAGGATCCGGTGGTGGAAAACCGGCTGGCATTTCCGGCCTACGACGCCGTGTTCGTCGATGAAGCGCAGTTCTTCGCCAAGGCGTGGTTCGAGATCGTCAACGCCGCGTTGAAACCCGGCGGGCACTTGTTTCTCGCGGCGGACCCCACGCAGGGATTCCTGCGCCGCCGCCAGTCCTGGCTCGCCGCCGGCATCGAGGTTCGCGGGCGCACGACCCGCCTCACCCA
>JAUIHG010000022.1 GCA_030432405.1 Bacteroidia bacterium | reverse complement strand
GGCTTTTCCCGGCCGTGATGCGGCCGAATTGCGCGAGCAGGTGGCCGAATTGCGCCGCGCCATCTGGCTGGAACTGAGCAACTACCTCACGCCCCTGGAAAAGGTGCACGTCATCAACCAGGTGCTTTTCCAGCACAAGGGTTTTGACGGGGTGGAGAAGTTGGCCCAGGACCCGAAGGCGTCTTCCCTGGGCCAGTTGCTGGATTCGCAAAAAGGCAATCCGCTCTCCATGGGCATGCTTTACCTCATTCTGGCCCAACAGCTGGAATTGCCGGTCTACGGCGTGCCATTTCCGCAACACCCGTTGCTGGCCATCACGGACGGTTACCTGTTTGATTTTGACCGCACCGACCTGCGTGAGCAAGTGGTGTTCTACTGCTATCCGTTCCGCGGCGGCGCTGTGGTGACGGCCCGGGACATCGACGACAACCTCAAGCGCGCCGGCGTGGATGCCCGGCCGGAGTATTACCTGCCTGTGCCCAACCGCGCGGTCGTGCACGAGTTTATCAGCATCTGGCGTGGTCAATATGTGGCTGATGGTCAGGAAGATAAAGCCTCTGACCTCACAGATTTATTGAATGCCTTCGGCGAAGAGAACCTGCCGGCCAGCGGGCTTTCGCCCGAAGGGCTATAGGGCCTTTTGCCCGGGTATGTCAGGCATTGCTCCGGCCATACGGCAATCCACCATACGCGTTTAGAGCAGCTCCAATACCCGCTCCGGCGGACGGCCCACCACGGCTTTGTTGCCGTGCACCAAAATCGGCCGCTCGATGAGTTTGGGGTATGCGGCCATGGCCTTGCGCCAGGCGGCATCTGTCAACGTTTGGCCTTTGAACTGCTCTTTGTAGACGGCTTCACCCTTGCGGAGGAGCGCTTCTGCGGAGATGCCCAACATGTCCAGCAGCTTTTTGAGTTCAGCTGGCGATGGCGGGGTTTCCAGGTACAGCCGGATTTCGGGTTCAAGCCCGCGTTCCTGGAGCAGGGCGAGGGCTTCGCGGCTTTTGCGGCATCGGGGATTGTGCCAGAAGACCATGGGGAAACGTTTGAGGAAAAGCAGGCGTAAACAGCCAGAGCTGTTGCTGGAGCCCGGGCAACGGTCGCCTCAGGATTCGTCCGCCGAGGCGGCGTTCACACCGCTCAACAGCCAGGCTTTGATGAAGGGTTCCAGGTCGCCATCCAGGACGGCCTGGGTATTGCCGGTTTCGTGGCCGGTGCGCACGTCCTTGATCATCTTGTAGGGGTGCAGGACATAGTTGCGGATCTGCGAACCCCACTCGATTTTCTTCTTGGAGGCTTCGGTTTTATCCCGCTCTTCCTGCCGCTTGCGCAACTCCACATCGTACAGCCGGGAACGCAGCATTTTCATGGCCGTTTCGCGGTTGCCGTGCTGGGAGCGGCTTTCCTGGCATTCCACCACGATGCCGGTGGGGACGTGCTTTACCCGCACGGCCGTTTCCACCTTGTTGACGTGCTGGCCGCCCGCTCCGGAGGAACGGAAGGTGTCCCATTCCAGGTCGGAAGGGCTGATGTCGATTTCGATAGAATCGTCGACCACCGGATAGACAAATACAGAGGCAAAGGAAGTATGGCGCCGGGCGCTGGAGTCGAAGGGGGAGATGCGCACCAGGCGGTGCACCCCGTTTTCGCTCTTCAGGTACCCGTAGGCAAAATCCCCGCTGATCTCCAGGCTGGCCGAGCGGATGCCGGCCACATCGTCTTCCTGGTAGTCGAGTTCCCTGACCTTGAAGCCGGCCTTTTCCGCGTACATGGTGTACATGCGGTAAAGGATGCCCGCCCAGTCGCAGGATTCGGTGCCTCCGGCACCGGAATTGATGGTCAGAATGGCGTCCAGGCCATCCTCTTCATCGCTGAGGGTGGACTTCATTTCCAACGCCTCGACAGCGGCTGCTGCCTTGGTTTCGGCTTCGGCCACATCGTCGGCATCGGCCTCTCCGGCCTCCTGAAACTCCATCAGTACCTCCATGTCTTCCACCGCTGCTTCGGCCTTGCGGTAGTCGGCCACCCAGCCCTTTTCGACCTTGAGGCCTTTCATGATCTCCTCGGCCTTCTTGGGATCGTCCCAAAAGCCGGGTTGGGCCGAAACGGCTTCGGTTTCTTCAATCTGATGCATGCGCCGTTCGACCTGCAGGAACCGGTGCAGGGAATCGAGCTTTTCGCGCAGCGCTTTTTGGGTGTCGGTAGCCAGGGTGGGGGAGCTTGAAGTCAGCGGATGGATGGAAGCCCACAAAGATACACGCGCCTGGCAGGGCGCTGTCCGCTGGTGTGTCGGCCTCAGGCACCCGGGAAAAAGGCGTCCGGGACATGCAGCAGCCGGCAACGCCCCCCGTCCACACGGATGGCCACCCAGTCGAAGCGCAGTTCGGAAAAGCCGGCAAAAGCAGCCAGCGCCCCACGTCCGGCGCGGGCCAGGAGCTGGCGCTTGCGGGCGTCCACGGCATGTTCCGGCCGCTCCCCCCATGCTGCAGCCCGTTGGAGGCTTCCGGGCGGCACCACCCAGGTTTTGACCTCCACCACCACGAGGGTCCGTGGTTGCCCGGGGGGCACGGCCAGCAGGTCCACTTCCAGCCGGCCGTAGCGCCAATTGTTCGCCAGCAGGCGAAATCCCCGTGCCACCAGCCAGGAAGCGGCCACCGCTTCCCCACGCCGCCCCAAAGCCTGGCGATGTGGCTGCCTGCCTTCGGCCGTCGTGGCCGTTGGGTGAAGCGTTTTGTGGTTTCTTTGCGGGTCCACGGGCCGGAAGGAAGGCCTTTTGCCCGGGAACAGGAGGAACAGAAGCCGCTGTTTTGCCGTATGTGCAAAAACGTATTGCCATACCCGAACCCAGACCACCACAGCGCTTGAACACGTCTGCCCGCGGATCCTCTGCATCCGCACGCCCCCATACCATGGCCACGCCTTCGGTCGACCCCGACGGCAGGCCCGGAACCCGCCCTTCCACCATGAGCGATAGCCCGACAGGACGCATGGACCGCCTGGTGGAAACCTTTCCGCAGCAATTGCGCGAAGCCCTGGATATTGGTCCATCGGCTCCCTTGAACCCCAGCCAAAGCCTGCCCGAACAGCTCGTGGTGGCCGGCATGGGCGGTTCGGGTGTGGCCGCACCACTGTTGGCCAGCTTGGTGGCCCTGAAAAAGCCCTTGCAGCTCATTCAGGGCTACCGTCTGCCCGATTGGGTTTCGCCGAAGGCGGTGGTGGTGGCTTCGTCCCATTCCGGCAATACTGCCGAAACGCTTGCCGTGGCCGAACAGGCCCTGGCGCTGGGGTGCCGGGTGGTGGTCATCAGCTCCGGTGGACAATTGGCCGCCATGGCCGAAACGCATGGGCTGGACCGCTGGCCTTTGCCTACCGGCCGACCGCCGCGCTCCTGCCTGGGCTATTCCCTGGTGCTGCTGGGGCGTGCGTTGGCCCATCATGGCCTGGTGGAGGCCTTCCCGGAGGCTGAAATCCGCGGGATGGCCACGCATCTCGAACAGCAGCAGGAGGTCCTGCGGGGAGCTGCCCGGAGCCTGGCGCAAACGCTGCACGCCCGTTCGGGCGAAGGCCCGGCAATGCCCTACCTGCTGGCCGAGGAGCGCTGGAGCCCCGTGCTCAGGCGCTGGTGCCAGCAGCTTCAGGAAAACACCAAAGTGCAGGCCTTTGCCGAGCGCTTTCCGGAAATGAACCACAATGCGTTGGTGGCCTGGTCCAAGCCTTCCCCGGTGCTGGTGCCCATCATCTTGGAAAGCGTGCTGGACGATCCCCGCAATGCCGCCCGCATGGCCTGGACCCGGGAGCGGATTGCCGCAGGGGGGCAGGAGGTGATTCGCCTGAAAGGCGACCAACAAGAGGCTTGGAATCAGGCGTTTGCATGGGTTCACTTGGGCGATTGGTTGAGCGTTGAATGGGCCGCCCTGCGCGGTGTGGATCCGATGGACATCGGCATTATTGATGCGCTGAAAACCCATCTGAAAGACCCCGATGCCTCCGAGGCCTGAGCCCGGAACCACCCATGTCCGAACCGCTTCCCACTCCGCCCAACGCGCACCGTCCCCCGGACGGACAGGCGCCCGAGCGGGTGTTGTGGGAGGACCTGGGCCGCATGCCCTATGCTCCCGCCTGGGACCTGCAGGACCACCTCTTTGCCCGTGTGGTGGCCCAAAAACTGGCCCGGCGGGAACAGGAAAGCGCCGGTCTTCCGAGGCCCGTGCACGCCAGCCCGGATGGCCGCCTGCACTACCTCATGCTCCTGGAGCATCCGCCGGTGTTTACGCTGGGCCGCAACGGGGATGAAGCCAACCTGCTGGCCAGTCCCCAGGCCCTGGAGGCCCGGGGCATCGAGTTCCACCGCATCAACCGCGGCGGCGACATCACCTACCACGGTCCAGGCCAACTGGTCGGATATCCCATCCTTGATCTTGACGGTCTGTTTACCGACATTGGCCGTTACCTGCGGCTTTTGGAGGAATGCGTGATCCGCGTGCTGGGGGCCTATGGCCTGACCGGCGAACGCCTCCCCGGCGCTACCGGAGTATGGCTGGACGCCGACAATCCCTTCCGGGCGCGCAAGATCTGCGCCATCGGCATCCGCGCCAGCCGTTGGGTGACCATGCACGGTTTTGCGTTCAACGTGCAGCCCAACCTGGAGCATTTCAAGCTGATCGTGCCCTGCGGCATCGACGACAAAGCGGTGACCTCTCTGGCCCGTGAACTGGGCCGGGAAATCTCCATGGACGAAGTCCGCGGCCACTGGCTGGAAGCTTTTGCCGACCTTTTTGGTGTGGAGCTGGTGGAGGCAGACCTTCGCCGGGAGGCGGAAAAGACCGATTGACCCTGCACGTGCCGCCCGGCACCAGCCGGTCTTCAGGGGAGCGCCGCAGCCCAAGCGGGCTGAACGTACCTTGCGCACCCGATCTGCCTTTTTACGCTTTTGGCCATGCCCGACTCCGACAAACAACCCCTGCGCTACGAAGCCGTGGAATACCGTGTGGACCCGGGCCAGGAGGCGCTGCGCGTGGACCTGTTTCTGACCGGGCGGCTGGAAAAAATGAGCCGAAGCCGCATCCGCCAATGCGCCGATGCGGGCTTGTTGACCGTGGACGGCAAGGCGGTCAAGGTCAACCACAAGGTCAAGCCCGGAGAGCTGGTGGATCTGGAAATTCCGCGTTTCCACGAACAAACCACGCTGGAACCCGAGGCCATGGACCTGGACATCCGCTACGAGGACGAGGAATTGCTGGTGCTGGTCAAACCGGCCGGCCTGGTGGTGCATCCGGGTTCGGGCAACTGGACCGGCACGCTGGTGCACGGCCTGATGCACCACTTGCCGGGAACCACCACCCGCGCACTGGGCGAGGCCCTGGATCCCGAGCGGCTTGGCCTGGTCCACCGTCTGGACAAGGATACC
Source organism: Bacteroidia bacterium (assembly GCA_030432405.1). Lineage (GTDB taxonomy): Bacteria > Bacteroidota > Bacteroidia > Chitinophagales > BACL12 > WGOA01. The sequence goes on along the minus strand of JAUIHG010000022.1, from coordinate 25,043 downwards.
AGCGGCCTGATGGTGGTGGCCAAAACGGCCTCGGCGGCCGAACACCTTTCGCGGCAGTTTGCCGAACGCAGCACCGAACGGCTGTATGAAGCCATCGCCTGGGGCGAGTTCGAGGACCCCGAAGGCTCCGTGGAGGGCGACATCGGCCGGCATCCGCGGCAACGCCAGGTGTATGCCGTCGTGGAGGACGGCGAAGGCGGCAAACCGGCCCTGACGCATTACCGCGTTCTGGCCAACCTGGGCTACGTGGCCCACATCGAGCTCAAGCTTCAGACGGGCCGTACCCACCAGATCCGGGTGCACATGGCCCACATCGGCCATCCCCTGTTCGGCGACCCCACCTACGGCGGTGATCGGATTGTCAAGGGCACGGTCTTTACCAAATACCGCCGTTTTGTGGAGAACAACCTGGCCACCCTGCCGCGCCAGGCCCTGCACGCCAAAACCCTGGGCTTCACCCACCCGGCAACAGGGGAGCGAATGCGCTTTGCCGCCGAAGCCCCGCCCGATTTCCGTGCGGTACTGGAACGCTGGGAGCGTTATGCGGGTTTGTTGAAAGGCGGCAACAACCAACAGGAAGATGCCTGATCGCTGATGGTGGTCCGGCCAGTGTGGCCGTACCTGCGCACAGGACCTGGATCGCCCGCCGGCCCCGGGTGGCCCTGTCCGAAGCGTTATCTTTGGGAGGGGTGTTCGCCACAGGCGAAGGCCTCTTGTTGCACAACCTCTTGACCCGAATTCCGTTCATCTCCTCTTATTGCGCTTTCCGCCCTGCAGAGCATTCCTACCCAATGCTGTGTGGGTGCACGTGAAAGACCAAGGACGCATCCCATGAAGACGACCACCTTGAAAAACGCCCTGATTGCGGCCAGCCTGGCCTTCAGTCCGGTGCTGGCAGGGCATGCCCTGGCCCAGGATCATGCCGCTCAGGCGGAACACCACCACGGCCGTTGCGGCCAGCAACAGGCCATGGAACAACTGGCCAAACGCAACCCTCAGGCTGTTGTGGACATGCAAACGCTGCAGGACGAAGTGCTGGAAGTGATGCAAGCACGCCGCGCGCGTAGTGCCGCCCAGAATGGGAATGCCCGCCAGGGGGGCGCCGGTGGCCCGGACCCGGATTCCGTGATCTACATCCCCACCGTGGTGCATGTGGTCTACAATACCCCGGCACAGAACATTTCCACGGCACAGGTGCGCAGCCAGATCCGCGTGCTCAACGAGGATTATGCCAAGTTGAACGTGGACTTCGGGGACGCGCGCTCGGAATTCCGTGCGGTTGCCGGTGCGGCGAACATCCAATTCTGCCTGGCCGAATGGGATCCCGACGGCAATGCCACCGACGGCATTGTCCGGGTGGAAACCACCGAAGCCAGCTTCGACAACACCGACAGCCCCGCTGGCTGGGATAACGTCAAAAACGACAACACCAATGGCTCCACCGGTTGGCCCCGCAACCAATACCTCAACATCTGGGTCTGCAACCTGGAGGACGGGGGCGGCATCCTGGGCTATGCCTATCCGCCCGGCGGTTCCTCCGCGCTGGATGGGGTGGTGATCAGCTACCGCTATTTCGGCGATGAAGGCACGGCCAGCCCGCCCTACAACCTGGGCCGTACCACGACCCATGAAGTGGGCCATTGGCTGGGCCTGCGCCACACCTGGGGCGACGGCGGTTGCGGCGTGGACGACGGCTTTGACGATACCCCGGACAGCGATGGCCCGAACTATGGTTGTCCGAATCCATTTTCTGCCGTGAGCTGCGGAACCGACGACATGTTCGAAAACTACATGGACTATACCGACGACCGCTGTATGGTCATGTTTTCCGCGGAGCAGGCGGAGTTCATGCGGGACATCATCATCCGCAACGGCCGCACCCAGCTGCTGAGTTCGGAGCGCTGCTATTTCAACACCTCCATTGCCGATCCGGGCGCGGACGATCAGGACGGCATTCGCCTGTGGCCCAACCCGGCTTCCGGCCAACAGGTTCAATGGGGCCTGGAAGCGGCATCCACCAAGGATGGCATGCTGACGGTCTACGATGCCATGGGGCGCCTGGTGCACAGCCGCCAACTGGCTGTGGGCTTCCAGAACGGCACCCTGTCCCTGGACGGCTTCGCCGAAGGCGTTTATACCGTGGTGCTGGAAAGCGGTAGCACGTTGCGGCAACACCGCCTGGTGGTGGTGGCGCGTTGAGCTTTCCAAGGCATACTTTTTACAGTGAGATGGGCCCGTCAGCATAATGTTGGCGGGCTCTTCTTTTTGTGCTCGGCATCTTCAAAACCATATTAACGAGGCCAACTGGTTTTGTGCTGAATGCAGGTCCCAAAGACCTTTGGATTCGGCGCCGGATGCTTTGCCGGCGTGGATCCACAATCCCACCATCATGAAAACACCGTTACGCCTTCGCTTTGCCGCCGCACTCCTTTGCCTGCTGGCATCGGGATCCCTGTTGGCCCAGAAAGGGCCTTTTTGCGACCCGGCAATTGCCCCTGAAAACCTGGAATCCGTCTACACGCCCGGATCTGGCGTCCTGCTGACCTGGGATGTACCGCCCGCATCCGAAGGGGTGCGGCTGATTGCCGAACGTCCGGGTGGTGGCAGCTCCAGCAAAACCATTATCGGCTATGAACGCCACAATTTTGTGGTGCCCGAATCCAAGCTGGTGCCCGGCCAATACGTTTGGCGGGTGGTTTCGGCCTGCAGCGCCACCCCGCCTTATGGCGTTTCGCCGATATCGGCGCCCGACACCTTCACGGTAACTGGACCGGTAAGTTGTCCGTCTACGGTTTCAGACGCTTCCGGCAACAGCTACAACGTCGTCCAGGTCGGCGTGCAGTGCTGGATGCAGGAGAACCTGGTGGCCGAGCACTACAGCACCGGTGATCCGATCTACAAGCCGACCACCAACAGCCAGTGGCAGAACACCACCGAAGGCGCCCTCCGGGCCTACAACAACGACACGACCAACCTGCCCGACTACGGGTACCACTACAATTTCCTGGCCGTGGAAGACGTGCGCAACGTTTGCCGACCGGCTGGCACATTCCGAGCATGGCAGAATGGGCACAACTGGAAACCGAACTGGGCGGCACGAGCCCATCGGCCAATGTGGGTGGACAGATGCGCAGCACGGGCAACAATGCGGACGGTTCCGGTTTGTGGAACGATCCCAACGACGGGGCCACCAACAGCTCGGGCTTCACGGCCCATCCCGGTGGCTTCCTGCTCATCAATGCAGCTTCGTTGAACAAGGGCGGCATCGCCTACTTCTGGTCCACGGACCGCGATGCGTTCAACAACGGGCAAGGCCGTTCCCTGACCAATGCCGAATTCAGCAACTCCCTCGGGCAGTTCACCAACCACGAGAAAGGCGGCGCCAACATCCGTTGCCTCAAAGACTGATTCCACAAAGGCTACAGGACGCCTACAGGCGAATCCGCACTGTGGCCAGGTCGGGAACCATACCCCGATAGCTCTTCTGCATGCATGTGTATGACAAGGACCCCGGGCAACCGGGGTCCTTTGCGTATGCGCAATGGCGGGTTCAAGGCCGCAAAAGAGCCTGTGACGGGTACCTTTGCCGCACACCGATCGGCCGCCACAAAGGGTGCCAAACGGTGCGGCATCATGGAGCAACGCATGTTACATCCGCCCCAGCACGCAGCCCGTCTGGAGGCCTTGCTTGACCTGGGGCTGGAGGATCCGGTTTTGGAGGGCATCGCCCAAAAGGTGCTCGACGGCACGCGCATTGACGATGCCGAGGCCATGCACCTCTTCCAGAAGGCCGACCTGGGCCTGCTGGGCGCCATGGCCAACCACATCCGCGAACGCCGACACGGCGATACCACCTTCTTCAACCGCAATTTCCACGTCGAGCCAACCAACCTCTGCGTCTTTGCCTGCACGTTCTGCAGCTACAGCCGAAAGATCAAACAGCGGGACGAAGGCTGGGTGATGGACAAGGAGCAGATCTGGGACATCGTTCGCCGATACGAGGGCCAGCCGGTCACCGAAGTACATGTGGTCGGCGGCGTGCTGCCGCAGATGAACCTGCAGTGGTTCGGGGAGGTGCTGGAAGGCATAAAACGCATCCGGCCCGAACTCCACATCAAGGGCTTTACGGCCGTTGAACTGGAGTACATGATCCGCAAGGCCAAGGTCTCTTTTGAAGAAGGACTCCGCTACTTGCAGAAAATGGGGCTGGATTCCCTGCCGGGCGGTGGCGCGGAGATTTTTGACGAACGTGTTCGCGCCGAAATCTGCCCGGACAAATGCGACAGCCCCACCTGGCTGGAAATCCACCAAACCGCGCATCGGTTGGGCATGAAGTCCAACGCCACCATGCTCTATGGGCATATTGAAGGTTTCGCGGAACGCGTGGACCACATGCGCCGGCTGCGCGAGCTGCAGGACACCACGGGCGGCTTCAACACCTTCATCCCGCTGATGTTCCGCAACGGGGACAACGAGATGAGCCATGTACCGGAAACCAGCCTGCAGGATACCCTGCGTACCTACGCGGTGGCGCGGATTTACCTGGACAATTTTCCGCACCTCAAGGCCTACTGGCCCATGCTGGGGCGGGAAACCGCGCAGTTGACCCAGGCCTTTGGCGTCAACGATCTGGACGGCACCATCGACGACAGCACCAAGATCTATTCCATGGCCGGTGCCGAAGAGCAAACGCCGCAGCTCAGCACCCAGGAACTTTGTGCACTGATTGAAGCGGTGGGCCGCAAACCGGTGGAACGGGACACGCTCTACGGCGTGCTGCAGGATTACACGGACTACGACTGGGATACCGCCTCTGGCGAAACCGGCACCGCCGAAAAAGGCTATCGACCCCTGCCTGTTGTCCAGTCCCCGCCGTCCGCCAATTGAACCGGTTTCCCAACACTTATGCCCTGTGTTTTGAACCGAACGTTCCATAAGTTTCTGGAACGATCGATCCACAAACGGGCCATTTGATTTCAATTTGGAGCTCTACATCGTCCGCCACGGGGAAACCGAATTCAACCGCATGCACATCGTGCAGGGCAGGGGGGTGGATTCGGACCTCAACCCAACAGGCAGGGAGCAGGCGCGCCGTTTTTTTGCCGCGCACAGCAGCCTGCCCTTCGAGCATGTGTACGTATCCAGCCTTCGCCGGACCCGGCAAACAGCCCAGCCTTTCATCGAGGCCGGACTCCCCTGGTCGGCGCACCCGGAATTGGATGAAATCGACTGGGGGCAGCAGGAAGGCCAGAAACCCAGCGAGGCCATGAAGCGGCGCTACCGCCACATCATGGACAAGTGGTCGGAAGGCAAACTGGACCTGGCTCTGCCTGGCGGCGAAAGCCCCGCCCAGGTGGCCGAACGCCTGGACGCCTTTCTGGAGCCGGAGGTTTGGGTGCGGATACGGGGCCATCAGGGTACAGCGCAACGCGCGCAAGCACCAAAGCGCCTGCTGTTCTGCCACGGCCGCACCATGCGCATCCTGCTGTGCCGCCTATTGGACCGCCCATTGACGGCCATGAACGATTTCAGCCACGGCAATACGGCATACTACCATTTGGCTTGGGACGGGCAGGGCTTCAGCGTGCAGGCGGCCAATGCCCAAAAGCACCTCGATACACCGGAATACACCGATGGTCAGAGCCGGCTAAACAGTCCACAGAAACCGCCCCACCATGAAGCCTGATGCCCGCCTCCCCAGCCATTGGCGGGCCACGGCGGTGGCCTACCACAATACCCGGCCTTTCCTCTACGGCCTGCAGCATTCGCCCTTGGGCGAACGCCTTGACCTGTCTTTGGACATCCCCTCCGAAGGTGGCCGCAAGCTTCGCGCAGGAGCCGTGGACCTGGGTCTGGTGCCGGTGGCGGTGTTGCGGGAATTGCCTGATGCGCGCATCATGGCCGATTGGTGCATCGGCTGCGATGGTGCGGTGGACACGGTGGCCCTCTACAGCAACAAGCCCATTGAACGCCTGCGGCGCATCCGGCTGGATTACCACTCGATGACATCGGTGGAATTGTTGCGCCTCTTGTTGCGCGAATACTGGCAGCTGACCCCGGAGCTGGTGCCGGCCCAACCCGGCTACCGCATGCGCCTTTCCGATGGCCTGGCTCCGGGGGAAGGTGCGCTGGTCATTGGAGACCGGACCATCGGACTGGCCCAGCGATTTGCCCATACCTACGATCTGGGCGCGGCCTGGAAAGCCCACACCGGACTGCCGTTTGTCTTTGCAGCGTGGGTCTGTACCGTAGACCTGCCCGAAGACTTTTTAAAGGCCTTTGGCCGTGCGCTGGCCTACGGCGTGGCCCACATCGATGCCGTGGTGGAGGCCTATCCGGAAGCCATGCCGGCCGGTTTTGACCTGCGGCACTACCTCAGCCAGCGGATTTCCTATCCCCTGGACGGCGCCAAACGGGAAGCCTTGCACCGATTCCTGAAGGGGGTCGGCCATCCGCAGCCGCAGTTTGCCGAAGGCGTTGGGGTTGGCTGATGCCTGCAGCGTTTGTGCGGATGCCAGCGGTGTTTGGGCAGGTGGCGTGGGCGTTCGGGCGGGCGTACAGGATGGGCTTCACCACGGGGACTGGCGCAGCGGCTGCGGTCGGCATCAGGCTTCGCCGGCTTGCGGCGGAAGGCCTCCCAATACCTTGAGCACGGCTTCGATGAGGCGCTCGATGCTGCGCTGCGGGGTTGCGGAAAATTGCCCTTTCACCCGGTTGGCCAAAATCACGTTGGCCGACAGGCAGGCGTGGCCCATCAGGCGTCCCAGGCCGTAAATGGGCGCGGTTTCCATCTCAAAATTCAGCACCCTTTCGGTGCCAAAGCGCAGCTTGCCCAGTTCGGAGGGCAGGTCCGGAAGGGCCGCCTGCAGGCGAATGCTCCGGCCCTGGGGCGCATAAAAGCCCGGACACGTAGCCGTCACCCCGCGGTGGAACAGGGGCGGAAAGGCCTCCAACAGGTCCGTGTCCGCGGCCACCAGATAGGGCCTGAACGGCAGCTGGACGGACTCCAGTTCTTTCCACCAGGCCTGCTCGTCGAGGTCGTGCAGGGCGTCTTCGGCCGAACGGCCGCCGCTGTACCAGCCCAAAAGACCATCCAGGCCCAGGCCATGGCTGCCCACTACAAAGGCGTCCACCGGCAGGTCGGCCTGCAGGCTGCCCGAGGTGCCGATGCGGACAATGCGCAGACGGCGGTGCTCGGCGCGGGGCACGCGCTGCTCAAAATCGATGTTGGCCAGCGCGTCCAGTTCGTTGAGGGCAATGTCGATGTTGTCCGCGCCGATGCCGGTGCTCAGCACCGTATAGCGCCGGCTGCCGATGCGGCCGGTGGCAAAGCGGAACTCGCGGTGCATGCCTTCCGATTCCACCGCATCAAAGTGCTCGGCCACCATGGGCACGCGGCCGGGATCGCCGACGGTCACGACGGTCGGTGCCAGGTCTTCGGGCCGCATGGCCAGGTGGTAAATGCTTCCGTCGGAGCGGAGGATGAGTTCGGAAGGCGCGATTTGGGCCATAGGGGGAGGGCTTGCTGAGGGTGGCGGATGGAAAAAGGCTGAACCAGGGGCGATCGGTGACCGGTAGGCAATCCGTTGCGCCAGCACAGGAGGGCTTTTGCGCCAAAGGATGGGTAGCTCAGGTTTCGGGAATGCGGCAAATGTCGGCAGGGCAGCCGAAAGCAGTTGTCCACAGGCTGGCGAGCCAGGCATTTTGAAGAATGCGCGCCGGGAAGCCGTTCTTTACCGGAGTCGCCCAAGGCCATGGCCGCTGCATACTCCACAGACCCAGCTTCCAATCCCGACGCCCGATCCGGGGGCTCGGCTTCGCCGCAGGCGGAAGGTCCGCAATCCTCCGGCAAACAGGCGTCCCAAAGCAGTCCTGGCAGCCTTCTGGACCCTATCCGCGTCAACCGCATCAAGGTCAACCGCATCCTGGTGCCGACGGACTTTTCGGAACTGTCCATGGAGGCCCTGGAATACGCCAGCCGCGTGGCCGGGATTGTCAAGGCCGACCTCCTGTTGCTCCACGCTGCCGAAGGTGAGCGCCTGAAGGCGGACGGCAAAGCGCGTTTGCAAAAGGAACTGGACGACCAGGTGCTGGCCCTGCGCAGCCTTCAGGGCCTGGATCCCAACATGCAGGTCCATACCATCCTGCAAGCCGGAAAGGTATCCGCTCAGATTGCGGAAACCGCGTCCCGCGAAGACGTGGACCTTGTGGTGATGGGCACCAAAGGGCAGCGCGGCAGCAACCCTTTTTCGCGCTTTTTCCTCGACTCCAACGCCAAGCGTACCGTGGAGCATTGCCGGGTGCCGGTATTGACCCTGCGGCAGCGGCCGGAGCCCTTTCGGCTGCGCAACATCCTCCTGCCGCTGGACCTGACCGAACGCACCGACCGCAAAATCGATCTGGCCATCAACCTGGCCAAGCTCTTTGATGCCCGCCTGCGGCTGGTGGCCGTGGCGCATTTCATGGAAACCCTCCAGGGCAAGGATGCCCGTTTGCTCGATGCGATGGACGTGCAGCGGGACCGCATCCGCACGGCAGGCGTTGAGGTATCCACGGAGATCATCCGGCACGACAACGTGGCCGATTCGGTGGTGCACTACGCCGAGGAAATCGAAGCCGACCTGATTGTCATCCTCACGGCGCGCGAAAACCGCCTGGACCATTTCCTGATGGGTTCCCGGGCAGGGCGGGTCATCGACCATGCTTTGCGGCCCGTTTTGAGCCTGCATCCGCCCGACCTGGAGCGCCTGCTGGCGCGCTGAGGCGGTTGTTGATTGAACACAGGGCCTTGCGCGCGCTGTCGCGCTCAGACCGGCTCGTCCTCAAAAGGCGGAGCCAGCCCGCGTTCCACCATCTGGCAGCGTCCGTCCAGCGCCAACAGGGCCTGGTTCAGGGCTTCGCGTTCGCCTGCGGGCAGGCGAAAGGAAAACCCGGCGTTTTCCCCATAACGCCGCTGCTGCACGTCGGCCAGATGCTTGGCCAAAAGGCCTTCAACCGGACCGATCAAACCATTGGGTATGTCCAGTTCCGCCTCCCAGCACACCGGTCGTTCCACAAACCCGGCACCTTCCAGGGCCTCGTCTGCCGCCGTGCGGTACGCGTGGATCAGGCCGGGGACGCCCAGTTTCACACCCCCGAAATAGCGCACCACCGCCACCAGCACCTGGGTCAGGCCGTGGTGGTCGATGCGGCCCAGAATCGGGCGTCCGGCACTCCCGGAGGGCTCCTGGTCGTCGTTGGCACGGTAGCGCTGCCCGTCCAGGCCCAGGCGCCAGGCATAACACAGGTGCCGGGCTTTGGGGTGTTCGGCGCGCAGGCTGTCCAGGGCCTCGGCGATGGCGGCTTCGTCGTCCACGGGCCAGGCACGGGCCGGGAACTTGCTGCCCTTTTCGCGGTAATCGCCGTCGGCGATGCCAAGGATGCTGCGGTACTGGTCGGGAAATGCCATGGGTGGTCTAGCAGTGGGCGTTGCACAGCGGGCAAAAGCCAGGCCATTTGGTGCAACCTTTTTCCGCGGTGCGGGTCTTTCAGCAGGTGCCCCTGGCTTGTACCCTGCAGCTTTGAAAGAAGGGTTCGCCGGAAGGCGAAGATGCCTTTCATCCGGCAAAGCCGATGCAAGCCACGGCAGTGCCAACCCGGCATGGACTGGCCACATCTGTGCCGAGCGGCCACATGCAGCATTTCTGTATAGCTGCCGGGCGGGCTAACTTGCCACCGATTTCGGATGCTGGGTTTGACACCTGCGCCCTCCGGAACGCTTTCCAGCAAACACACACCATGCACCACTCGATCCGCTTTTTGCACGTCCGATTGCTAGGGGCTGCGCTGTTCTTGCTCAGCGGCAGTCCGGCCCTGTTTGCACAGGCCCAGGTCGGATACACCGGTTCCAACTACGCCGGGTACAACGCCATCACGTTCAATCCCGCCTTGTTGGCGCAAACCCCTTACGCGTTGGACATCCACGTGGTCAGTGTGCAGGCGGGTTTTGACAACGACTTCCTCGGACTGCGCAACGATGGCTTTTTCGGGACCAAAACCCTCAACGCCAGCTACGATGATTTTGACGATTTCCGCGACCGTGCGCTCATCGTGAATTTCGACGGCGCCAACGGTGGGCAGGTGGCCAATTTCCGGCTGGGGCTGGATGTGCTCGGTCCCGGTGCGCTGATCCCGCTTTCGCCGCGCTCAGCCCTGAGCATCGGCACCCGCTACCGCTCCATGATCAATGTGGAACAGCTCGGCGCCGAAGCCGCGCGTCTGGCGCTGGATGGATTTGAGTTTCCCCCCCTTTGGGGCCAGGACTTTGAATCGGATGGCGTTCGCCTGGGGGCGATGTTCTGGGCTGAATACATGGTCTCCTATGCCCACCGGCTGTACCAAAACGAAGAAAAGACCCATTATCTGGCCGGCGGAGCCACGGTCAAATTGCTGCAGGGCACCCAGGGCATGTACTTGTACAGCGACGACTTGAACTACAGGTTCACCAACGACGACATCATGACCCTGACGCAAAGCAACCTGTACTACGGGCACTCCGAAGGCTTTGCGCTCAACGACCCCCTGCGCAATTTTCGCTTCGACGACCTGGGCATCGGGGCAGACCTTGGCCTGGTCTATGAATGGCGCCCGGAGGGCGAAGCCTACAACGGCAAGGCCGGCCAAAAACCCGCAGCCACCGACCGTTCGGCCACGCGCTACAAGCTCAAGGCTGCTGTGGCCCTGACCGATATCGGATCGATTGCCTTCAGCCGCAACCCCAAGGCCTTCGACCGGCCGGAAGGCAGCGTGGACATCGAAGATTGGGACATCACCGAAGTGAGCATCGACGGCGTGGTGGCCTTCGACGATACCCTGATCGGCCGCTTCCCGCAAGGCCAGCAAACCGCACCGCGCAGCTTCCGCATGACCATGCCGCGCACCCTGACGGCCATGCTGGACTACCATGTGGTGGAGGGCTTCTACGTGGGCCTGAACGCCTGGTGGTCGCCGCGCAGCCCCGACGATGCCACCCGGGTCCGCAATACCAATCGCCTGGCCCTCAATCCGCGCTACGAGATGCGTTGGTTTGGCGCCGGTGTACCGGTTTCCTACCAGGAGCTCAACGGCCTGGACGCCGGCCTGTACCTGCGGCTGGGGCCTGTTATCCTCGGCTCGGCCAACATCTTCACCAATGCCTTTGGGGCGGAAGTCAGTGGAGCGGACGTCTACCTGAGCTTGCGCGTTCCGTTGCTGCACGGCCGCCGCGTGGAGAGCACCGAAACCGGCGAATACAACAGCTATTGAAGCGCCTATCGGCGTGACAGCACACTGGATTCAAGCGCTGAACGGACGTTCAAGCGTGCGGTCCCGCGGCTGGTAGACGTCCAGCCAATCGGAACCCAGGCGTTCGCGGTAGGTGAGCACCCCCGGCAGGATGGGGGCCGGAACGCCGTCTTCCAGCGCCTGCGGCGAACGGAAGCGTACGGCCTCGTCCCACAAGCCATCGTCGATGAAACGGCTCAGGGTGGCCGCCCCACCTTCCACCAGCAGGTGGTTGATGCCTTTGGACGCCAAATCGTCCAGGATGGCGGTCAGCAGGCTTTCATCAAAGGGGTAAACCTGATCCTCCACACCCGGCAGCGGTTCCAGGGGGACCTCACTGACGCGCAGGGTTTGGGCGCTGCGGTCAAACAGCTTCGCCGAAGGCGGTACCCGGCCGCTGCGGTCGATGACGATGCGCAAGGGGTGTTCGCCTGGTGCCAGGCGAACGGTCAGGGCGGGGTTGTCGGCCAGTGCCGTGCGGGTGCCCACCAGGATGGCACCGGATTCGGCGCGCCAGCGGTGCACCAAACGGGATGAGGCTGAATTGCTGATGCGCACCGGATGGCCGCCGGTGGCCCCGATGAAACCGTCTGCGCTTTCGGCCCATTTCAGCAGGACCCAGGGGCGGTGGTGGCGCGTGCGCATGCGAAAGCCGCGGTTTTGCCATCGGCAGGCATCGCCGAGCATGTCCTTGCGGACTTCGATGCCCGCGTCCTGCAACATGCGGATGCCTCTGCCCGCCACGCGGGGATCGGGGTCACCCGCACCAATGACCACGCGGGGGATGCCTTCCCGTACGATGCGTTCGGCACAGGGTGGGGTATTGCCGTGGTGGACGCAGGGCTCCAGCGTTACGTATAAGGTGGCCTTGCCCAGCAGGGAGCGGTCTTCTGTGCGGATGCTGTCCAGCGCCGCTGCTTCTGCGTGGCGTTCGCCGTAAACGGCATGCCAGCCTTCGCCTATGATGCGCCCATCTGCCACGATGGTGCAACCCACCAGGGGATTCGGTGCCACGGCCCGCCCACCGCGGGCAGCCAGGTCGAGGGCACGTTGCATGTAGGGCAGATCCGGATCGGAGGTGGAGCGGGCGGCTTCGGGAGCGGCGTGTTGGAGGGGGGAATCGGGCATGCGCACAAACGGATTTCGACGAGTTGCTAAGGTAGGCCATGCGGTACCGCAGCCGTGGGACTGGCCGTATTTTCGACCGCGTCAATGGGCTTTGCGCATTGGCGCGTTGCCCATGGTTTCACCCGATTCCCATACGCCCGACTCCGCAGACGCGCAGGCGGTTCCCGACACGCTGCACGAAGCAGCGCGGTGGCTGACCCGCCGACTGCATGCCGCACGTGATCAAGGGCAACCCGCCAGTCTGGCGCGCTTCCTGTTGGAGGACCTTTTGGGGCTGCCCAGGCCATGGCCTTCCATCCGCCGGCTGGACGCCGGCGAACGCGCCCGGATTCTGCGTGCTGTACAGCGTGTCTTGAACGGCGAGCCTCTGGCCTATGCCACCGGGGTAGCGCATTTTCTGGACCTGAGGCTGCGCATCGACCGGCGGGCCTTGATCCCGCGGCCGGAAACCGAAGAACTGGCTCTGGCCACGCTGCAGGCCTGGAATGGCCAGACCCCGCGCATTCTGGATGTGGGTACCGGCAGCGCTTGCCTGGCCCTGGCGCTGGCCAAGGGCTTGCCCGGCTCCGCCGTCTATGCCCTGGACCTTTCCGGAGATGCCCTGGCCCTTGCCCGTCAGAATGCCGCCTTGTTGGACCTGCCCCTGCGGCTGTTGCAAGGGGACTTCCTGGATGCCGCGTTCCGCGAAACCCTGCCCCAGGTAGACCTTGTGGTCAGCAATCCGCCTTACATCGACCCGGAGGAAGCCACCGACCTGGATGCCCATGTTCGCGGCTTTGAACCCCCGGAAGCACTGTTCGCCCCTCAGGGCGATCCGCTGGCCTTTTACCGGGCCTTGATCGAATACGTCGACGCAGATGTCGCGGAGGGCCCCCGACCCCGTGGCTTTTTTGAGACCAGCGCCCTGACTGCGCCGGACGCTTTGGTGATGGCCAAAGCCCGCGGGATGGATGCCGAACTGCAGCAGGATGCATCGGGCCGGGATCGGGTATTGGTGCTGGCCTGAACCCATGCAGGACGGGATCATCCGGGACCAGTATCCGTGGTGGATGGTTGCTCTTTGCGGTTCTTTTTCTTTTGAAAAGCATCCAACTGGCTTTTGTCCAACAGTTCGCGCCTGTCCAGATCGCGTATGATTTCGCGCATCAGCGCTGTGGACAGGTTTTTGCTCAAAACCCCTGGCGCAAACAGGAAGGCAAGGCGTCCGACAAAACGGCCCAGCATGCCCCCAAGTTGATCCACGGCTCCCCGGTTTGCATACACGTTTTGCATCAGATCGGCGATAGCCTGCCTTTTTGCAAATTCCTCCGAACCGCTGTTTTTGCGTTTTTCTGCGCCTGCGTTTTTGGCCCGATTCTGAAGCTCGTCTTTGAGCAAGCGCCGAACCCTCCGATACAGCGGTTTGCGAATGGCTTTTAAGGCACCAACCGACAACAAGTGCTTTGGAGGGGTTCCGTAATCGTTGAAGGCATACCTCTTGCTCCCGTCTTTGGTCAGCACGGTAAAATCTGGTATGATGGGCAAAAACTTCGTTTTTTCATGCGTATCGTAAAACGAAAAAACCTTCAACGCGTTGGGACTCCATTCCTTGTACATCGGGTGTCGATCGGCCTCTGCGTACGGCATTCTGAACCAATGGCCGATGTAATTGCGCATGTTGGCGCGCCCGAGTTGGTAATCGTGATCTCGGAATGCCTTGCTGAAAAGCCCTCCAAAAGCTTCCATGGAACCACTGGCAATGGGGAAAGGATGTTTGATTAACTGCCCTTTTGTTTCGGAAAAGGGCCTGTATTTCACCGGCCAAATCTGCCCACGGATATACCGGTCCCGGTCTTCCTGACGAAGTTCACGCCGCTTTGTTTTGGCAGAGTTCCACAGTACGCGCACCATGCGTCCGGCTATGGAAGACAAACGCATGACTGCAGGGGTGCCTGTGTCAGAAGCATGCCTGGATGCTTCAGGATCATGGGTTTTGTGCTGATGTGCTGCCTGCGTGGTGGGCATAGGGCTGTGGTCAGGAAAGGGGTCGATCAACATGATGCCGAAGTCCTGGCACAGTGCTGTTTTTTCGTTATTGTCAGGACCGCTTTTTTTGATATTGGCGTTGAGGTTGTTTTCGGAGGGGCTGAATCGAAGTGTATCGATGATTTCCTGGAAAGGTTCGTTGTTGACCGCGCCACCATCCACGGTCAGCATGCTACGGTGAGGTTGTTCAAAACCGGGAAAAAAAACACCATTGACCGGTGTCTGGTCTCCGTAGGTTCGAAAGATGTTGCGCTTAACGGCAGCTTTGATGTAAGGCGACGGCAAGTCCAAGGGCCGGGGAGGAAGGCCAATGGGGAAGGCTCCGGTAGCCAAGGCTGCCTGCCGCATGATTTTTGCAGCTTCGGTAGATGTTGGGTCCAACGCGAGGTAGTCCTCAGGATATGGTCTATTGCCTTTGTTGAGCCTGAAATGCGTTTGGAGGTGATGCTCGTAGGTGGTATGGTGTGGTTTTTCTTTGTTTTTGTTTTCACGTTCCATCGATGCCGATGCTGCGGCCTCCTCCGGGGATTTGTGCGCTGGCTCCGAAGGGATGGTGGTCATGGCCTTGAAGTCCACTTCTAGCGGAATGCCTTCCAGCAAGGTGTGGGTCAATAGGATTTCCAGGTTTTTGCTGAGGTATGGTGGCAATTGCGCCACCCTGGCATCCAAATCCCCATTTGCTTCCTGTGGAAAAAGGTGTTCGGCCAGGGCATCCAGGAAAGTACCGTTGACCGCACTGGGCAAGCGTTGGTTTGTCGTATCCAGATCGTCGAGGTCGAACAACCGCGCTGGCAGATCCAGGGTGCCCTGATCGGTATGGAATTGCACCCAGGTCTTGTAAAACAGGCTGCGTTCAGGCTGGCTTTCCGTGCTTCGGCGGGCTTCGGTTGCCGTTGCTGTTGCGGTGCGGAACTTTGGACTCAGATATGCCAAAGCCAACAGCATGGCCGTCATGCCACCAGCAGAAGAGCCGCCAACAGCGTCGATGCGGACTTGCGCTTTTGGCACGTCGTCTTTGTCCATGAAAGGATGCCCATGCTGTTTGGCATGCTCCCATGCCTGCAGGCATTCCAAGAGGTAGTCCATCGCTCCGGCGGTATAACATCCTGCCGATACAGCACCAGCCAGCGTGATGCCAAGACGAAACGTGTACGGAGGTTTGCGATCGCTCATTTTTGGTTTTTGGCCAAGATACACAAGTGCCAAGTTGTACCATGCAACATGGTATGTATACACATTGCACTGCACGTCAATGACGCCTGAAGCATGCTGAAATCAGGTACCCACCGCCAGCGAGCACAGCCGGAAGAGGACCCTTGCCCCGACATTGGCGTCCCATTCATCGCGTCCGTTGGGGTGGGGCGCTACTTCGGTGAGGTCAAAGCCGACGATGCGCCGGCCGGACTGGACCAAGGCTGAAAGCAGAAAGCTGGCTTCGCCGAAGGCGAAACCACCCGGCACCGGCGTTCCGGTATTGGGGCACAATGCGGGGGCCAGGCCATCGATGTCAAAACTCACCCAGACCTGCTCGGGCAACGGCGCCAGGATGTCCTGCACCTGATCGGCCCAGCTTCGGCCCCGATACCGCTCGGCTTCCAGGCTGCGCTGGGTAAACGCATGGATGCGCGGGTCGCTCTCCATGCGCTGCCGTTCGCCGGGACTGGTGTCGCGGATGCCGGCGGAAACCAGGGTTTTCAAGCCGCTTTCCAGGGCATTGTGCATGATCGAGGCGTGCGAATGCAAAAAGCCCTCATAGGCCACCCGCAGGTCAGCGTGCGCATCGATTTGCAGCAGCCCCATGTCCGGGCAGCGCTGCAGCCCGGCCTGGATGGCGCCCAGGGCCGTGCCGTGGTCGCCGCCCACAAGCCCTGGAATTTTGCCGGCCGCAAAGGTTTCGCCCGTACGGGCGAAGACCCATTGCCGCAAAGCCTCGGTTTCCGCATTGACCGTATCAATCACTTTGCGGTCCACCGGAGCACCAGCGGCCAGCAAGCGCAGGTATTCCTGCACCTGGGGCCGGAGGTTGCGGTTCCGCTGCCGCCATTCGCCGGAGGCGTCCAACATGAAAAAGCCCTGCTTCCAGGCTTCGGGATAATCCGGATCGTCCAAATCCAGTTGGGGGCTGGCGGCCAAGATGGCTTCCGGTCCCTTGGCGCTGCCTCCGCCGTAGGAAGCCGTGGCGTCCCAGGGCACAGGCAGCACCACCACAGCCGATTCGGCGTGGCTGAAGGGCAAGCCAAACAGCCGGCCGTTTTCGGCCCCCACACCATCGGGGTCAAAGGCGGCCAGTTTGGTTTCGCGCTTACGCGCGGCCTCGGCTTCGCTATTCTGGGCCTGTTTGGCGCTCATGGAATGGGGGCTGGGCGGATGTTCAACGCGTCTTGTGGCTCAGGCCTCTTGGGCCTCCACACGGTCTTTGCTGGGTACCACGATGTTGCGTACAAAGCCCGGAAGGGCGAAGGCCCCACGGTGGATGTCCGCGTTGTAGTACCGCAGCTTGTGCTGGGCGGCAAAGCGGTCGATGGCCTCCGCGTCGATGTCCTTCCAGGGATGCCCATGGGAGCCGTCTTCGCGGGCCTTGCCCGCCCAGCTGAAGGACCACATGCCGGTGGGGTAGGTGGGGATGTGGGCCAGGTAGCAGTGCACCTGATCATCGCCGTAGATGCCGCGGAAACACGCGTAGACCTCCTCCATAACCTCAGGCGCATAGTGTGGTCCCTCGCTCTGGGTGATCTGGATCCCGCCCGGCCGCAGAATGCGGTGCACCTCGCGGTAGAAGGCTTCGGTAAACAGGCCCTCGCCCGGACCAACCGGGTCCGTGCTGTCCACGATCACCAGGTCAAACGACGCGCTGGCGGCGTTGTGCACGTAAGCAATGCCGTCATCGATGTGCAGGTCCAGTTTGGGGTTGTCGAAGGCCGAGGCGATGTCGGGCAGGTGGGTTTTGCAGGCCTCCACCACTTTGCCGTCGATCTCCACCATGACCACTTCCTCGATGCCCGGGTGGCGCAACAGGTCGCGTGCGGCACCGCCGTCTCCACCGCCAATGACCAGCGCACGTTTGACCGCACCGTGGCTGAACATGGGTACATGGGTGATCATTTCGTGGTAGACGTACTCGTCTTTTTCGGTGGTCATCACCAGACGGTCCAGGGTCAGGGCCTTGCCCCAGGCGTAGGTGTCGAATACCTCCACCAGCTGATGTTCGGACTGCTCCTTGTACAGCGGCTGGCCCACATGGCGGAAGGAATGCGCCAGGTCCTCGCCCCGTTCCGTAAACCAGATGTTGCGCTCATAGCGCGGTTCGGGCGCTTCGCGCGAAGCGCCCTGGGCTACCGAAGGCAGTTTGTCAGCATGCTCTTCCCGCTGCTCGGCCAGCATCTGCTGGGTGCCGGGAATGAGGCCCATCTGGCCCCGCAGCATTTCGATGCTGGAACCGGAGGTGGCCTGGAAACTCTTCAACAGGCTGCGGTAGCAAATCCAGGGGTCCACGGTTTCGCCGCAGGTGAACAGGTCCACGGCCGCATAGCCGTACTCCGGCCAGGTGTGGATGGCCAGGTGGCTTTCCTGAATGACCACCACGCCGGATACGCCAAACGGCGAAAAATGGTGGAAGGTGGCGTTGATGACGGTGGCATCCGCATCCTTGGCTGCGGCCACCATGCTTTCTTCAATAAGGGGCACGTCGTTGAGGATGTCGGTTGGGCAACCGAAATATTCCACCAGAATGTGTCGGCCTAAGGCGTTCATGATCAAGCTTAAAGGTCGTGATGATGCGCATCCGGGAGGGCGTTTGGATGCGTTGGGGGTACTAGTTTTGCCAAAGATCGCACAGCATGGTGGTCTGCGCGATCCATCCACCGGTTCCAACGCCCAGCATCCGTGAAAAAGACCCACATTGCCCTGTTGTTTTTCATTGCCGCCGGTTTTGTGGCCCTGGCGTCCATGCTGGGCCGCTCCGCCAAGCACGGGGGCTTTGCCGATGCCCTGGAGGCCGATGGCCGCCCGGTCCGCGTCAGCGGGGTGCTGGCGCCCGGCAAGCCGGTCGAATACGACCCCGAGGTGGATGCCAACAGCTTCCGTTTCTGGATGGTGGACCGCAAAGGCGTGGAGTCCGAGGTGGTCTGCTTCGACGACATGCCCTACGATTTTGAAAAAAGCGAGGAAGTGGTCCTCACTGGCGAGATGCGGGAGGGCGTCTTTTACGCCACGGACCTGCTGGTCAAATGCCCATCCAAGTACGTCGAGGACGAGCTGGCCACCACTACGGCCCAGGCCGGCTGATGCCCCGCCACAACGCCTTCGCCTGCCGGCGAATTCCGGCTTTTAGCCTCTGCCTCATCCCCTGTCAACCGTAGGCCGTTCCTTTGGCCCCGCATGGAAGCCCTGCTCCCCCAAGCCCAATCCGTCGACCTGATTTTTGGCCGCCTGGGCAACCTGTTCATCAGCCTGGCCTTTGTGGCCGCTGCCCTGGCTGCGGTGGCCTATTTCCTGGCCGGAAAGGAAAAAAACCGGTCCTGGATGCGCCTGGGCCGTATGGCCTATCTGACGCATGGCTTTTCGGTGCTCGGCATTGTCGGGGTGCTGTTTGCCATCATTTTCGGGCACCATTTTGAGTACCACTACGCCTGGCAGCATTCTTCCACGGACCTGCCGCTCAAATACATCCTCAGCTGTTTCTGGGAAGGGCAGGAGGGCAGCTTTCTGCTCTGGACCTTCTGGCATGCGGTGCTGGGGGCCATCCTGATTGCCGCACGCTCCAAATGGGAAGCCCGTTTGCTGAGCGTTTTTGGCCTTTTGCAGGTAACGCTGCTGAGCTTTTTGCTCGGCATCCACGCCTTTGGCTTCAAGATTGGCAATACCCCTTTCTTGCTGCTTTCCGATGTCATGCAGCAGGATCCCGTATTCCTTTTTGACGATTACATGCGTTTCATCCAGGACGGCACGGGCCTCAATGCCTTGCTGCAGAACTACTGGATGGTCATCCACCCGCCGGTGCTCTTCCTGGGATTTGCCGCTGCCGCCGTGCCCTTTGCCTTCGCCTGGAGCGCTTTGCGCTTCGGCGATTTCAAGTCCTGGATCACGCCAGCCTTGCCCTGGGCGCTCTTTGCCGTATTGGTGCTCGGAGCCGGTATCCTGATGGGCGGCCGTTGGGCGTATGAGTCCTTGAGTTTTGGTGGTTTCTGGGCCTGGGATCCGGTGGAAAATGCCTCTCTGGTGCCCTGGCTGGTTTTGGTGGGCGGCACCCACCTGATGGTTTCCTGGAGGGCCACCGGCCGAGCCTTGCGCAGCGCCATCCTGCTGGTCATGCTGGCCTATTGGTTTGTGCTGCTCTCCACCTACCTGACCCGTTCCGGTGTGCTCGGAGATACCTCTGTGCACAGCTTCGTGGATGCCGGCCTGGCCCGTCACCTGGTGCTCTTTTTGGTGGGCAGCCTCCTGTTCTGGCTCGTGCCCCTGATCCGCCGCTGGCGTGCCGTTCCGGCGAAGGCCACCGAAGAAGCCGCCTCGTCCCGCGAGTTCTGGATGTTTCTCGGAGCGCTTGTGCTGCTCTTTGCCGCCCTGCAGATCATCACCGTCACCTCCATTCCGGCCATCAATACCCTGACCGGTTGGGTCAACGGATGGAGCGGGCTGGGCCTGCCGCAGGACATTCCCACACCCGCCAATCCCGAGGCCTACTACAACGCCATCCAGTTGTGGGTCGCCGTAGGCGTAGGGCTTTTCATGGGCATCGGCCAGTTGTTCCGCTACCGCTCCTCGAGCTGGGCCAGCGTAGGCCGTCAGGCGGGTATCGCGGCGTTGGCCGCATTGGTTCTGACCGCCCTGTTTGGCAAGCTGAGCGGCATGCCGCTGATGGTTTCGGCCGGCATCGGCCAGGCCCCGAATCCGCATTACCTTTTGCTGTTTGCCGGTTGGTTTGCCCTGGCGGGCAACGCCTGGTATGTGCTCAGGGCGCTGAAGGGCCGCCTGCCCTTGTCCGGTGGTTCGCTGGCCCACGCCGGCTTTGGCATCATGCTCGTGGGCATCCTGATTTCCGGCGCACGGCAGGAGGTGTTGAGCGAAAACACCCTGGGCATCGACTACGGCGAGGGCTTCGACAACCAGTTCAAGCGCGACAACATCTTGCTTTACGCGGGCATGCCCCAGCCGATGGGCAGCTATCTGGTGACCTACCTGGCTGATTCCAGTGCCGGAGATGCGGTGTACTACCACGTGCAATACGAGCGCCTGGACGCCACCGGCGAAGTGGTCGAGACTTTTGTGCTGGAACCTTACCTGCTTCGCGATAAAAAAACCCAGCAGCTTTCGCCGAACCCGGCCACCCGCCATTACCTCACCCGCGACGTGTTCACCCACGTCAGCGCCGTGCCCAACCAGGAACGCCGACGCGAGGGCCCTAAAGTGACCCGGCACCAGGTCTTTCCGGGAGACAGCGTCTTTTTCTCGGTGGGGTTTGCCATCGTGGAAGACGCAGCATCCCTTCCGCCTGCCGGCGATACGCTCCGCGCCGGCCTGCGCCTGCGGGTCTTCACCAGCCTGGAGGATCCTGGCCGCGAGGTGGTGCCGCAATTGCGCATTGTGGGCGGCAAGGTGTTCAGCCCGCCGGCTGCGGTGGAAGGCGTGCCCCTGCAGGTGGCCTTCAGCAACATCAAACCCGAGGAAGGCCGCTTTGAGGTAACCACCATCGAGCCGCGTTCGGCCAACGATTGGATCATCCTCAAAGCCATCGTATTCCCCCACATCCGCCTGGTCTGGTTCGGCAGCATCGTGCTCTTTTTGGGCATCGCCATCAGCATCCGCCGCCGCCAGGTGCTCGGGGCCAAAACCGCGGCTTCCGGACGGACCACGTAGCTTCGGGGCGTGGATTTCCCAGAGCCCAGTGCAACGCCAAAGCCCACCGGCATCGTGGTCGGGGCCGGTCGCCTGGCCGAGGCTTTTTGCAGGGCCATGGTTCTGACGCCGGGGTCAAATGCCCACCTGTCCATACACGCCCGCAGCCCGGAAAAGAGCCGGAGCTGGACAGGCGCGCTGAACATCCCGGTGTTCCACCGCGTGGAGGATTGGCCCCCAAACCCCGGCTGGGTTTTTCTGGCCGTTCCGGACAGCGCCCTTTCCGGAATGCCGGACCTGCTGGCGGATGCTGCGCTGGGCCCGGATACCCTGGTTTGGCATGCCGCAGGCGCGGTTCCGCTGGAAGCCATCCAGGCCCGTGCAGGGCAAAGGGCCTACCGGCATGCGGTGGCCTGGCCGATGATGAGTTTCGCCGGAGGCGAAAACAACACCCTGGACTGGACCGAAGTGCCCTGGTGCCTGGAAGGCGCAGCCGATGCGCTCGACCACATGGAGGCCTTGTTGAAGCCGCTCGGTGGCCGCATGCAGCGCAGCGATGCCCGCCAACGCAAACAGCTCCACCTGGCCGCCGTTTGGGCCAACAATTTTCCGGCCTATTGCTTCGGGGTGGCTGCCGCGCTGCTGCGCGAACAGGGCATTCCGCAGGACATGATGCTGCCCATCATCCGCCAAAGCGCCTTGCGCCTGACCGGCCAAGGCGATCCCTTTGATTGGCTCACCGGTCCGGCCCTGCGCGGCGATGCGCCCACCATGCAGGCGCACTTGGAACTGATGCAGGACCATCCCGAGTGGGCGGCCTTGTACCGCAGCCTGAGCGCGGCCATTGCCGGGCGAGCCAAGGGTGCTGCCGACGTTGCGGACCCAGCGCCAACAGCCCCGGAAGATTAAGCGTCGAGCCAGTGCCTCAGCGCACTGCGGTGGACTTTGTGCAGCCTGTATCTTGCGCCCTGCCATGGGACGCCGCCCTACGTTTCACGACCGTTTTCCCGTACTCTGGGCTTGGTATGCCCTGGTCCGGCCGCTGAACCTTCTGCTCACAGCCCTGGCCCAATGGTTGGCCAATGGCTTGGTGGCGCATTTTGACGGCTACCTCAACGCCCTGTCCTGGCCGGACTTGCTGCACCTCATGGGTGCCACCGTGCTGATCGGGGCCGGCGGCAATGCCATCAATGCGCTGATGGACCGCGAGGCGGACAATGCCCATGCGCCGGGCAGCAATCCGGTGGGCCGGGAAATGGACCTCAAAACCGCTGGTGTGGTGTATGGCGCTACCACCGTGGCCGGTATGGCCCTGGGGCTGCAATTGGCCTTGCGCTTGGAGCAACCCGCAGCGGCCTGGTGGATGCCCATGGCCGCGCTGCTTCTGTTTGTATACTCCTGGCGCCTGCAGGGCTGGCCGGTGCTGGGCAATGTGGTCGTGGCATTCCTCAGTGCACTGGCCGTGGCCTTGCCGGCGCTGTTCCGCTTTGGCGGCTGGCCTTCGGTGGCCCCATCGGCCCCACCCAACATGAACCTGGCCATCTGGCCTTCGGCTCCCTGGCTGGGGCGTTTTCTGCTCTTGGCCTTTTTGGCCTCCTGGACCCGGGAATGGATCAAGGACCTGGAGGACCGGGACGCAGACCGGTCCGCCTTCCGGCGAACCGCCGCTGTCCGCTGGGCGGATGCCCGCAACAAATCCGGCATTTATGCATTGCTCGCCCTCCAACTGGGGGCCGTTTTTGCGCTGGCCCTTCACATCCGCGGCTCCGATGCCGGATTGGCCGGCAGCCTGCCGGCCCTGCCGATCGCCATGGGCTACGCGGTTTTGGGCCTGGGTCTGCGCAAGGCCGGCACAGCGGCAGCCTATGCACGGCTCAGCGGCCTGACCAAGGCCCTTATGGGCGCCGGGGTGTTGTGGATGGGTATCTTCCGACCGCTGGTCCTGTATTGAGGACCGCACCGCGATCAACTGTTCCGCTGAACGATTCCAAACCGATGGCCGAATCCATCCTCCTCGCTTCCCGCTCTCCCCGCCGCCGTCAATTGATGGAACAGGCCGGCTACCGTTTCCGGGTGGACGCCTCGGATGCCGCCGAGCATTTTCCCGATGGGCTGGATCCGGCGGCCACGGCCGAACACCTGGCCCGGATCAAGGCCGAGGCCAGCCTTGGTCTTCGCCGGGAAGGCGAATGGCTTATGGCGGCTGACACCATTGTGGCGGTTGAGGAGCAACGCCTGGCCAAGCCCGCCGATGCCGCCGAGGCAGCCGCCATGCTGCAACAGCTGAGCGGCAAAACGCACCAGGTCATCACCGGGGTGTGCATATGGGTGCCGGAGCCATCCGACTGCGCCGGCGCACACGTATTCCACGAAACCACGGAAGTGGAGGTGGCCGCGCTTCGGCCGGCAGAAATCCGGCACTATGTGCAGCACTACCAGCCCTTTGACAAAGCCGGTGCCTATGCCATTCAGGAATGGATCGGGCTGGTCCGCATTCCGGCCATCCGCGGATGTTATTACAACGTGATGGGCCTGCCGATGCCCCGGGTCTACGCAGAGCTGTTGGCCCTGGGATTGGATGCGCTGGAGGCATCCGCCTCCCCACAGGAATCGGCCCGGTAAGCGCTGGTCTGATGGCTCAGGCCATCGGCCATCCGGTCATTTCAAGCCCAGCTTTTTACGCAGCAATCCGATGACGTTGTCGCTCTCCGGCGCATAGGCGATCGGACCATTGGCCGTATCGAAGATCATGCGGTAGTTGTTCTCTTCGGCCACTTCCTTGATCAGCGCCTGGGCCCGGGCCAGGATCGGTTGGAAGAGTTCCTCCCGCTTCTGCTGCATCAGGGAGTTGGAGTTGTTCTCGTAATCCTTGATCCGCTGTTCGAGGTTCTGGAGATCGGCCAGTTTGGACTGGGCCACAAATTCGGAGACGCTGTCCTTGACCCGGAAGTACTCCTTGGATTTGACCGAATACTCCTGCAGGTAGGCGTTGTACTGCTCCTGGATATCGGTTTGGTAGGCCTTGAGCGTGGAATCCGCCAATTGGGATTCGGGCATCAGGCTGAGCAGCTCCATCGTATTGACGTAGCCGAATTTTTGGGCATGCAAAGCGCCTGCGCTGCAGGCGAAGCACAACAGAATAGCAACAAGACCTAGCTGGAGAGAAGTGCGCATGGTGGACAAATTGGAAAGGCAGGAAGGGTGTTTGAGGATCTGGTGCAGCAACAATAGCGCCGAAGGGGCCCAAAATACGGCGTTGCGCCGGGGCATGAAACCGCATCAAGCACGGCGCGGGTTCCGCTGCGCCGGATGGCCTGTTGCGGGGGGCATTGCCGCGTACCTTTGAGCCTCAAAACGCCCGTGTATGCGCCACAGCGAAGCCCCCTGTACCAAATCCCAAAGCCCCCTGCCGACCTGGCCACCGATGGTCCTGGTGCTGTTGGTGGCCCTCACCGGATGGCACGGCTCCTGCACCAGCAGCGCCCGGCATGCGGCTGGCAATCCGGAGACGGTGGGGCAGGTGGACCGGGATTCCCAACAGGCGGGTATGGCTCCGGCAAATGCCGAAAGCCGCTCCAAAGGCCAAGCTGATCCTGAACTGCGGCCCATTGCACCCTTGCCCGGTGGAGCATTTCAGGATGCTGCCGCAGCCGGCGAGATTCACATCCGCAACCTGGAAAGTGCCGGCCCGGTGTATGCCGATTTCATCAGCTTCAGTGCGGTAAGCGCTTTCAACAAGCATCCGGAAACACGGC
>JAUIHG010000228.1 GCA_030432405.1 Bacteroidia bacterium | reverse complement strand
TACCGTTGCCCTGGTCCCAGCGGCCAATGTACCGGCCGTCGGCTTCCATGACCTCTTGTGCATCCTGGCCGCCGGTCACCGTGCACAGGTTCGCCTTTCCGACCGGGATGCCGTGCTGCTGCCCTGGATGCTGGACCGCCTTCAGGAGGTTTCGCGCGCCTGGCGCGAACGTGTGGAGTTGGTGGAGCGCCTGAATGGATTTGATGCCGTAATAGCCACAGGCAGCAATAATTCCGGCCGCTATTTCGACCATTACTTCAAGCAGTATCCCCACATCATTCGCAGGAACCGGCAATCGGTGGCCGTGCTGGATGGCACCGAAACAACAGCAGAAATGGAAGGTCTGGGCCAGGACCTGTTCCTGTACTTCGGCCTGGGCTGCCGCAGCGTCGGCAAGCTCTTCCTGCCCCGCGAGATGGCCGTGAAACCGCTGTTGGAGGCCTGGCCGGATTGGCGCCAGCCCTTATTGGACCACAGCGCTTACCGCCACAACTACGATTACCAGCGCACCTTGTTGCTGCTCAACAATACCCCGCATTGGGCCAACGACTACTACATGGTGGTGGAGTCCGAAGCCATGGCCGCTCCCCTGGCCACCATCCACGTGGAACGCTATGCCGATGCAGCGGATCTCCTGCAGCGCCTGCAACGGGATGCCGCGCAAACCCAGATTGTCGTGGGCCGGGGGGATGGCCGGGTCGCCTTCGGCGAAGCCCAAAAGCCGGGGCCGTCCGAATACGCCGACGGCGTGGACACCATGGCCTTCCTGCTGGACCTGGATTGAGCTGATCCAAGATTGCGCCGATCCAAAACGTCAAGCCGCCCTGCCGTTCAGTTTTTGCTGCCCATATAGGCCTGGCAGATAGCAGCGATGGCCTGGTCGATGTCCGCGCGGGTGGTGTACTTGCTGAACGAAAAGCGGATGTCGGTACCCTGCCGCTCCACCCCTGCTGCTTGCAGCATGGAGCGGATCACGTGGCTGCCGATGTCCGAGCCCGAGGAACAGGCACTGCCGCCCGAAGCGGCTATGCCTGAGATGTCCAGGTTGAACAGCAGCATGTCTTCGCGGCCATTGGCCGGGAAATGCACGTTCAGCACCGTGAACAAGCCCTTTTCCCAATCGCCGTTGAAGGCCACGCCCGGGCAATGTTGCCGGAGCTGTTCGGCCATATAGCGCTTCAGGCCGCCGATGTGCTCTCGGTGGGCGTCGAGTTCGCCGCAGGCGATTTCCAGCGCTTTGGCCAAGCCGATGATGCCTGCCACGTTTTCGGTGCCCGCGCGCATGTTACGCTCCTGGGCACCGCCGTGGATCAGCGGCCCCATGTGGTGATCGGCGCGGATGAACAGAAAGCCCACGCCTTTGGGGCCGTGGAATTTGTGTCCCGCTCCCGACATGAAATCCAGCTTAAGGGCCTGTAGGTCAAAGGGGTAATGCGCCACCGTCTGCACCGTATCCGAATGCACCAGCGCGCCATAGCGGTGGGCCATGTCCACCACCTGCTCCAGATCCAACAGGTTGCCCAGCTCGTTGTTGGCGTGCATCAGGCTGACCAACACCTTGCCCTCGCCCGCCTTTTTGACGGTGGCCTCCAAGAGTTGCTCCAGATGCTCCAGATCGAAATGCCCGTCCGGGCGAAGGCGCACAAAATCCAGTTCCAGCCGCCCGCAGGCCACCTCGCTGGCCAAAGCGTTTTCCACGCAATGGTGCTCAATGCGGGAACTGATGGCGTGGGTGACGCCCAGGTCCCGCACGGCGCACTTGATGGCCATGTTGTTGCTCTCCGTACCCCCGCTGGTGAAAAAAATCTCGCCCATGGAGGCGTTGAGCGCATCCGAAATGGTCTTGCGGGCCCGCTCCACCGCTGCCCTGGCCTCCCGGCCGAACGCATGGATGGAGGACGGGTTGCCGTATACCCCTTGCAGATAGGGCATCATGGCCTCCAGAACCGCAGGATCCAGCGGCGTGGTGGCGGCATTGTCGAGATAGATGCTGGGCTTGGCCATAAGGCGTGAAATGGCTGCTGAAAGGCTCTGCACAAAACGGCTCCTATCCCGGAAAGGCTTCCGGGACCGGATCAGTCGGTATTGCCATTGGCAAAGTCCATCACGTCCTGCATGATTTTGCGCGCGATGTTCTCCGCCGTGGTGGACGACTGGCTTTCCGCATAAATGCGGATAATGGGCTCGGTGTTGGAGGGGCGCAGGTGCACCCAGTCCTTGTCGAACTCGATCTTGAGCCCATCGGTGGTGTCGATGGGTTGCTTTTTGTACTTCTCTTCCAGGGCCTCAAAAGTGGCCTTGAGGTCGATGTCCGCGGAGAGCTCAATCTTGTTTTTGGCAATGTGGTAGCCCGGATAACTGGCGCGCAAGCGCGAAGCGGACTTACCGAACTGGGCCAGATGCGACAAAAACAGCGCAATGCCCACCAGCGCGTCCCGGCCATAGTGCAGCTCGGGCAGGATGACCCCGCCGTTGCCTTCGCCGCCGATCACCGCACCCACGTCTTTCATCTTTTGCACCACGTTCACTTCGCCAACGGCGGAAGCATGGTATTCCTGGCCTGCCTTTTCGGTGATGTCGCGCAGGGCGCGGGTACTGGACAGGTTGCTGACCGTGGGACCTGGCTTTTTGGACAAGACGTAATCGGCCACGGCTACCAGGGTGTATTCCTCGCCGAACACCTCGCCATCTTCACAGACCATGGCCAGACGGTCCACGTCCGGGTCAACGGCGATGCCCAGGTCGGCCTGGTGGTGCACCACTTCGTTGGCCAGGGTACTGAGGTGCTGGGGCAGCGGCTCGGGGTTGTGCGGGAAGCGTCCGTTGGGGGCACAGAACAACTCGATGACTTGCTGGACGCCCAGGGCGTGCAGCAATTCCGGCACGCTCAGGCCGCCGGTGCTGTTCACACAATCGATGACCACCTTGAAATTGGCCTTGGCGATGGCCTCGCGGTCCACCAGATCCAGGTTCAGGATCTGGTCGATGTGGTCCTGGATGTAGTAGCCCTTTTCCAAGTATTCGCCGAGGTGCTCCACCTCGGCAAACTCGATGGCGCCTTCCTCGGCCAGGGCTAGGATGGCCGCACCATCTTCTGCTGAAATGAACTCGCCCTTATTGTTGAGCAGTTTGAGGGCATTCCAGGGCTTGGGGTTGTGGCTGGCCGTGAGGATGATGCCGCCGGAGGCGTTTTCGCGGGTCACCGCCAATTCCACCGTCGGCGTGGTCGACAGGCCAAGATCAATCACATCCAGGCCCATGGCCTGCAGGGATCCGATCACCAGGCGGGAGACCATGGGGCCTGATATCCGGGCATCGCGGCCCAGGACCACATTTTTTCCGCCTTTCTGGCGAATCCAGGCCCCATAGGCCGTGGCAAACTTGACGATATCCAGGGGCGTGAGCCCCTCACCGGCCTTTCCACCGATGGTGCCGCGGATACCGGATATGGAACTGATCAGGGTCACGTACGGGTATTTGGGCGGCTAAAATAGGGCCGCTTTGCGGCACGGTCCGTGTCCGAAGTGCTACAAAGCCAGATGTTGGGAAGCGTAGGACAGCCCGACCGGGTCAGTGTGGGGAATGCGGGATATTTGTGTCCAGCTCTTGCGGCGCATAGACCCTTTGGTTATGCCCGCGTGAGCCCGCTACCGGGCCCTGCAGAGCCTGATGCTCCCCTCTACCCTGTCTGACGATCCGCCTATGAGCAGTTGGTTCGAATCGTGGTTCAATACGCCCTGGTACCACAGCCTGTACCGGCACCGGGACGAAGGCGAAGCCTTTGCCTTCATCGACCGGCTGGTCGGCTGGTTGGAGCCACCGGCCGGCGCCCGCTTTCTGGACCTGGCCTGTGGCCGGGGCCGGCACGCCATCCGTCTGGCTTCGCATGGACTGGAGGTAACCGGGATCGATCTGAGCCGGGCCAATATCCAGGCCGCTCGCCAGCACGAGCGCGAAAACCTGAGCTTCTTTGAGCACGACATGCGCAAGCCCTTCCGCATCAATTACTTCGATGCCACCGTCAACCTCTTCACGAGTTTTGGCTATTTCGACCGGGAGGAAGACAACCTCCGCAGCCTCGATGCGGTGGCCAAGGGGCTTCGCCCGAATGGGCGCTTTGTCCTCGACTTCCTGCATGCCGAGAAGACCATCCGCGCGTTGGTCCCTGAAGAAACGGTGGAGCAAGACGGCTTGGAGTTCCACATTACAAGGCGCCTGGAAGGCGAACACATCGTCAAACGGATATCCTTTTCAGCGGAGGGCACGGAGCACCGCTTTGAAGAACGCGTTCAGGCACTTACAAAATCACACTTCGAGCACTACTTCAAATGCGTGGGACTCCAGGTGGAAGCGGCCTTCGGGGACTATCAGCTTGCTGCATTCAGCGCTGAAAGCCCGCGACTGATCCTGGTGGCGCGCAAACCGGAAGTCTGAAGCAACGGCATGGATGCCTTGAATCAAGTGCTGTTGACCCTGGAGCCCACCCCGCTGAACCTGGCTTGGCCTGCCTGGGATGCCGAAGGCATGCGCTGGGTGCATGCGCATTGCCGCTGGTCCTGGCTGGAACGCCTTGCGCCGGTGTGGCGCAACAAGCGCACATGGCTTCCGCTGTATGCCCTGCTGCTGTGGTGGCTGTTCAAGCGCTACCAATGGCGGGGCGTGGCCCTTGCCGTATGCGCAGGGCTTTGTGTGGGCATCAGCGATGGCTTGGTCGCGAACGTCCTCAAACCGCTTTTTGACCGTATGCGGCCCTGCCGCACACCGGAAATGGCCGGGCAGCTGCGGCTCTTGATCGATTGTGGTCCGGGCCTGAGCATGCCCAGCGCTCATGCCAGCAACCACATGGCCCTGGCCGTTTTTTTGTGGCAGGCCCTGCCACGCCGTCATCCATGGCTGCCGATACTGCTGCTTTGGGCCCTCAGTGTGGCCTGGGCACAGGTCTACGTAGGGGTGCATTACCCGCTGGACGCAGGCGGTGGTGCTGCATTTGGTGCCCTGCTTGGAGCGCTTTGCGCAGCCGCATACCGCCGGCTGCCCGGCGATCTGGTGGTCTGACCCTGCCCCATTTTCCGAAAGCGCGTAGCGGGGTCAATCGATCAGGCTTTCCGCTGAAGGGACGGGTTCATCCTCATCTTGATCCGGGATATGGGCGCGGTAGCGGCCTTTGCGGTAGCGCTGGAAAAACAAGTTGTATACCCCCCAACCGCACAGGCTCAGAAAAACGGCCACCACTACGGGCATGCGCACATCCACCAACAGGAGCCATCCGCCAAAAAGAGGCGGAATGGCGTT
>JAUIHG010000227.1 GCA_030432405.1 Bacteroidia bacterium | reverse complement strand
TAGACGATCAGGATGCCGTTCTCGGCTTCATCGAGGCCCAGTCCTGAACACATACCCAGCATGCAAACGTGTATTGTGCGTCCAACCCAAGCGGTGGAAGGCATGATGCATATGCTATTGTGTAGGCTGCCGAACAGCGGCATACAGCATCGGCGTTTAGCAATTCTTATTTTCGAGCAAGAGGCAACTTTGTTTAATCATTCTGCGGATTACTTAAACAAAATGGTTGAACTCTGGCCTTGGGACTGTACCTTTATGGACA
This sequence comes from Bacteroidia bacterium, assembly GCA_030432405.1. Classification (GTDB taxonomy): domain Bacteria; phylum Bacteroidota; class Bacteroidia; order Chitinophagales; family BACL12; genus WGOA01. Next base: position 5,070 of record JAUIHG010000227.1, on the reverse strand, counting down.
TACAAGGACAGGACAAAACGCCGCCACCATGAACACTCCCGAATTCACTCAAGCCATCCGTACGCACGAATCGCCGTTAACGTCCTATGCTTACAGTCTGACCAAGGATTATCACAACGCCCACGACCTCATTCAGGAAACCTATTTCCGGGCGATCTCCAACAAGGAGAAGTATGCACAAGGCACCAACCTCAAAGCCTGGCTGTTGACCATCATGCGCAACATTTTCATCAACGACTATCGACGCAAGGTCAAACGCAACACCATTCTCGATAAAACCGAGAACCTGTATCTGATCAACAGTTCCCAGGATTTTGCGCACAATGCGGCTGAAGACCGTTTTGTGATGCAGGATTTGCAAAAGGCCATAAAAACCCTTGCTCCCGAATACCGCCGTCCTTTCCTGCGCCACTACCAGGGGTTCAAGTACCAGGAAATTGCCGATGAAATGCGGTTGCCGCTCGGTACGGTGAAGAGCCGCATCTTCTTTGCCCGCAAGCAAATCAAAGAGGCCCTCAAAGACATCGGTTTCGAATACGAAGCCTGATCGGGAACCTTTCCTGCGGCATCTTTCCGCACAAGGCATGCAACTATTCCGCGCATGCCTTGTTTTGCGCCCATGACCCTCAGCATTACCGCTTCCCTGCTGGTCCGAAAACCGGTTGTGGGGGCATGCGCCGATCAGCCATGCGCTGATGCTTTGCCCGATTCCTTTTTTGTTCGTGCATGGCGGCTTGGCGGCTCCCGGGCAGTCATGGCACCATCGCAGCGGCACAGGGCCATCCGGCTTGTACTGCTGGCCTTGTTGGTGCCCGCAGCATCCCTGTGCCTTAGCGCGCAAAGCGGGGTCATTTTCGGAACGGTCAGCGATGCGGAAAGCAACGAGGGCGTGCCTTTTGCCACCGTAGTGCTTCAAGGCACTACAACCGGTACCAGCACCGATGAAAACGGCGATTTCCGCATCGAAAACCTGGAGCCCAGCCTCTACAACCTGTCCTTCAGCTCCGTCGGCTACCAAACCGAAGCCAAATATGAAATCCGCGCCTACAACAACCGGGAAACGCGAGTGGACGTGGCGCTCAAGCCGGACGTAAAGGTGCTTGAAAGCGTCGAGGTCAAGGCCTCACCGTTCAACAAAACAGCGGAAAGCCCGGTATCCCTCCGTACCATTGGCACGGAAGAAATCCAACGCAACCCGGGCGGTTCGCGGGACATTTCCCGCGTCATCCAAAGCCTGCCCGGCGTATCGAGTACGGCGTCTTTCCGCAACGACATCCTCATCCGGGGCGGAGCACCCAACGAAAACCGCTTTTTTCTGGATGGGGTGGAGGTGCCCAACATCAACCACTTTGCCACCCAGGGCAGTTCCGGTGGTCCCGTGGGGCTGATCAATGTCGACTTTATCCGTGAAGTTGATTTTTATGCCGGAGCCTGGCCCGCTTCGCGGGCGAACGCCCTGTCCAGCGTTTTCGACTTCAAAATGCGGGAAGGCCGCACCGACCGCTGGGGCGTCACCTTCACCGTTGGGTCCTCGGACATCGGCGCCACCCTGGAAGGACCGGTCGGGGAGAAGGGCAACCTTCTGGTTTCCGCACGCCGCTCCTACCTCCAGTTTCTGTTCCAGGCTTTGGAGTTGCCCTTTCTGCCGACCTACAATGGCTTCCAGCTCCGCTACAAGCACAACTTTGACCGCGACCGCAGCCTGACCATCGTGGGATTGGGCGCCATCGATCAGTTTGCGCTGAACATGGACGCCAACGAGACCGAGGACCAGCAATACCTGCTCAGCGTCCTTCCGGTCAACGAACAGTGGAATTACACATTGGGTGCGGTGTACAAGCGGCTATACGATGGCGGCTACTACAACCTGGTGTTGAGCCGCAACATGCTCAACAACACCGCCACCAAATACGCGGACAACCAAACCGATGATCCCAGCGCCCTGCTTCTGGATTACCGCTCGCAGGAGATGGAAAACCGGTTTCGCTTCGAGAACATCTACCGCTTCAACGGCTACAAACTCGATGCCGGGGTACGCGGGGCCTATGTGCGGTACAACAACCGGACCTTCAACCGCGTCTTCGGCCAAACTGGCCCCATTGAGGTAAACTTCAGTTCCGAGCTCGATTTCGGGATCTATGGCGCCTATGCGCAGCTCAGCAAATCGGTGTGGGAAAACCGCATCAGCCTCAGTGCCGGATTCCGCGTGGACGGGGCTTCCTACAGCGCGGAAATGTCGCGGGCCTGGGAGCAGTTTTCGCCCCGCCTGAGCGCATCCTGGAGCTTTGCGCCCGATTGGAGCCTGAACGCCAACGTGGGCCGCTATTACCAGCTGCCGGCCTATACGGTGCTCGGTTACCGCGACAGCGTCGGAACCCTGGTCAACCGGCAAAACGGCATCGACTACATCCGTTCGGACCAGGCCGTGGCCGGCATCGAATACAACACGGCCTTCAATACCCGCTTCACGGTGGAGGCCTTCTACAAGCGCTACGAACAATACCCCTTCCTCTTGCGCGATTCCTTTGCCCTGGCCAACCTCGGGGCCGACTTTGGCGTGATCGGCAACGAGCCGGTAGCGCCTATCGGCGAAGGCCGGGCCTACGGGGTGGAGTTTCTGGCCCAACAGAAGATCTATAAAGGGTTCTACGGCATTTTGGCGTACACCTATGTGATCTCCGAGTTCAAGGATGCCTCCGGCACGTTTGTACCGTCTTCCTGGGACAACCGCCACATCATCAGCCTGACGGCAGGCAAGCGCTTTCCCAAAAACTGGGAATTGGGCGTCAATTACCGCTTCGCCGGAGGCCTGCCCTTTACGCCCTATGATCTGGAAACTTCTTCCCTTATTGCCTCCTATACGGTCAACAACGGCGGCATCCTGGATTACGACCGCCTGAACAGCGAGCGCCTCGGCCCCTCGCAGGGTTTCGATTTCCGCTTGGACAAAAAATGGTTCTTCAAAAAGTGGAACCTCAACCTGTACCTGGACGTCGAAAATGCGCTCAACCAACAGGCCGAGCAGGTGCCCTTCCTGGTGCCCGTACGCGACGACAACGGCAATCCGGTCATTGATCCGGAAGACCCCGGCCGCTACGTGTTGCGTGCCCTGGACAACCCAGCCGGCACCGTTCTGCCCACCCTGGGCATCATCGTGATCATTTGAGGGCAAGGCCTCCTTCCGCACGCCACTGCGCTTAGGCGCCATGGAGCGCAAGGGCCATTCGCCTGCGGCGAATCCCGGGCATCGGATCCCTGGCGGCGGCGTGTTCAAGCTCCCTTGCGTGCCAGACCCAGGGCACTGCATTGCTCCACCCAGCGTTCGCGGCGGATGCGGCCGGGCAATAGCTCAATGGCTTCGTTGACCCGCCGGGCCTGGCCTTCATCAAGCCTGGACAATTGATCGTACGTCCGGATGCCTATGGCGTTGAGGCGCTCCTCGATATAGGGAGAAATGCCCCGCACACGGGTCAGGTCGTCGCATTCTTCCGGCGGTACTTCACCGGTAATGGATACGCCGATGGACTCCATAAAGCGCAGGCCTTCCTGATCGTTGTCCTGAAAGCCCATCCATTGCCGTTCCTCGAGGGCTTGCTGGGCGGCTTCCAGGGCTCTGTACTGACGCAGCAGCGTTTCGTAGCGCTCATGGTCCACCGCCTTGCCGAGGCGTTCTTCCAGTGCGTCAATTTTCCCTTGCAGGCGGTCAAGCTGTTCCTGGTGGCCGCGGGCGCGGACTTCGGATTCGGCGTGCCGGGTTTGGGCATGCTTCAACCGCTTGCGCAGGCCCAGCCAACCCGTGGCCAGACCAATGGCAAAAGCGCCGATGAGGCTGCAGGCCAGAAAAATCAGTTCAAGCACCATGAGGCAATAGCAAACGGAGGGTTAACGGATGCGGACGTCCACGCGGCGGTTGGCGGCCTGCCCGGATTCGGTCCGGTTGTCTGCCAGGGGTTGGCCTTCGCCGGCCGAACGGACGGCAATCCGCCCTGCGTCGATGCCCTGCTCCATCAGCCAGTTGGCCAGCGCCTGCGCGCGGGCTTGACCCAAGCGCTGGTTGAAGGCCGCGCTGCTGACGGCGCAGGTGTGTCCGGTAACCTCTACGGTCAAATGCGGGTCTTGGTTCAGTTGCTCCACCAGGTCGCTGAAGGGCGCCAGAGTGGTGGGGTCGGTCGGCAGGCTGGAGCTCCCGTAAGGGAACTGGATGTGTTCCACAAAGGAGAAGGTGCTGGCCTGAGCGCCCGTTGCGCGCCCGCGCGAACGCGACCAGGAACGCAGGGCATCGCGCTTGGAGACCAGCAGGAGGTCCATGGGGGTCAAGCCTTCGGCAAAGCCGGCATCGTCCAGTTGGGAGACCACCGCGCAGCGGTTGGGCATCACCCCCAGGCCGAGCAGTTCGGCCCGAAGGGCATCGCCGCGCAGCAGGCCCGGGTCCTGGGCACCGTATTCAGCGGCATCCGAGGCAGCGGGGGAGGTGCCGTTGCCTGCCATGGCTTCGGCTTCCATTGCGCTGTAACGCGAGACGATGATCAGGCCCAGGCTGGAGTCTGCGTTCATCCGTTTGGCCACTGCCGCGAGGACCTGCAGGGCACCGGGTTCCAATTCCAGATCGGCTACACCGGCCTGCGCACGGATGCCATCCGGACTGCTCTTCCAGGCCACGCCACCCTGCCAAACGGTCAGGCCTTCAGGGTGCACAGGAACGCCCTGGCGGCGCAACGATTTGTGCCCGCCGGCCTCCCCCGTGTTCCCCGCCGTATTCCCAGGCAGGTCAGCCTGTGCAGCGGCATCCTCCTTGGAGCCAGCCATCTGCTCCCCATCCGTTGCAGCCGGATATCCACCCCGGGAAAAGAGCGCAGCCGTGCTTTGGCCCGGGCGCATGGCCGATTCAGGATTTGCTTGAAACAGGTGGTGGTATGCGGTGAGGCTCAGGACAATCCAGGCCGCTCCAAGCACACCGCCGATGGCGAAGGATCGCATGGGCAGGGGGAAGTGGGACCAAACAATGGGCTGCGCCGCAAGCGGGCTTCCGGCGCGGCTACCGAAGATAACAAGGTCCTCGTGGCGTTGGGA
>JAUIHG010000021.1 GCA_030432405.1 Bacteroidia bacterium | reverse complement strand
GAGGTAGTATTCCGCGTTCAGGTTGAGGATGCTCAGGCCCTCGACGATGAGGTTGAGCGGTTCCACCCATTTGCCCCCGCTTTGGAAGCTCTGGGAAACGCCCGCCTTGGGCTCGCGGTCCACGGTATAGCCGTTGCCCAGGGTCAGCAGGCCATCGTCGCCCACCGAACAGACGTAGTTGTGGTTTTCGTCGTTCAGCGGCCAGCCGATGGGTTGCGCCGTGCCCCAATGTCCGTCGGCCTGCCGCTCGGCATACCAGATGTCGTCGTTGGTGTGGTTGCCGTAATTGCCGGGGTGGTTTTTGCGGCAGAAATAGAGGCGTTCGCCGTCCGGCGAAAGCCGCGGCAAGACCTCGGTATAGGCGCTGTTGACGGTGTTGTCCACGGGGGTGACGGCACCGGGAAATTCAAAACGCTGCGTGATGGCAATCTCCGGCTGCCAGGCATCGGTGCCCGTGCTGATGCCGATGGCATCGATCTGGTCCCTGTTCCAGCCTTCGCGGGTACGCAATACCACTTTGGCGGCGTAGACTTTGAACCTCGTTTCCTTGAAGGTCACGCGCAGCATGCGGCCCGGCATGCGGCGGAGGCTGTCTTCTGCCTCCGGCGAAAGCGCCTGTTGACGGAACACCTCATGCTCCCGGCGGTTGCGGTCGATCAGGTAAATGGCCTCCACGCAGCCCGCCCGGTTGGTTTCGGCCACCATGACCTGGCGGATGGGCATGGCCTCTTTAAAGGCCACGCGGATGTACACGCCCTCTTCGCCGGGTGTCGCGTCGCCGGGGGCCCAGGCGGTGCCTGCGTCGCCGCAGGCCGGCCACTTGTCGGGTTCGCCAAGCACCTGCTTGGCGCTGTACGCATTGTACCCGTCTTGTGAAGAGTAGCCTTGTACGCGGTAGGCCCATTGCACGATGGGAGCGGGCATATCCGTCTCCTGCACGGCCGTTTCGGCGGTGTTGAGGAAGCCGTTTTGGGCTTGGATTCCTCCTGGGGACAAATGCAGCGCAATACAGGCGCTGATGGACAACCAAACGTTACGCATAAGGGCGCGTCATCAAGCGTATCGGGCAGCCTTGATATCCGGTGCTTTACGCATCAAATCCAAAAGCCATAGGAGCTGTAACTGTGTGTCAATACGCTGACAATCAATACATTACACGAACAATGTAGGTTTTGAAAGGGCCATGGGACATACCGCAACACGCTGCTTGTGACGGGCAAATGCGGTTGGAGCAGATGCAGCGTTCAGCCCGAGGGAAAGCCACCCGTTCCACCTGCCGGCGAAGGCTCCCGTGGCCCCTAGCTTTGCCCGGTTGCCGCACGGCACCCGCAGCCCGCAACGGCCATTCCCCGGCTTCCGGCACAACCCCCACCTGCATGACCAAACGCGAAAAGGCCGCCGCCATCCAGGCCAAACTGGAGGCCCTCTACCCGGAGATCCCCATTCCGCTGGACCACCGCGATCCCTACACGCTGCTGGTGGCGGTCTTGCTGTCGGCCCAGTGCACCGACAAGCGGGTCAACCTGACCACGCCGGAACTCTTTGCCCGGGCCGACAATGCGGCCGATATGCTTCAGGTGCCTGTGGAGGAGATCAAGGCCATCATCCGGCCCTGTGGTTTGTCGCCCGCCAAAAGCAAGGCCATTGCGGAGCTTTCGCGCATCCTGGTGGAGGAACACGGCGGGGAGGTGCCGCAATCCTGGGAGGCCCTGGAGGCCTTGCCCGGTGTGGGGCACAAGACGGCGTCGGTAGTCATGGCCCAGGCCTTTGGCGTACCCGCCTTTCCGGTGGACACCCACATCCACCGCCTGGCCTGGCGCTGGACCCTGAGCACGGGCAAATCGGTGGCCAAAACCGAGGCCGACCTTAAGCGCCTTTTCCCGCCCGAAAGCTGGAACAGCCTGCACCTGCAGATCATCTACTACGGGCGGGAATACTGCAAGGCCCGGCCCCACGATCCGCAGGCCTGTCCGATTTGCGCCGAATATGGCCGGCGCAGCTTGTTCAAGCCGGGGGCCAAACAAGCACCTTAAGCAGCGTGTATGTGTCGTTTGCGTCAGCCGTACAACGGGGTGGAGCCACTGGACAGAAGCCGGGCCAGAAAAGGGTTCCGTTTCCCGAAGCAACGCCCTATTTTTGTGCCCCTGTTGACCGCAGCGGCACGCCGTTGGTCAACGTTTCGGCGTGGTAGCTCAGGTGGTTAGAGCGTCGGATTCATAACCCGAAGGTCGGCGGTTCAATTCCGCCCCACGCTACAAACCGCTCCCCGGCAACTCCGGGCGAGCGGTTTTTTTTATAAAGCCGTTAGAACGCTATGTCCAAATCCACGCCATTCTGGGTTAATCTGAATGCCGAATTTCTCAGGAACATCGATCCAGAGGAAGCGATGAACAGCTATACCGAGGCTTATGATAGCTACCTCCGGATTTGCTCCAGGTGGAAGACAATAGGAGTTGATGAATTCCATTGTTTACGGGCCTTTACATGGAGTTGGATCGTAGGGACATTGAACCGTTCTGGCGCATCGCAAAAAAGCAATCCGGACATTGCGCTTTATGAGGAGGGCTTGTCCCAATCACTGGCCTTGCTGAATGAACTGTATGTCGGAAAAGAGGCGACCTTAGACGATTTGCGGCTTTTGGGCAAATCCCACAACAACAGCATCGCCTATATCAGCAAGAGCCTACATTTTTTGATGCCAACCCGATACGGTATCCTGGATGATCGTGTTTTCATTGCTGGAACCGGAACCCGACCTACTTGGAAACGCCCACTTGCTCGCACAAATCGTCAAAATCCTTTCCTGAGAGGGGAGAACGGATTCCGCCAGTACATTGAATACACGCCAAAGCTGCGGGAAGTGGCAGCTTCTTTAGGTTGCAGTATTCGGGAGGTGGAAGTCCGTTTGTTCAATTTGGGTGGATGTCGTGCATTGGGAAAGCTTGCATAGAATAGATGCTATTGTTTTTCGATTCCTTGTCTGGTTCTGCTACAACTCCGATATCCGCAACAACCGATCGGCTTCCACGCCTTTGCGGCCCCGTTTGAGCGTGCAGGCTTCGTTCTGGGCGTCGTGCTCAAAGACGTAGATGTAATCGCCGGCCAGGGACTCTTGGAGGAAGGTTTCGCGTTCCGCGATGGTCTGCAAGGGCCGCAGGTCATAGCCCATGACCCAGGGCAGGGGGAAGTGGGCCACGGAAGGCTGCAGGTCGGCCAGGAAAACGATCTTCCGCCCGTTTTTTTCGATAATGGGCACGAGCTGGGCTTCGGTATGGCCGAAGAAACAGCGGACCGTCACCCCGGGCATGGGGCTTTCCCCTTCTTCCAAAAACCGGACCCGGTCGTCGGCAGCCAGGGGCGCAAAATTCTCCTGCAAGAAGGAGCCTTTTTCACGCGGATTCGGGGTAATGGCCCAATCCCAATGCGCCTTGTTGCTCCAGTATTGGGCCTTTGGAAAGGCTGCCCGGTAGCCTTCGCCGTGGCGTTCCACGGCGCCTCCGCAATGGTCAAAATGCAGGTGGGTCAGCAGCACATCGGTGATGTCTTCCCGGCCCAATCCGGCAGCTTTGAGTTCCTCGTCCAGGCTGGGGCCGTGCGGCTCGAAATGCGAAAAAAAGCGCTCGTCCTGCTTGTCGCCCAGGCCCGTGTCGATGAGCATGACGCGGTCCCCCTGGCTGACCAACAAGCTGCGCATGGCCCACACGCAGCGGTTGTTGGCGTCGGCTTCAATGTGCCGGCTCCAGAGGGTTTTGGGCACCACGCCGAACATGGCGCCTCCATCGAGTTTGAACAGGCCTGCGGTAAGGGATCGGAGTTCCATGCCCGCGAAGGTACATGCGTCCGGCCCGGATGCCTTGCGATGTTTGCGCCATATGTCGATGCGGTCCAGGCCGATCAGGACGGTCCCGAATCGGACGCTGCCGATTCAGACGGTGCCGCTGCCGCCAAATGCCGCTGCAAACCCACCATGCGCAGGGCGGTCACGGCGGCTTCGGTGCCTTTGTTGCCGTGTTTGCCGCCGGCGCGGTCTTCAGCCTGGGCCTCGTCTTCGGTGGTCAACACGCCGAAGATTACGGGTGTGCCGTATTGCAGGCCCAGGTCGGTCAGGCCCTGGGCCACGGCATGGTTGATGTACTCGTCGTGGCGGGTTTCGCCCTTGATCACACAGCCCAGACAAACCACCGCGTCCAGCTCCCGGTATTCGAGCAGCATCTGTGCGGCGGAAGGCAGTTCAAAGGAACCGGGCACCTGCACGGCCGTGATGCTGGCTTCGGCTACGCCGTTGCCGATCAGGGTCTGCAGGCAGGCATCGCGTAGGGCCAAGGTGATTTTGCGGTTCCATTCGGCAGTGACCACGCCGATGCGCAGGCCTTCGCCGGAAGGCAAAGCGTCCGGATCGTATTGGTCCAGGTGTTGCAGGGCAGTGGCCATGGCCGGATGCGCTTATTGGCCTGACTTGGCCGAGGCCAGGGCCAGGAACTTGTCTACGCCCTGTCCTTCGGACGAACGCGGGAAGCGGTCTTTGATGACCTGGAAATGCCGCTTGGCCGCAGCAAAGTCCTGGCGCTCCATGGCAGCCAGGCCGGCCAGTTGGTAATTGCGGGGGGCCAGGATGGGGTTGTCGCTGGCATCGGCAGCAGCGCGGTACTGCTTTTCAGCGGCGGCATAATCGTTCTTTTCGGAATAGGCATGCCCCATCACCTCCAGCACCCGGGCGGTGATCAGCGGATCGTCCGAGCTGAACTTTTTGCCGTGCTTGATGGCCTCATCGTAGTTGCCGAGCTGCAGGTAGCAGATGGCCGCATAGCCGTGGGCCAGCTTGCCGGTGGGGGTGGCGCCGTACTTGTTGGTCACGCTCAAAAAACCCTGCGCCGTAAAGCTGCCGTTCAGGGCCAGGTTGAAGGAATCAATGGCAAAGGCCTGTTGCGGATCGACGATGGCATTTTGGGCCTGGACCTCGCGGGGCTTGATGTAGAGTTCCTTGTAGCCCACAATGGCCCCAATGGCCACCAGAACCACCGCCAACACCCCGAGGATGATGTAGCGGTTGTCCATGACCGTTTGCTCAAAAGAGGAACCGCCATCATGCGCACCACCTTGTGCGGCATCGGTCTGGGACTGGGGAGTGTTGTGCGTTTGATCCGCCATGGGATGGGTGTTGATGCCCGTGTGCGTCATAGACGGAGCGGGCGTATGGCACGGCTGGTTCCGTGCGTGTTTTGGTCTTAAAGGGTAGGTATGTGCTGTTTCGGGAAGCGGGTTCGCTCCGAAGGTGGCGCCCTGTGTTGGGCTGCTCAGATGGTCAGAAAGGGATAGTCCTCCTGCAGGTAGATGTCGCGGTAGACTTCCGAATCATCGGGCCATGGGGAATTTTCGGCAAACTCGACGCAGGCGTCGATTTCTTTCTTGACCTCCGCTTCGATGGCCTCGATCTGCTTGGCCGTAGCATACTTTTTGGACTTGATCGTGGACAGCACACGCTCAATGGGGTCGCGCTGCTTGTAGCTTTCGAGTTCCTCCTTGCTGCGGTACTTGGCCGGGTCGCTCATGGAGTGGCCCTTGTAACGGTAGGTGCGCAGTTCCAGGAAGGTGGGGCCTTCGCCCTTCCGGGCGCGTTCAACGGCCTCGGCAATGGCGTGGTGCACCGGTTCGGGGTCCATGCCGTCCACCGGGGCGCAGGGCATGTCGTAGGCCTGGCCCAGCTGGTAGATGTCGGTCACGTTGGAGCTGCGTTCCACCGAGGTGCCCATGGCATAGCCGTTGTTTTCGCAGAGGAAAACCACGGGCAGCTTCCAGGTCATGGCCATGTTGAAGGTCTCGTGCAGGGACCCCTGGCGCGCGGCGCCATCGCCAAAAAAGCAGAGGGCCACGTTGTCGGTACCCTTATACTGCTCGGCCATGCCGATGCCGGCTCCCAGGGGAATCTGGCCGCCCACGATCCCATGGCCGCCGTAGAAGTGGTGCTCCTTGGAGAAAAAGTGCATGGAGCCGCCCTTGCCCTTTACACAGCCGTCGGCTTTGCCGAACAGCTCGGCCATGGCAGCGTTGGGGGAAATGCCCTTGGCGATGGCCAGGCCATGGATGCGGTAGGCGGAGATGAAGGGGTCCTCGTCCCGCGTGGCGGAAATGGCGCCTGCGGCGACCGCTTCCTGCCCGATGAACAGGTGGCAGAAGCCCCGGATTTTCTGTTGCCCATAAAGCATGCCGGCGCGCTCTTCAAAGCGGCGCAGGCGCAGCATCAGGCGGTACCAATCCAGGTACTGGTCCTTGGAAAAGCTCTTGCTCTGGGCTTTGGTGAAGGTCTTGGTGGTCGCGCGGCGGTTGGCCACCGTCTTGCGTGCCGTACCCTTGCCGGAGGAGCTGCTGGCGCTTTTGGACGCATTGCTTTTTGCCGAACCGCTTTTGGCCGACGATGCTTTCCCACTCTTGCTGCTGGATTTGCTGCCTGCGCTGGAGCGGGATTTGCTATTGCTTGTGGTTCCTGCCATGGGACGGAAGCTGGGGGCTTGAACGGGGTTTTGCCCGGCCGAAAATACGGCCGGTAAAAAGCCCTGCAAAGGTAGCCCATGTGGCCGGAACCGGGAAGCCGAAACGCGGGCCTCCCAGCGCTTACCGGAGCTTGACCAGCTGCTGGCAGGCCGGACCGGAAAGCCCCTGTGGACATAGCCAATAGTTGCCAGAAGGCCATTCGCCCGTCTGGATCCGCAAACCGCCCTGTTCCAGGGCCCGGCCCGTCCAACGCAGACCGCCTTCCGGTCCGCGGAGTTCGAGCACCTGATCGGCATCCGCGGCCAGGTTCAGAAAGGCGCCAAAGGGCGAAGGCCATGCCCGGAAGGGGGGACGCTCGGGCGTCCAGCGGGCGGCGGCATAGACCATCGGCTCGCTGCCGCCGTCCGTGTTGAGGGGCTCCAGCGCGTAGACGTTTTGGCCGGCCAGGGGCCGGAGGTCCGTCCACTGGTAGGCCCAGGGCTGTTCGGGTCCGCCCATGGCCTGCTGTTTGGCCAGCAGGGTCTGTTGGCCCTGCAGCCCGATGCGGTGGATGCGGTACTGGTCCATGCCCAGCTCTGCGGCCGTCTGCCACTGCAGCCGGATGCCTTCGCCCGGAAGGGCGAACGCCTCAAAACCCAGCAGCTCGATGGGCAGCGGAATGCCCGTATTGTTGTCCCGGAAATCCGCGCCATTGATGCCATCCATGTCCGGCAGCAGGGAAGGGGTGCCCCCATCGTCTTCATCAAAAAGGTCGATCAGCCCGTCGGCGTCCGAGTCCCGGAACCAGGGGGACGTATGGCAAAGCATGTTGGGCATGTCTGGACAGGTGAGGGTGTCCAGCCAGTCCACCAGGCCATTCACGTCCGCATCGGTGTCGGGGTAGTAGCCCGGATCGCCCTGGGAAGCTTCAAATGCCGCACCCCTGTTCAGCAGGTCGTCACGGGCCCAACCGCTGTTGTCGTCGTCAAAGCCCTCCCACCAGTCGGGGTAACCGTCGCCGTCGGTATCGTCGTCCTTGTAGTCGGGGACGCCGTCCGCCGATGGATAGATGGCGTCAAAGTCCAGCGGAGAGGCCAGGCTGCCTGACTGGTTGCCGTCATAGGCATCGTCCAGGCCGTCCAGGTCCGCGTCCGCGCCGTCCGGCTCCACCACAGCACCGGAAGCGTAGAACTCCACGTTGTCCGTGATGCCGTCGTTGTCGCTGTCCTGATCCCGGTAATCGGGCCGGCCATCGCCGTCGGTATCCGTAAGCGCATAGGTGGACGTGCCGCTTTCCACCCCCGTTTCGATGGCGTCGGGCAAGCCGTTGAGGCCAACCGCACCGCTGACCCGGCCGGTGGAGTCGTTGAAGGAAGCCGGTTTGGCGCCGCCGTTGGCCTCGTAGCCGTCGGGCAGGCCATCGCCATCGGCGTCCACATCCCGGAAATTGGGCAGGCCGTCCCCATCGGCATCAAAAAGGTCGTTGATGCCGTCGGCGTTGAGGTCGCGGAAAGCCCCATAGCTTGGGTGGACAAAGTCGGCGTCCTGGAAATTGGCGATGGTATCCCCATCGTGGTCGCCATACGGCTGAACACCGGCATGTTCCAGGCTGTCCAGGATGCCGTCGTTGTCGTCGTCGATGTCCACGCTGTTGGTCACGCCATCGTTGTCGAAATCGCAGTCGAAGGTCAGGGTCAGGTTGAAGGAGTCCACGGCCACCGTGCCGTAGCTCCAGGTGTTCACGAGCCGGTTGTTGCCTACATCGGAACTGCCGCCCCAGCTGTGCACACCGGTATTGCTCAGCACGCCGTCCAACTCGGTTTGGGGGCTGAAGTCGGAGGCCGGCAGATTGCTGTCGTCCCAGTGCAGGAAGGCCCAACCGGTGTCCGGGCGAACGTCGCGGATGCGGAAGCCGTCGGGGTTGCGCTCCACGTCCCAGAGGGGGAAATGCACCACACCCCCTTTGAGCGTGAAAAAGATGGTGGTGGCTTCGCCGGAGGCGACCGGATCCCCGTTGCCGTCCAGGCCGTTCCAATTCAGGTTGTAATAGCCTGCAGCCGGAAAGGTCACGGTGAACCTGCGGTCGCGACCACCGGCCTGATAGCCGGCCACGCCGTCCAGGTTGACAATCAGCTCGGCCTCCCCTGCACCGCTGGCCAGGTAGGTGATCAACACATTGCCTTCATCCAGGCCATTGCAATAGGGCGTGGCAGAAACGACCTGGGCTTCGATGCCCGCCGAGGGCCAGATGGCGGTATCGGGATCCTGCACAAACACGTTGTATTCGGCATAGCCGGTATTGCTGGTCTGGCTTTTGCGCCGGTCCTCCAGGCTGGCCCCGGATGTGGTGCCCTCGCTGTTGCACAAAAACAGGAAGCCCCATGGGCGAATGCCCGCCAGCTCCACCTGCTTGACGTAGAAGGTGGTGGTGTCGTCCTCCGAAGGGATGAGCGGGAAGAAATTGAAGGTGGCCGAGAGGCGGTTGTTGCCCGAACCCGCCGTGAAGGACCACTGTTTGGAGTAGAGGCGGCCGGGTTTGACGTTGTCGTCCTCATCCACCACCGTGAAGTCCCAACAGTCGTACCAGCTCTTGCGCGCAGCCCCCAGGCTGCCCTCGTTGACCTGCGTGAACTCGATGAAGCACTCCAGCGCCGAGTCCGTGCTGTTGGTCCAGGATAGGGGATCGTATCCGCCTACCGGCGAACCGCCAATTTGCGGACCGGCCAGCGCCTCGGCATGGTCGGCGATCACTCCGGCCTGGGGCAGGAGGGTGGCGTGGTTGGACGACCCCGTATCCCGCGCCAGCGTGTCGTCCCGCGCGATCGTACCCGCTCCGCTGCCGTAGCGCAGCGTCAGGATAAGGTCGTTCTGATTGCCGCCGGCGTTGGTCTGGATGCGGCGTACGCCGTAGTAGACCGTCTCCCCGGGCTCCAAATGGATGTACAGCCGGTGGTCGGCGTTGAAACCGCCATACGTGCTCGGTTTCAGGAAGCTGTTGGAGTTGGCACCGTCCTCGTGCTGGAGGTATCCGACAAAGGTGTTGGTTACGTTCGTGGCCGAGCTGCTGCCGCCGTTGTTGGGCGTGAGCTGGGCGGAGCCTTCGCCGTAGGCGAACGATGGCCAAAACAGCTGCGCGACAAGCAACAGCGTCAAACAGGCGGAGCCCGATACGCGGGTCCGCGAGCGGTTATATGGAAAGATGGGGGACATGCATGCAAGGAAATGTCCATAAGCAGACATATGGATGGCAATTCAGGCGCATACGTGACAGGCAGAGCGGCCTGACGCTGTGATATTTGCGCGAGGTTTGCCCGGGCTTTTCCGCTGCCACCGGCACATCGGAAGCCGTGGTTTTGCTCCATTTTTCCCGCCGCGCATGCAGCTCGTAGCGCTCGACGTCCTGGACTTCCGCAATTATGCCACCGCCCGCCTGGAGCCGGGTCGGGGCTTTACCGCTTTGGTCGGTCCCAATGGGGCGGGCAAAACGAACATGCTCGACGCCGTGCATTATTGCGGTTTGTGCCGCTCAGGCCGCAAGCTTCAGGACGCGCTGTCCATCCGGCACGGCCGCGAGGGCTTCCGGATTCAGGGGCAGTTCCGGCGTGGCGCGGATGGCCCACCGTTGGAGGTGGCCGTGGTGTTTCGCCGCGGCAAAGGCAAAGAGCTTCAGGTGGGCGGGCAGGCAGTGCCGCGGCTGGCGGACCATGTAGGACGCCTGCCCATGGTCTTCCTCGGACCGGAGGACCAGCAACTGGTGGACGGCTACCCGGAAGCGCGGCGGCAATTGATGGATGCCTCCATCGGTCAGGTGGACCGGCCCTACCTCCAGGCCCTGATGCGTTACAACCGGGCCCTGGCCCAGCGCAACGCCGTGCTCAAACAAAGCAACGGCATCGGCGCAGCCGACCAGGTGCTGTTGGACAGCCTGGAACCGGCCCTGGACCGGGACGCCAAGGTGCTCCGAGAGGCTCGGGCAGGCTTGCTGGAGGCCATTCGGCCAGATCTGGCGGAGGCCTATGCCCGGCTGAGCGGCGGAAAGGAGCTGCCGAGCATGGATTGGAAAAGCAACTGGTCGGAAGATGCTGCGCTGGGTCCCGCCTTACGGCGAACGCAGGGCAAAGACGAAGCGCTGGGCTATACCAGCGTCGGCCCCCACCGCGACGACCTGATCCTGGAACTGGACGGCCATCCGGCCCGCAAGCTCGGATCCCAGGGGCAGAAAAAAAGCCTCCTTTTGGCGCTTCGCCTGGCACAGGCGCGCTGGGTGGCGGCAAAAGCAGAGCAAAACCCATTGCTCTTGCTCGATGATGTGTTTGACAAGCTGGACCGGCAACGGGCTGAAGCGCTGTTTGCGCTGTTGTCCGACTGGGGGCTGGGCCAGGTCCTGTTGAGCGACACCAATGCGGAGCGGGTCGACCGCCTATTTCAAAAACTCGGGCAGGAGGTGCGCATCCTCACGCCGGAGGCCTTGCAGACGTAACCGCGGGCCACATGGCCGCATTCGGCACGTTGCGCAATGCGCTGTCCGCCAATCCGGCTGGCGGCCCGACCTTTGGCAGCCACGCAGTATGCGCCGCCACAACGACCAACACGTCCGAGACATCCTGGGCGCGATTTTCCGCGAACCCAAGCTCCGCGATAAGCTGGTGGAAACCCAGATCCGCCAGGCTTGGCCACAGTGGTTTGGCCCGGCCGTGGCCCGCTATACAGACAGCATGAGCTTCCACCGTGGGGTGTTGGAGTTGCGTTTTTCCTCCGCGCCCCTGCGTTCCGAATACCGGATGATGGCCGACCGGTTGCGGGATAAAGTAAACGAGGGCCTCGGTGAGGCCCTCGTCAAAAAGGTATTGGTGCGCTGAGTCCGCAGACCCGGTTAACAAGCACCGCGTTTGTTTTTGGTCTAGAAGCGCTCCAGCTTGGAGAAATGGAAGTCCGACTCGATGATGGCGTTCTGGTCGGAATCCGAGCCGTGCACGGCGTTTTCACCGATGGAGCTGGCGTACAGTTTGCGGATGGTGCCATCGGCCGCTTCGGCCGGATTGGTGGCTCCAATCAGGGTGCGGAAGTCTTCCACCGCATTGTCCTTCTCCAGGATGGCAGCTACAATGGGACCGGAACTCATGAATTCGACCAATTCCCCATAGAAGGGACGCTCCTTGTGCACCTCGTAAAAAGCACCGGCTTGCTCGGGGCTCATGCGGATGTACTTCATGGCGCGGATGCGGAATCCGGCAGTGCAGATCTTGTCGAGAATGGCGCCGATGTGGCCGTTGCGGACCGCATCGGGCTTGATCATGGTAAAGGTTTGTGTACCGGCCATGGGAGGAGGGGATTGAGGCGTAGGGAATTGGCGGATTTCGGTCCGCAGCTGCCGGCAGGAAGGTCCTGGCCAGGCTTCTGCGGACGAGCAACACCGCAGGCGTTGTTCTTTTTGCGGGGGCAAAAGTAGCAAAAACCAAGGCCGTTCCGGCAGGACCGCCCTTGCGGGCGAATGCCTACCTTCGCGACCGCGTCAACACGTGCTCGAGAGCTCCCTTGAAGGGGCTTGCCAGAAGCCTTTTCCCATGCCCGAATCCGCTCCCCACAAGGATATGCCTTCGTCCAAAGGTCCCCAGCACGGACCCTTGGCAGAGGCCCGGCAGGAGGCCGGTGCCCAGGGCGCTGGCCGGCAACCGGCCTCCACCAAGGACCAGCCCGGGCAGGAAAAGCACGCCCCGTCCAGCAGCGGCACAACTGCTGATCAGGTGGCTTCGCTGAAAGCGCAATTGGCCGAACCCAGGTCCATTGCCATTGTCACCCATGCGCGCCCGGACGGGGATGCCATCGGCTCATCGGTGGGCCTGATGCTGGCGCTGCGCCAGATGGGCCATGAAGCCCGCGTGGTGGTGCCCAATGCCTACGCGGATTTCCTGGCCTGGCTGCCGGGCCTGGAAGGCGTATTGGACCACCAGACCCAAACCGAGCAGGCGGCCCAGATCATGGCGGAAGCCGAGCTGGTGTTCTGCCTGGACTTCAACACACCGGCCCGTCTGGAGAGCCTGGCCCAACGCCTGCTCAAATCGGACGCCACCCGGGTGATGATCGACCACCACCGGGATCCGGAGGGCTTCACCCGCTTCCGCTGGCACGATACCGGCGCCAGCTCCACGGCCGAGCTGGTGTACGGCTGGCTGGAGGACATGGGCGAGCTGCACCGCATCAACCGCGATGTGGCCACCTGCCTGTACATCGGCATGTTGACCGACACCGGTTCCTTCCGCTACTCCAATACCGGTCCCCGCACCTTGCGTGTGGCGGCAGCTCTTTTGGAACACGGCGTGGATGTAGAAGGCTGTTATGCCCGCATCTACCATACCTTCTCCGAAGACCGGATGCGCTTTTTTGGCCACTGCCTGGCCAACAACATGCGCATCTTCCCGGAGTACCGCACCGGCCTGATCCACGTCAGCCGGGCGGAGTTGGAATGCTTCCGCGTCCGCACCGGCGACACCGAAGGCCTGGTCAATTATCCCCTGAGCATTCAGGGCATCGTCTTTTCCGCCTTCATTGTGGACCGTACCAACCTGGTCAAGCTCAGCCTGCGCTCCAAAGGCGACCTGAACGTGGACGCCATTGCCCGCGAGCATTTCAGCGGCGGCGGCCACCGCAACGCCTCGGGCGGCATTTCCAACACCGACCTGGACAGCACGGTCCAGCGTTTCATCGATTTATTGCCCACCGTGCCCGGCCTTACAGCATAATCCGCAACCCTCCCGCAGTGTTCAATAGCGGATGCCGGGCAGCGCAAAGGCCACACCGAACCCACACGACCTGTCAATCCTCGATCCGATGTTCAACCGTTCCCTCGATTCCCAGTCTGGTTCCCGATTCCGTGTTCGCCCGATGGGCGGCCTGCTGATCACCGCCTTGTTGGCGGCCGGCATCGTGTCCTGTGCCGCCTCGTCCGGCGAAGGCCATGCGGATGATTCCGAATCCCTCGAACCCCAATCGGCACAGACGGCATCAGCCGGTGCTGCCCAAACCCTCCGCAATCCTGTGGACTCCGCCATGGAAGCACACCGCATCATCGACCGCGAGGCCATTGAGGCCTATTTGAAGGAAAGCGGCATCAAAGCCGAATGGCAGGACAACGGCATGGCCGTGGCCTATGACAAAAAGGGAGACGGCAAAGCGGTGCATCCCGGCGATGTGGTCCGGGTCCACTATACAGGCATGCTGCTGGACGGCACTGTGTTTGACTCTTCCCGCGAACGCGGCGAGCCCCTGGAGTTTCCCATCGGCCAGCAGCGCGTGATCCGCGGTTGGGATGAAGGCATTCCGCTGTTCAATGTGGGCGGCCAAGGCACCCTGTTCATTCCCTCGGAGCTGGGCTACGGTTCCCGCGGCTTCCCGGGCGCCATTCCGGAATACAGCGTATTGATTTTTGACATTGAAGTCATCGATGCCTTCGATCCGGAAGAGAAGGCCAAGCAGGTCAAGGCGGAAGCCCAAGCCGCCGTGGAAGCCTACATCAAGGAAGAGGGCCTCAAGACCCAGCAGACCGAATCGGGCCTGCACTACATCATGGAGAACCCCGGTACGGGTGCACAAGCCGAAGCCGGCAAGACGGTTTCGGTGCACTATACCGGCATGCTGACCGACGGGACGGTGTTCGATTCCTCCGTAGAGCGCGGCGAGCCCATCACCTTTCCGCTCGGCCAGGGCCGCGTGATCCGCGGTTGGGATGAAGGCATTGCGCTGTTCAAGGTCGGCGGCAAAGGCAAGCTGATCATTCCGCCCCACCTCGGTTATGGTGCCCGCTCCCAGGGCCCCATCCCGGCCAATGCCGTGCTGATCTTCGACATTGAGCTGATGGACGTGCAGTAGGGCTTTCGC
This sequence comes from Bacteroidia bacterium, assembly GCA_030432405.1. Lineage (GTDB taxonomy): Bacteria > Bacteroidota > Bacteroidia > Chitinophagales > BACL12 > WGOA01. The sequence goes on along the minus strand of JAUIHG010000021.1, from coordinate 16,704 downwards.
CGCAGGCGGCGAAACTCAATCCACGACCGGCTGTGGTGGCGTCCAAACGATGCCATAGCGCCGCGTCCATTCGTCGGCGCCGCAGTCCTGCCACTGCGTGGCTTCGCGCTGGCTGAGCTCCACTTCGGCCAGGCGTATCTCCATCAGGTTTTTGCGCTGTTTGGGGCTGTCCGAATAATTGAGTTTGCGCAACAGGTAGAGCACCTGCTTGGTGCCCGCACTGCGGTGCCGGCTGCGTTTGGCGTAGCGTGGAAAGGCCACCAACGCGCTTTCCAGCAGGCGGTGGTGACCGAGTTCAAAGCGCAGGATAAGGTGCAGGATGCGTGCCAGGATCTGAAGGTCCAGGCGCCAATCCAGGTTGGGCGTATTGATGATCGGGTCGAGGTGGTCCAGAGCCTGGTGGTCTTCGCCGAAGGCAAAATAGGTCCGGGCCAACAGGAAGTGGAAGTCCAGCTGCATGAAGGGCGGCAAGCGGTTGCCCAACTGCTTTAAGCCCTCTTCCAGGGCTTCGGTGGAGCGTTTGAGGGCCTTGAAATCGCGCACCTGCAGCCAGTAATACTGTTCGATGGAAAAGCTTCGGCTGAAAACAGTGACCTGGAGGTCCTCCCGGTTGGGGACTTTTTCGGCGTCCAGAAAGCGCCGCATGCGTTCCAGGCCTTTGACCATGGCGATGCGGTCGTTCATGCGCATGGCCGAAATGATGTAGTTGTTCAATACCGCGATGTAGCCGTGTGGGGCGCTGCGGATGCGGTCCACATCCATGGAATAGCGCTCCACCACCACGGCCCGATGTGCCAGGGCGTCTGCGTAGCGACCCTGGTGGAAGGCGATGGTGCCCTTGATCTCGTGGTAGCGCAGCAAGGCTTCCTCGTTGCTGTCCGGTTCCCGCTGGAGGTAGGGGTGTTCGGCCAGGGCATCCAGGGCTTCGCGGTCCTTCGCCACGTTGTACCGGCCGCCACCAAGCAGCCAGGCAATCATGCGGTTGGCCAGCAGGATCAGTTCAATGGCCTGTTCCTGCTGCTTCATGTAGACCGGAATGGCCTTTTCGTGCTCGGCATTGCGGTTGCGCAGGTCCTTGAGCTGTGCGCTCCGGCGGTAGATCAGGGCATCCTGCTGCGCCATGCGGGCCCAATACGGATTCCAGGCCATGCCTTCGGCCAGGCGCCAGGCCTGCTCCATGCGCTGTTTGGCCAGACCGTTTGCTTCCTTGCGGAGCAATACATCGATTTCCATAATGGCCTGCAACAGGCGGTGCTCCGGCGAGGATGCATGGTAATAGGCCGTCAAGGCCGTCAGGACCTGATCCCGCAGCTTTCGGACCAGGCGTTGGTCCATGGCCTGCAGTTCGGCACGGCCATTTTGCCCCAATTGATCAAAGAGGCGGTCAAACTGCTTGTCCCGATCCTTGAGCCCTTCGAGGTGCAAACGGATGTAGCGTTTTTCCGTTCGGCTTAGGCCCTGGATCAAAGCTTGCAGCTGTTGCTGGGTGTTTGGGCTTTTCAGAATAGGCGCTATTGAAGGGTCTAATGATGCCCTAATATCTTGATAAAGAGTTTAAAACACAACAAAGCACCTTATTTTAAGCTGGCCTTAAGGCGCATAAATTGATGAAGTGCGGATGGCATTCTGGCCTACTTTCATAGCGGTCCCCGAACACGGTGATCTTGTTCTTTGGAGGGTTTTTTTAGGAGGTTTCCCTGCTCCAACAGGCTCAGAGGGTTATTGCCAAAGGGATGCTTGCACGGGGTTTCGCCTTCCGGCGAAGACCCATGAACAAGCCAGCAGGACTACCAGCCGATAGCATCCATTGCCACCGCCGGTGCGCTAGTCGCACCATGGTGCGGTGCAGCACAGGAAGGCTTGCAGTTTGGCCAAATGAGGGTTTGGTCTGCTGGAGGCTTCCAGATGGCAGGATCGATCAACGTTTTTTGATCGGCTTGATGGATACGCACCTGGCCGTGCAGTACCGGTATAGGTTCCATGGCACGGCTTGAATTCGGAACAAACGAGAACATCAGCGTTGGAGACCGCATGATTTTTTGGCCAGGGCTTCCCATTTGGGAGGCCCTGGTTTTTTTATGCCTCCAGGCGGAGTCCACGGACTTCAGCCGTGATGAGGCCTATACATCCCGGTTGGGGCACTCGGTGCGCGCGATCCGTGCGACGGACTTTGGAAACGCTAAACAGACAATTCGTTCCAAAATGCCGCTGGAATGGCCTGCAGGCTATCAAAACGCCAATCCGCCAGGCCAAAACCCGGCGCCGCTGCTGCTTCGGCATCGGGAACCACCACCACCCGCATGGTGGCTGCCTTGGCCGCCACCATGCCCGGCAGGGAATCCTCAAAGGCCAGGCCATTGCGCGCCGGTATGCCCAGGCTTTCAGCCGTCCGCAGGTAAACGGCCGGATGCGGTTTGCCATACGACTCCTTTTCGGCCGAATGCACGGCATCAAAAGCGTCCCGGATGCCCAGGTGTTCGAGTTGCTGTTGGATGACGCGCATTGGCGAGGAGGAAGCCAACCCCATGGGTAGGCCCGTTTGGCGTGCAGCCTCCACCGCGTCATAAGCGCCCGGCATGGCCTTGCCCTGTGCGCGGATGTGGCCTTCCAGCGCGTCGAGGATCATGTTTTCCACCGCTTCCAGCGAAGGGCCTTCCCAGGCTTTTTGCCGGTAACGGATGCGGACCACTTCATCCAATCGGATGCCGGTGGTCTCCGACAGCGCCTTTTCATCCAGTTCCAGACCAAGCGTTCCGAAAACTTCCCGCTCGGCCAGACGCCACAGGGGTTCGCTGTCGGCCAGCAGGCCGTCCAGGTCAAAAACGATGGCGCGCACGGGACTGCTGGAGTCGGCTAGCTTCATGGGGGCCGAAGTTCGCACGCTTGCCCGTATCCAACACGAGCCGGTCCCATGCCTCGGCGGGGACGTAATTTCGCCCGCATGGGCAAATGGATGGCAAAACTGTTGTTCCGCTTGTCGGGTTGGCGTATGGCACCCGATATCCCCGCCGAAGCGCAGCGGTGCGTCATGATTGCCGCTCCGCATACCTCCAATTGGGACATCTACTATGCCCGCCTGGCCTTTTACCTGATGGGCATCCCCCTGCGCTTCACCATCAAAAAGGAGTGGATGCGCCCGCCTTTTCGGGGCCTGTTGCGCCGGTTTGGTGCCCTGGGCATAGACCGGACACCCCGCCGTCCCGGCGAAGCGCGCCCCAGCGCCACCGAGGCCATGGCCCACCTGTTTGAAGCGCATGAGCGCCTGGCCATGATGGTGACCCCGGAAGGCACCCGCAAAAAGCGCACGGAATGGAAAACCGGCTTTTACCACGTGGCAAAAATGGCCGGGGTGCCCATCGGCCTGGGGTACCTGGATTATGCCAACAAAGTGGCCGGTGTTGGGGGCATGGTTTGGCCAGGAGAGGACCAGGAGGCCGATTTTCGGCGCATCATGGCTTTTTACGCGCCCATCAAGGGCTGCCATCCCGAGCAGTTTTCCATTGACCTGCGCTATCCGCCGCAGCCGGAAGATGAGCTGGCGGTACACCAGCAAGCCCCAAAAGGCACGGATTCGGCCTGATGGCATCACGGCTTGGCCCCGCGAGGGGCCCATGCGCGTCCGATGCGGGTGCGGGGCTCAAGCCGCATGGTCCCAAACCCTCCGCTGCCCTTTCATGAGGCAATAGTCCCTTTCTTTTCCACTCTGAACTTTCCACCTTGCCTGCATGCTGCTGCACGTCGACCGACTTCACAAAGCCTATGGAGACCGCATCCTGTTTCAGGATATGGGTTTCCACCTGGCCCCGGGCCAGAAAGTGGCCCTCATAGCGCGCAACGGAAGCGGGAAAACCAGCCTGCTGCGCATTCTTGCCGGTATGGAGGAAGCGGATGCGGGCAGCGTGGAGTGGCACCCCGATGTGCGGGTGGGCTATCTGCCCCAGGAGCCGGATCTGGGTCAGGGCTTGAGCGTCCTGGAAGCGGTCCTGGTAGCCGATTTTGCACCCTTGCAGGCAGTGCGCCGCTACGAGCGGGCCATGGCGTTGGGCGTCCATGGCAGCGCCCTTGAACAAGCCTTGGCGGACATGGAAAAACACCGGGCCTGGGACCTCGAAGCCAAGGTCAAGGAAGTGTTGTTCCGCCTGGACCTGCAGCGTCTGGACCAACCAGTGGATGAGCTGTCGGGGGGCGAGCGCAAACGCGTGGCCCTGGCCCGTGTGCTGATCGAAGAACCAGAACTGCTCATCCTGGACGAACCCACCAACCACCTGGACCTGGCCATGGTCGAGTGGTTGGAAGATTGGTTGGCGGGCAGTCCGCATGCGCTGTTGCTCGTTACCCACGACCGCTATTTTTTGGACCGCATTTGTTCGGACATCCTGGAAATGGACGGTGGATCCATGCACCGATACCGCGGCAACTACGCGGACTTTCTCGAAAAAAAGGAAGCCAGGATGGCCGCGGAAAGCAGCCACCTGCAAAAAGCCAAAAAGCGTTACAAAAGCGAATTGGAATGGGCCCGGCGCATGCCCAAAGCACGCGGCACCAAAAGCAAATACCGCATGGAGGCGGTGCAGGAATTGCGGCAGGAAGCCACGAAGCGGCTGGAAGAAGATGAGTTGCAGATTCCGCTGCAAATGGAACGTCTGGGTTCCAAGGTGCTGGAATTGCACCGGGTCCGGAAAGCCTTCGGCGAACGCCTGCTCATCGACGGACTGGATTACAAATTCAAACGGCCCGACCGCCTGGGCATTTTAGGCCCCAACGGTTCGGGAAAAAGCACCCTGCTGGACTTGTTGACCGGTGCCCAGGAACCGGATGGCGGAAAAGTGGTGCGTGGAGAAACCCTCAACATCGGCCATTACCGTCAGGACGGGGCCGGTTTTGCCGATGAGATGCGGGTCATTGAAGCCGTGCGGGAAGTGGCGGAGTTCCTTCCCCTGAGCGGAGGACGCAAGTTGACCGCGGGCCAGCTGTGCGAGCGTTTTCTTTTTGACCGAGACCAGCAGTATCAGCGCATCGGGACCTTGTCCGGCGGCGAGAAGCGCCGATTGTATTTGCTGACCATCCTCATGCGCAACCCCAATTTCCTCATCCTCGATGAGCCTACCAACGATTTGGATTTGGTGACCCTTTCGGTGCTGGAAGCGTATCTGTTGGAATATCCTGGTTGCCTGGTTGTGGTGAGCCACGACCGATTCTTTCTTGACAAACTCGTGGACCATTGCTGGGTTTTTGAAGCCCATGGCCGCATCCGGGATTATCCCGGCAATTACTCCGCCTACCGCACCACGGCAGCCGAAGAGGCCGAGCAGGCCAAACGCGAAAAAGACGCGGCCAAGGAGGCCGCCCGAAAAGCGGAAAAAGCGGCCCGCTCCGCGGGCGAAGGCGGTGCTGGCCCAGCACCCAAAGGCGATTATTCCAAGCGGCTCAGCTACAAGGAGCGCAGGGAGTACGAAAGCCTGGAAGGCGAAATCGAAGCGCTGGAAACGCGAAAGAGCACCTTGGAAAGCAGCCTGGGTGAGCCCGGTCTGGACCATGAGGTGCTTCGCGCGCGCAGCGCGGAACTCGGAGAAGTACTGGAGGCCATAGAGGCCAAAACCATGCGTTGGATGGAACTGGCCGAACGGGCTTGACGCAGGACGGGAGGACATCAAAGGCTGCATAGGCCGCCGCATGAGCGCGTCCGGGGACATGCGCTATTCCGCTATCTTTCCACCATGGCCCAAGCCTGCCCACTCAATTTGATCCGGTGTGCCCAGACCCAGGACTCCGCCGATGGCATCGGTGGCGCATGGGCTTGGCATGCGCGTTTTCCGGAAGCCCTTGCCGGGGAATGGACGCACTTGTGCGGGATGGATCGGCCTTTTTTCCAACCGGCATTCCTTCGGGTTTTGGACGAGGACCCAGCCCTGGAACGCGCATACCTGGTGTTCCAAAAAGAAGGCCGCCTGCTGGCGGCTTTTGCATTTCAGCGTGGGGTATTGGATGGCCGCCAACTGGGGGATTTTGCACCAGAGCAAAAGGAGGAGGCACGTATTCCCTGGCCTCCCGCTTTGCTGCGCTATGGACGGAAACGGCTTCGGGAGATCCGTTGGCCATTGGCCTACCTGGGCACACCGCTTGCTCCGGATGATCCGGGTTATGCATTGGACGCATCCTTGCAGCAGCGCCGAACCGAACTGTTGGCCGATGCCTTCGCCCGAATAGGGCAATGCTGGAACGGCCTGCGGGCCGATTTGGCGCTGAACCAGTCAGGCTTGCCCGCCGGATTTGCAGCGCTGGAGGCCGAGCCCGAGTTTGTCCTGGAGCTGCCGGTCGCTTGGTCGACCTTTGAGGATTACCTCGCAGCCTTGCAAAGCAAGTACCGTGTGCATGCCCGGCGCATGCTCAAGGCAAGCCGTAGACTGCAACGCCGGGAACTGGACCTGGAGGATATCCGCGCAGGACAGGCGCATTGGGAAAGGCTGTATGGGCAGGTATCGGCACGGGCCGATTTTTCCCTGGCCGAAGCCGGCCCGGGCCATTTTGCCCGCATGAAGGCTGCCTATGGACCGGCGTTTCGCTTTGTGGCCTGGTACCTGCCCGAGGCCGACCGGATGCATGATCCTCTGGCATCGGATGGATCAATAATGAAACAGTTCCCTCTGGACCACTGCATCGGATTTCAGAGCGCGTTGTTGGAGCGGCAGCAGGCCCATCCAGACCTTGGGGGCACGCTGCATACCCGCTTCATCGGTCTGGACTACCAGCGCGGCGGTCCATTTCGGCTCTACAACCGGATGCTCTACAATTACCTGGAAATGGCGCTGGAGGCGCAGTGCAGTAAAGTCGATTTTGGCCGCACTGCGGCCGAAAGTAAATCGGTCATCGGCGCAGAACCCCGGCCTACCCAGTTTGCCTTCCGTTACCGAAACCGCCTGTTCAACCCCGTGGTTGGGTTGCTGGCCGCCGAAGCACGTCCTCCTGCGTGGCAGGAGCGCCACCCCTTCAAGGATGCCCCTTAAGCTGTGCACGGGGACATCTGCTCAAGCCTTGCGATGGTCTGGCGCGCGGCGGTCCGACACACCTTGAAAATGGGTTACCTTAAGCGTCCCACTCTTTATTGAAAATCCCCGTCTCCAGATGCACCAACCCGCACCGCGCCGCGCATCGGCCGGTTCCCTGACCATACCTGGCCATGCTTTCGCCCGTACGGGCGAACACCAAACCCCGAATTTCCACCGCACTTCCAGACCTGTGCCGAATCAAGGCACTGGTGCACCCGGGAGGCTGCAGCAGCATCCCCTGCTGTTGGCGCTGCTCTGTACACTCTGCGGCCTGTTTGCCGGGTCCTCCGCAGTCCGCGCGCAAACCGCCGGGACGGATCCAGCCACCGGAGCGCAGCGCATCCTAAAAACACGCGTGGCCCTGGCAGGAACGGAACACGTGGACCTGCAGATCGACCGCAGCCGCATCCGGATTGCCCGGGACTCCTGGGGCATTCCCCACATCCAGGCCCCGACGGACAATGAAGCCGCCTTTGGCTTGGCCTGGGCCACGGCCGAAGACGATTTTGAATCCATGCAGCAGAGCCTGTTGGCCATTCGTGGCCGATTGGCGGAAGCCGAAGGAAAAGATGGGGCGGTCCTCGATGTGGTGGCCTTCCTGGTGGACGTAAACGGCGTGGTGGAACGCTACTACGGGTCGGACACCGACAAGGACATCGGAGCGGATTATGAAGCCCTGGTGGCGCATTATGCGGCGGGTGTCAACGCCTATGCCGAGTCCCATCCGGATGAAGTCCTCCTGGACGATGTTTTCCCGGTTGGTGTTTCCGACATGCTCAAGGCCTACGTGCTGGGCGTTACTGGAATGACCGGTCTGGAAATCGAATTGCTGAAGGTCTTTGAGGGAACCATCGCCCAGTTTGAAGTTGACTACACGGAAAAAGGATCCAATGCGATGGCCTTCAATGCGCACCGCATGGAAGACGACCGCACCCACCTCATCGTCAATTCGCACCAACCGCTCAAGGGGCCCATGGCCTGGTATGAAGCCCATGTGGTCTCCGACGAAGGCTGGAACATGATGGGCGGCACATTTCCCGGGGCGGCCACCATTTTTGTGGGGACCAATGCCCATTTGGGCTGGGGACATACGCTCAATTACCCCGACTACACCGACGTCTACAAATTGGAGATGCATCCCAAGGACAAGCTCCGTTACCGGTATGACGGGGCGTGGCTTGACCTGGAGGAACGCAAATTCAAATTCAAAGTCAAGGTCGGCCCGATCAAACTGGGCATCAAGCGCACCTTTTACCGCAGCGTGCACGGACCGGTGGTCAAAAACAAGGAGGGCTTTTATGCCCTGCGTTTTCCCGCCATGTTCGGCATTCGCGCCGGGGAGCAATGGTACCGGATGAACAAGGCCGCCAACTTCAACGAGTTCCGCGATGCCCTGGAGCTTTCCTTCATACCCGGCATCAACGTGGTCTATGCCGACGATCAGGACAACATCTACTACCTGGCCAACGGTCATTTTCCGGAACGGCATCCGGATTACGATTGGAAAAAGGTGTTGCCCGGAGACACCTCCCTGGTGCTTTGGGCACCGGAGTTTGATCCCATCGACAGCCTGCCCCAGTACCGCAATCCGGAGTGCGGCTACCTGTTCAATACCAACAACAGCCCATTTTTTGCCACCTGTCCGGAGGAAAATCTGGACCCGGCAGACTATGATCCCCGCAAAGGCTATCTGCTGTGGAACAACAACCGGGCCCTGCGTTTCCACGACCTGGTCAGCGCGCACGAAGGCCTCTTCAGTCTAGAGGACATCCAGCGCATCAAGTACGATCGGCAGTGGCGCCAACCCGCACAGACCATCATCGTCAGCAATCTGGAACGTCCGTTTCAAATGGATCCGGAAGCTTTTCCCAAAATCGAAGCATCCCTGCGCCTGCTCAAATCCTGGGACCGCACCACGGAGCCCACCAATACCAACGGGGCAGCCTTGTGGTCCCTGTGCATCCATTACGCATTGCAACACCTCATGGAAGAAGGACGGCTTCTGTTTCCCAACGAGCTCACGGATGCCGAATTCGAGGACGTCATCCGCAGTGCCCAAAAGCACCTCAAGCGGCATTTTGGCCGACTGGATGTGGCCCTCGGAGATCTGCAACGGCATGTCCGCGGTGAGGACGACTATCCGGTTGGTGGTACGGCCGATGTATTGGCCGCCATGCACACCGAACCCTGGAAAAAGGGCCGCATGCAAAGCCGGGTGGGGGATGGCCTGATCCAGTTTGTCTCCTACGGCGAAGGCTGGCCCCAAATCCGGGCCATGAACTGCTACGGTGCGGCCAACCACGAAGACAGCCCCCACTTTGACGATCAGATTCAGCCCTACCTCAACCAGGAGCTGCGGCCCATGACCCTGGATATGGAGGCCGTGCTGCAGGAAGCCGACCGGGTGTATCACCCAGGCTGGACTTCTGGTGAGGACGCTACCGCTGAAAGCCCCTGATGCAGGTCCGCTGCCCGCACGCTGATGGCCGGCGCTTGTTCGCCGAAGGCGATGGCGCTACTTTTGTGGGGCAATTCGTTATGCATATACAAGACACTCAATCTGTTGCAAGAGCATAGTTCCCCGTCGGCGGATGCCGACGCCTCCGGCGCCGAGGAAAACGCATCGGCCGCTTCCGAGCCCCAACTTCCCGAGACCTTTTACGACTTCGGCCTGCACGACGATGTGCTGGATGGCCTGGAAGCCATGGGTTTCGAAAATCCAACCCCTGTTCAGCAGCACGCCATTCCCATCGTGCTCAAAGGCCGGGACCTGATTGCCTGCGCCCAGACCGGCACCGGTAAAACGGCCGCGTACCTGTTGCCGGCCCTGGATGCCATCGCCTACGAAGGCGGCGGATATGTCCATACCCTGATCATCGCGCCTACGCGCGAACTCGCCCTGCAGATCGACGAGCAGGTCCAGGGTTTTGCCTTCTACGCAGGAGTGCGCTCCATTGCCGTATACGGCGGGGGGGATGCCTCCAGCTTCGAGATCCAGAAAAGGGGCCTCACGCAAGGCGCCGACCTGGTCATCGCCACGCCCGGACGCCTGATCTCCCACCTCAACCTGGGCTACGTCAAATTTGACCAGGTCAAGCAGTTGATCCTCGACGAGGCCGACCGCATGCTGGACATGGGCTTCTACGAGGACATCATGAAGATTGTCCAGTACCTGCCCAAGCAGCGCCAGAACCTGCTGTTTTCGGCCACCATGCCGCCCAACATCCGCGAATTGGCCAAGCGGACCATGGACAATCCGGAGCAGGTCAATATTGCCATTTCCAAGCCGGCCGAAAAGATCCAGCAGGGCGCTTACCTGGTCCACGACATCAACAAGCTGGACTTGCTCCTGCACATCCTCAAGGCCAAGGAAGACCTGCCATCCGTGATTGTCTTTGCCGGCACCAAGATCGCCGTCAAAAACCTCGAACAGCGCCTGCGCAAAAAGGGCATCAACGCCCGCTACATGAGCTCCGACCTGGAGCAGGAGCAGCGCCAGGAGGTCATGAACGGTTTTGCCACGCGCAAGGTCCGCGTCCTGGTGGCCACCGATGTGGTGAGCCGGGGCATCGACATCGACAACATTTCGATGGTGGTCAATTACGATGTGCCCAACGATCCGGAAGACTACGTGCACCGCATCGGCCGAACGGCCCGGGCGGACGCGGACGGCATCGGCATCAGCTTTGTCAACGACACCGACCAGGGCCGTTTTGCCCGCATCGAGTCGCTCATTGAGCGGGAGATCGAGAAACTGCCCCTGCCTGAGGGCATGCCTGAGGGTCCGGAATACCGGCCGCGCCGCAAGGGCGGCGGCGGTGGTGGCCGTGGACGGGGAGGCAGCGGCGGTGGGCGTGGAGGCCAGCGTGGTGGCGGTGGCGGTCGCGGGGGTGGAAAACCGCGCGGCAAGCACGGTGGTGGAGGTGCTGGCCGGAATTCCGGCGGTCGCGGTTCCGCTGGCCGTGGCTCCGGTGGACAAGGTTCTGGCGGACAGCAGGGCGGAGGATCGCCTTCCGGCGAAAACCGCGGCCAGGGCTCCCGGGGCCAATCCGGCGGAGGCGGAGGACGTCGGCGCCGGCGGGGCGGGCGTTCCGGCGGTGCGCCAAAAGGCGGCTCCTGAGGACCCCAAACCGGTTCTCGCGCACAGCCCAATGCCCGGGTTCTTTGAGCAGCGGTGTAAGCGTTTGATTGTCAGTATGTAGCGAGGCTTTTCCACGGCTGCGTTGATGTTTTTCATGCCGTGGCTATGGGGGCAAATGTGTAATCTTGGGCAGCGTTTTTGCCCACATCCGCTTATTTCCCCCACCATGCGTTTGCGTTCTACCCAATCCGCCGCGCCGGCGGCTGTTCCGCAACGCGCCCAGTGCGCACCTACTGCCCATCCTGTCCGGGGCCAAAATCCCACGGTCCATGAATCGCGGGCTTCGAGCACCAGGACCTTGAGCTCCTGGCTCCTCGGCCTTTTGGGTGTTTTCGCCGGAGGCGAAGGCCTGCATGCCCAGACGGCCAACCTGTACACCATTCCCAACCAGAGCGCGCATTTTGTGCGCATGCCCAGCCGGGAATCTTCCACCGAGATCGACGCCGTGTTCCACAACCCGGCGGGGCTTGTGGAGCTGGAAGAAGGCTTCCACCTGTCCATCAACAACCAGGGCCTCAACCAATTGTCCCGCGTATCGAGCGATTACCAGCACCTCCGTGAAGTGCCCACCGAGTACGAGGGGGTGGCCTCAAGCCTGGTCTTTCCTTCGGTTTTTGCCGCCTGGAGGAAAGGTCGTATTGCCATTAGTGGTGGCTTGATGATGGTCGGAGGTTCAGGCGGTGCCACCTATACGAATCTGCCCGAAGCGGATGCCGGTATAGCGGATGCCATACCATTGATGAAGAGCCTGGTGGCTTTGGGAAACATCGATGCCCTCATTGAATCGGCTACCGGAAACAACCCCGGATATGCCCGACTGACCGACTACCGGTTCGACTTTGTCAGCGAAGGGGTCGGCTTTTCGCCAGGGGCACAGCTTGGCCTCAGCTATCAGGCCAGCAAACTGTTCAGCGTGGCCTTCGGGGTGCGTTTTGTGCAGCAGTTTGTTTCGGCCACCAGCACGCTGGAAAACGTTGAGGTGTACAACCCCAACCTGGACGCCTGGTACCATCCCGGCGATTACCTCCGCATGGTGGCCTCGGACCCCAACCTGATGGAACCCTTTCCCGCGGTGCTGGAAGCCACGGCGGGCAGCCTGGATGTCGACCTGGCCCCCGCGGAGCTGGACATGCGCCAGTACGGCATCGGGCTTACCCCGATTATTGGCCTGGGCATCCGCCCTTCCGAGCGGATCAATGTCGGCATCCGCTACGAGCACAATACCCCCATGACCTTGAAGACCACCATCAACGATGGCAAGGATGCCGGCGGCCGCTTTGTGGACGGGACTGAAACACGCGCTGACCTGCCGGGCTTTGTAACCATCGGGGCCGGGTACAAGCTGTCCGATCGCCTGACCGCCCGTGTGGGCATGCGCTACATGTTCGATACCAAAACGGATTGGGAAGGACGGGACAGCCTGATCAACGAGAACTACTACGAGTTGTCCATTGCCGGTCATTACGCCTTCAGCGAGAAAGTCCTGGTTTCTGCCGGCTATACCTACAACCGGCCCAATGTGGATGCCGAATACCAACAGGAGACGGATTTCCGTCTGCCCGGGCACACCCTGGCCGGCGGCGGTGCCTACGCCATCAACGAGCGTTTTCTGGTCAACGTTGGCCTGATGATGACCCTCTTCAAGCCGGAAACCAATGCTTACTCCGATCATCCCTTCGGCGGGAACGAAAACAACCTAAAGGACTACAACCTGACCTTTGAAAAGTGGGCCTTCGTCGGTGCCATCGGGCTGGACTGGCGCATTCCTTCCAAGCGCATGCAGCGCATGGAGGCCCAGTAGAACGGCCAGGACATTGTCTGTTTAAAAGATCACCGCCCGCTGCAGCTGAGGTCCTCTGTATTGCAGGACACCCAAGCCGCAGCGGGCGGTGTTTTTGTGTGGTGGCGTTCTGCGTGCGCTGCTGGCGTCCGCATCCGGCAGCACATGCGGGCCACCTGCGTGCTCCGGCCTACCGCAAAGGGCCGGTTCACCCACACCCAACTATCGGCCGCTGACCGAAAGGCTGCGTACCGTGTGCCGTTCGCCGTCCTGTACCTGCACGCGGTACAAGCCTGCCGGCCATTCGGCCACATCCAGCTGGGTATTGAACGTACCCTGGGGCAGTGCCTCCGCATGCCGCACACGGCCGAGGGCATCCATGACCAGCAGCTGGCCGGTCTGGCTTTCCACGGCACCCTGCAGCCGCACCAGTGCACGGGCGGGGTTGGGCCAGAGCTTGAGGGCGTTTTCGCCGGAGGCGCCTTCCGGCGAAAGCTTCGGACCCGGCGTGCTGAAGCTGCGCGGGGCCGACCAACTGCTCAGCGTGGTGCCTCCGCAATAGCTGCGGACCTGCCACTCGTAGCTGGTGCCCGGGCTGAGCACGTTCACCTCGTTGAGGATATCGGTGGTTTTGAATTTGCGCCAGGAGGAAGCGCCGATTTCGCGTCCGCGGACCTGGTATCCTATGGCGTCGGCCACGGCATTCCAGAACAAGGTCACCGAGGTCGGGAAAATGGCACCATCGGATACGCCGCTGGGTGCGGCGCAGTTGCAGGCCGCCACGCTTTCGGTCAGGGTGACCGGAACACGTTCGGAACTGCCGCAAGCGCCCACGGTTTCCACGTAGTAGGTGCCTGCAGTGGTGGTGGCAAAGCTTGCGCTGTTCTCCTGCACCAGGGTGCCGCCGTTGGGGGCGTCGTACCAGTCGTAGCGCAGGCCCTCATCCAGCACCGTCAGCGGCGCGTAGGGGTCGGAGGGGCACTGGTCCACGTCCGTGGCCATCTTGGGCTTGGCGGGGCGGTCGCAGTTCACAAACACCGCATAAGAGCGCGGGGGCAGGTCCACGTACATGCTGGCCCCGCTGACCACGCTGAAGCCGTTGTTGGCGTTGCCGGCGATGGCCCAAAGCGTATCGCCGGAGGCGACCCCGATACCGGTGTTGATGTTGTGGTCCATGCGCAGGGGACCACCGCTGTAATTGATGGCCACCACGACGCTCACGCCGGCCGGGTTGTTGCCCAGCTGGTAGAAGAGGGTGGTATTGTCCTGGCCCTCGATGTAATTGTTGGCATAGGACGTGCCGAAGCGGCTGAGGTAATCCACGGCCGTTGAACCGACAATAAAGTCTTCGTGCACCTGCATGAGTTCGCCGATCTCGGCGGACAGGTTGACCGTCGGCGCATTGGGCCGCGCTGCCCCGAAGAAGTCCGGGTAATAGACGCAGGGCACGCCGATCTGGTTGTTGGTCAGGATGTAGGCGTAGCCCAGCTCGGGGTTGTTCTGGACGGGTTCACCGGGATTGCGGAAATCGTGGTTGTTCAGGAACGTGACGGCGCTGAAGGGGGAGCCTCCGTCGCCGTCGACCATACCGCTTTGGAACACGTTGCGCACGTCGTAGCCAAAGGCATCCGAGGCGTTTTTCAGGGCGCCCCTCAGGGCGAAGTCAAATGCGCGGACGTTCTGCGCCGCCTGGGCGCTGCCGCTCATGCTGCCCTCCACGAAGTTGACCCAGGTGTTGAGCACAGAAGGATTGAAGTCGAAATACTCGCCGACGATCATGGGGGGATCGTAGCCCAGGGTGTGCATTTCGTTCATGATGCTGCCCAGGAAGTCGGCGGGGAAATGCTTGACGGCGTCCAGGCGGAATCCGCGGATGCCGATGTCCTCCCACAACCAGCGGGTATAGGCCATGAGCGTATCCCGGGTGCTTTGTACGCTGTTGTCGTAGTCGTAGAAGAACCAGGGGAAGTCCAGGTCGCCCGCCAGGGAGGTTGGATTGCCGTTGGGTTTGAAGTTCTGCCAGTTCATGCCGCCCCGGCCGGAGGGCAGGCTGTTGTAGTTGGTCGGGGTCTGAATCTGCAGTTCAGGCTGGATGTCCTCGGCGCGGTTGGCGCTCCAGATGCCGTAGATGCGGTGGTCGGAGTATCCCCCGGTATTGCGCAATTCGATGTAGAGCGTATCGCCAAAACCGAAATAATCGCTGGCGTCAAGTTCGAGGTAAAACTCATCGGCCGTGCAACCGCTCGCGTCCACCGAGGCCTGCATGACCACGCCTACCTGAATCGTGTTGAAAGGTTGGCCGCAATCGCCGCCACCGTTGGGCTCGGCTTCCACGAGGTCGGGCAGGCCCAGGAAGCCTTTGCGCTTGGTCCACATGTACACCGTATACCCCGCATTGTAAAAATTGGGGTGCATGGAGGCCGAGCTGATTTTGAAGTAGTAGTCGCCAGCTTCGTTGCCGCTGGTTCCGCCCAGGGGAAGGGCAGCCCGGCAGCGGTCGCTGGGGTAGGGGGTGTTGTTGTTTGCGGCCTGGGCAAAGGAGAAATTCTCGATCCAGCTTTCCACGCCGGGGTTGTGTTCCCACTTGCCGCCATCGCGGTGGTTGTACACCACATCGGCCACCGCGCGGATGTTGGCGTCGTCCAGGGAGCCCAGCAGGGCATCGAGTTCGGTACGGGTGCCAAAGCCCGTAGCCCCGTTGAATTCGCCGAGGTCAAAAAGGTCCTGTACGTCGTAGCCCACGCTGAAACCACCCCCTGTGCCGCGCGAAATCGGCGGCAGCCACAGGTCCGTGAAACCGGCCGCTTCCAATTGGTCCACCTGGTTGTCAACCGTTACGGCAAAATTGGTAGGGGTAAAAAAGGATTTCGGAAATTCCCAATACCAGCCCTGCATCATGAATTGCTGGGCCTGCAGGCTGCCAAAACCCAGCAGCAGGGCCAGCAGCAGCAGCGTTTGGGAGGCCGCCTTCCGGCGAAGACCGGGTGCGCTATGGGGTGCATGGACAGGGTCGTCGGTCCACGATGGACCATGGACCGCGGCAGTGGTACGGGATGCGTTATCGGCAGTGGAGTACGGGTGGGACATGCGGTTCAGAATGATCTTGCCCGTGCATGGCGGGCGTTCAGAGATGGGGCTTTGCTGTGATGGCCGAAGGACGGCAAAGGGGTCCTGTAGGCCCGCAGAAAGATACGGCAATCGCCTGCAAAGTGTCTAATGTACACTTAGTCAAAATTTGCCCTGTATACGGGCTTGAGGGCAAAGACACCCAAGCCATCGACCCAGCGGCACCGGGTTCCGGCCGCTGGCCAGCGGGGCTCAGGCAGGGGACCGGTTGCTTTGCGGCGGGCTGCGGCCTTCAGGGCACAAGGCGGCCGTCTGGCGGACGGGCGTCTTCGCCGGAGGCGGAACGTTAAAGTTTCGTTATTTCCTGTTCTTTCAGTAATTATTGAAACTTCTGGACTAGTTTTGCGTACAGCAAACGGGAACTCCACCCATGCATCGGGCAGCCGCCTGGCAGAAGGGCAGAAGTTTCCCGGATCCATTCACCACAAAGGCACACGCCATGACCAACCGCATTGAAGACCTGTTCAAGACCGTGATTTATACCGGCGTGGGCATCGCCGCCACGGCCACCGAGAAACTCCAAAAGACCATCGACGAGCTGGTCGAAAAGGGGAAAATGCCCGCCGAGGAAGGCCGCAAAGTCGTGGAGGATTTCAAGAAAAGCTCCGACG
>JAUIHG010000226.1 GCA_030432405.1 Bacteroidia bacterium | reverse complement strand
GAAAGGCAGGGTCACGATGCCCACGGTCAGCACCCCCATGTCCCGGGCAATGCGCGCCACCACCGGAGCGCCGCCCGTACCGGTTCCACCGCCCATCCCCGCGGTGATGAAGACCATTTCAGTGTTGGCTTCCAACAGGCCACGGATTTCTTCCATGGATTCCAGCGTGGCCGCCTGCCCCATTTCGGGGTGGTTGCCCGCACCCCGGCCCTTGGTCAGTTCGGGTCCGAGCTGGATGCGGTTGGGCACCGGGCTGGATTCCAGGGCCTGGGCGTCCGTATTGCAGATGACAAAATTGACGTCCTTGATGCCCTGACGGAACATGTGGTTGACGGCATTGCAACCGCCTCCGCCAATGCCGAAGACTTTGATGATGGACGCTTTTTCCTTGGGGAGGTCGAAAAACATGGGGAGGGGGTTTCTCGGGTGCCGTGAGGCGTGCTTGTGTCGTGTGGATGGTGGGGAGCGTCGGCTTCAGCTGTATGCAACCTGTGCCGGCGGTGGAAGGGCGTGTGCTTAGTGCTCGCTGAATTCTTCGGTGTCCGAATCGTCGAACCACCAGGTTTTGGACTTTTCCCAGACGTCGCGCAGAAGGCCGCCCAGGCGTTTGCCGCCCTGCCCCACGGCCATGCCGGCAGGTTCGTGCAGCTTGTGGCCGCCGCTGTTGCGGAAACCGCGCAGCACCAGGCCGATGCCGGTGGCGTACATGGGGTGGCGCAGAGCGCTGAGGTCAGCCGTGCCCTTGACCAGGTGTTCGGTCGGCAGACCAATGCGGGCATCGAGGCCCGTGACGTATTCGGTCAGCTGCACCAGGTGCTTGAGCTGGGAACCCCCGCCCGTGAGCACGATGCCGCCGATGAGTTTCTTTTCATAGCCGGAGACCTGGATCTCATAATGCACGTGCTCCAGGATTTCCTCCATGCGGGCCTGGATGATGCGGGCCAGGTTGCGGACCGAGATCTCTTTGGGCGCGCGCCCGCGAAGGCCGGGAATGGACACGATTTCGTTGCCCTGGGCCTCGGTGGCCAGGGCCGAACCGAAGCGCACCTTGAGCTGTTCGGCCTGGTTTTTCATGATCATGCAGCCCTCCTTGACGTCTTCGGTCACGATGTTGCCGCCCAGGGGGATGACCGCCGTATGGCGAATGATGCCCTCCTGGAAAATCGCGATGTCCGTGGTGCCGCCGCCGATGTCAACCAGGGCCACCCCGGCTTCTTTCTCCTCTTCGGAAAGCACGGCGTCCGCCGAGGCCAGCGGCTCCAGGATCAAATCCTGAACCTTCAGGCCCGCCTTGGTCACGCACTTGTCTATGTTGCGCGCGGCCGTGGTCTGTCCGGTGATGATGTGGAAATTCGCCTCCAGGCGAACACCGCTCATGCCCACCGGATCCTTGATCCCCTGTTCGTGGTCCACGATGAACTCCTGCGGCAGCACGTGGATGATGCGGTCACCGGGCGGGAGTGCCAGCTTGTGCATGTCGCCGATCAGGCGCTTGAGGTCCACTTCACCGATCTCGTTTTCGGTATCGTCGCGGTGGATGATGCCGCGGTGCTGCATGCTCTTGATGTGCTGGCCGGCAATGCCGACATAGACTTCGCCCACCTGGGCGTCCGCTTCCATGGCCGCGGTTTCCACGGCCTGGTGGATGGCGGCCACCGTCTTGTCGATGTTGGCCACCACGCCGCGCATCACCCCGAAGGAATCGGCTTTGCCCAGGCTAAGCACCTCTACCTTGCCGTGTTCGTTCTGACGGGCAACGATGCAGCAGATCTTGGTGGTGCCGATATCCAGGCCGACGATGTAACGGTCTTCCGAGGGATGCATGCTGGAGGAATACGGGGATGAAGGGGTGTGCATGGGAAGGGGACTGGGCGGGTGTGGGATGCGGACGTTTCCAATGCCGAACCGCGGACCGGAGCAATCGGGTTGAATGCCTCAGCGCCGCGCGACAACTTGACGACGGTAGCGCAAGTCCACCTGCCGGTAGGCGTCCCAGCCGGTGTGGCGCAATCCATCGCGGTAGAAGGTTTGCAATTTGTCCCACTGCCCGGGCGCCCAATCTTCAGGCGCAACCCCCTGTTGGCCCATCAGCACCAGGTGGTCGCCGATCTTGGGCACGAGAACGTAGGAACCGTCCTCTTCGCGGTGGATTTGTTCCACCAGGGCTTCGAGCATGGGATCATCCTGCCAAAGGGCCGCCAGCGCCAGGACTTCCTCCATCGCTGCGGCCATCGCCTCCCCATCATGCCGCGGGATGCCCGTTACCACGGGGACCCGAGCCGTGAAAGTAGGGGACGTTGGCAGCTTTTCTCCATGTATATCAAGGTAATAGCTAACAGGCTCGCTGTGCATAACGCGCAAAACAGGCTTGCGCTGCTTCAAGCGGATCCGCAAGCGGTCCCCGGCCCCAATCCAGGCTTCGGCTTCGGCCACATGGGGCAAGGATTCGAGGTGCTCCTCAATAGCGTTTAACGCAATGGACGCCAAGGGTTTAGCCGCAAACGTGTCGGCATCCAGACGTCCGAGCTCGGCTTTGACGTCTGCCGGATCCAGGAAGTACAGATCGGTCGGCTCGATGGCCACGATGTCCACCCCTCCACATTGGCGGCCGCGTTCGTGCCGCCCTGCGGCCAACACCAGCACACCAAAGGCGGCAGCCAGGACCAGGCCTGTGCCCGTTCGGGCGATGCGCTTCAGCGCCAGGGGCGAAAGGATGCTCCGTCGGTCCGTTGTGGAAGGTTTAGGTTTGGTCATGGTGTTGGGCTTGGCCACGCCCTTGCGGGCCCGTGTGCATTCGTTTCAGGGTTGCGGGTCCTGGGAAGCAGGTCCCGGTTGGTGGCGCTTGGGCCGGTAGTCCGGGTCCTGCATGACCCGTTCCAATTGCGGCACAAGCAGGTCGATGTCTCCTGCACCGATCGTGAGAAGCAGCTCCGGCGCCAATTCGGCGACGCGGTCCACGAGGGCATCGGCTTGGACGCATTCCACCGTCCGGTGCTCGGGTCGCGCCGCAATCCGCGCAGCCAAAAGCGTGCTGTCCACCCCTTCGATGGGTGCTTCCCGGGCTGGGTAAATGGGCAGCAGCAGGATGTGGTCCGCCTTCGCCAGGGCTTCGGCGAAGCCATCGAGCAGGTCCCGCGTGCGGCTGAACAGGTGGGGCTGGAAAACGGCCACCCGTTTGCGCTGGCCATAGATGTGCCGTACCGAATCGAGCAAACGCGCAATCTCCCTGGGGTGGTGTGCATAGTCGTCGATCAGCACCGCATCTTCCCGACGAACCCGGTATTCAAAACGGCGCCGGATGCCCCGAAAGGAAGCGAGAGCTTCGGCCGTCCGGTCTTCGGAAATGCCGAGCAATTCTGCGGCGCCTATGGCGGCCAGCGCGTTTTCGATGTTGTGTTCGCCCGGCCAGGGCAAATGCCATTCCCGGCCCGTAGGGCTGCAGCGGAAAAAACTGCCGGCCTCGTTCATGCGGAAGTGGTGCACATGGTAGTCGGCCGTGGGATCTTCGACGTCATAGCTCTTGCTGCGGCCGGCAAAGTATTCATGCACGTCCAGGCCCCAACGCGCCAGCAACTGGCCCTGTGGCTTAATCTGGCGGACAAAGGCCCCAAAGGCATCCAGTAGCGCTTCTTCGGTGCCGTAAATGTCCAGGTGATCGGCATCCGTGGCCGTGACAACGGCCAGGTCTGGTTCGATCTGCAGGAAAGAGCGATCGTATTCGTCGGCTTCGACCACGTAGATGCGCTCCGGATCGGCCTCCTTGCCCTCCGAGCGCACGAGGTTGCTCTGGTAGTTGACTGCAATGCCGCCCAGAAAGGCCGTGACCGGCTGTCCGGAGGCGTGCAACAGGTGGGCGATCATGGCGCTGACCGTGGTCTTTCCGTGGGTTCCGGCAATGGCTACGGTCCTGCGTTCGGCGGTGAGGGCCCCGAGCACTACGGCGCGCTTGTGCAAGGCCAGGCCCCGCTTTTGCGCTTCCAGCAATTCGGGAAAATCCGCGGGCACCGCCGGGGTGTATATGACCAGGGGCTGTTTGGCCGCTGCACGTTCCGGGCGCTGTGGGAGGTCGTCCGGATTGGCTACGGTGTGCACGGGGATGCCTTCGGCCCGCAGGGCCTCGACCATCGGTCCCGCCGTGCGGTCGTAGCCGCGCACCGGCACGCCCTGCGCTTTGAACCAGCGGGCCAACGCGCTCATGCCGATGCCCCCGATGCCGATGCCGTACACTTCGGCAATCCGGTCCAGACGGAACGGCTGTAGGAGCTCCCGGGAAGCTGAGGGCGCGTTCATGGGGCGTTTTGGGTTTTCGAATTCGGGGAGACGCCCAACAGGGCGAAGGCTTCGTCCGCGATCCGGGCGGTGGCGTCCGGCTTGGCCAGCGTCCGGATGGCCTGGCCCAGGGCCTCGCGCTTTTCGGGGGCCGCACCGAGGGCAAGGATCTCGGGGATCAATCGCTCTGCCGCCTCGCTGTCGCGGACCAGCACTGCAGCGTTTTTGTGCACCAGGGCCTCGACGTTTTTGGTTTGGTGGTCTTCGGCCACGTAGCTGGAGGGCAGCAAAATGCACGCCTTGCCGGCCAGGCAGAGTTCGGAAATGGTGCCTCCAGCCCGGCTGACGATTACGTCGGCGGCTGCATAGGCGGCGGCCATGTCCTGGACAAAATCGAGCACCTTGACATACGGCCCATCGTGGTGCATCTGGGCAGTCTTGTAGTGTTTGCCCGTCTGCCAGATCAGTTGCCAACCGTCCTCCAGCAATTGCGGAATGCCGGCCCCAATGGCCTCGTTGATCACTCCCGAACCCTGACTCCCACCGGTAATGAACAGCGTTTTGCGTTCCGGCTCCAGTCCAAATGCACGGCGAGCCTCGGGTGCTTCGATGCGGCTATTGGCGATGGCATCCCGTACCGGATTGCCCGTATGCACGGTTTTGGCCGGGTCAAACCAGCGCTCCATGCGGTCAAACGCCGTGCAGATGCGGTCGGCCTTTTTGGCGAGCAATTGGTTGGTCACGCCCGGCAGGCTGTTCTGCTCCTGAATCAGGGTGGGAATGCCGCGTTGCTGGGCCATGCGCAGAATGGGGCCGGAGGCATAGCCCCCTGTACCAATGGCCAAATGCGCATCAAAGTGGCGCACCAACCCCCGCGCTTTCCACAAACTGGCGATCAGCTTGAAGGGGAAACTCAAATTTTTCCAGGTCAGGCGGCGCTGGAAACCGGCCACCGGCAGGCCCTCGATGCGGTACCCCGCCTGGGGTACCTTTTCCATTTCCATGCGGCCTTCGGCGCCGACAAAAAGAAAATCAATGTTCGGATCGCGCCGCCGCATTTCATCAGCGATGGCCACGGCGGGAAAGATGTG
>JAUIHG010000020.1 GCA_030432405.1 Bacteroidia bacterium | reverse complement strand
CGCACCCGGCAATTTTTGGCGGGGGAAATAGATGGTGGCTGTAGCTCAGTGGTAGAGCCCCGGTTTGTGGTACCGGTTGTCGCGGGTTCAAATCCCGTCAGCCACCCCATCTTCCTTCCGCAGGTATTGAAGGAATGGAATCTCTCGAAGATAAAATCGGATATAAGTTCAGCAATACGCTGCTGATCACGGAAGCGATGACTCACCCCAGTCTCGCATACGAAACCCGCAAACCACACTTCGACAACCAACGGCTCGAGTTTTTAGGCGATGCCGTCATTCAGCTGATCCTCACCAACGAGCTCTACCAGCTTTTCCCGGATTTCGGAGAGGGCAAGCTCACCAAGCTGCGCAGCCGCCTGGTTTCCCGCACGGCAAGCTGCTCGGGCCCGCTACGCGTTGCGGACCGAGTGAGGCATCTTGCGCCCATGGCCAGGTACGTTTTCCGAAGATGGGAGTGGGCCATGCCCATCGTCATGGCATGGATTTCCTTCTATCCCGGGACTCCCAACCCGGCGTTTGAAATCAAGCCCATGCTGTTTGGCATTTATTGCTGCATGGGGATACCGTTTTTGGGCCGCAAACGAACACGCGCATACATCGCAGAGGAAGGTGTGGATCGGCGGCGTGCTGCTCTGGCCACGGCCTGGCTTTTTTCGCTTTTGGTGTGCGGGGCTACTTTTGCCTGGATCTACGGTGTTGTGGGCCGCTTGCAACCCCTGCCCTGGGTGGACAGCAGTTGGGATGCCGTGGCGGTGTGGAGCATGGCTTTCGCCGCAGGCGCAGTGGGTACAGCCCTGGCCGCCGAGCAACTGCGGTCCGGCACCCATTTTTTGCCCGATGGCCGGCTTTTGGCGGCTGCGCTGGTGCTGCTTGGGGTGGTGGTTGATGTAGTGAATGAGGTGGAAGCCGGAGTCAGCGGCGTGTACCCCTTGGGCAACCCGAACCTGAACGGCTACGCTGCGGCGGGCCTGTTGCTCCTTCTGATCGTGAACAGGCATGGCCTGCAATGGCCCTGGCGGCATCATGATCGATCCTGGCAGCGTGTGCTGACATCTGCCGCTGCCCTGGCCGCGGTGGCCTGGATGGTGTTCAGCAGCTCCCGCGGAGCTGCCATAGCCCTTGTATTGGGTTTGCTGCCGGTATTTGGGTCGAAGTGGGGAAGCCAAGGTGCACGTAAGGGGACCGTTCTGGGCCTTCTGGGGATTGCGGCTTTGCTGGTTGTTGTCGTGCTGGGTTGGACCGACAGTCCCAGTTTGGATTTGCGCCAGACCTGGTGGCAGGGCAGTTGGTTGCTTTGGAAGGCGCATCTGCTTTGGGGCATCGGCCTCGGTCGGTGGATGCTCGATTTTCCGGCCACAGGCCTGGTGTCTGAGGCCAGCCACATCGTGTCGCGTCGGCCGCACAACTTCTGGTTGCGGCTGCTGTCGGAATTGGGCATTGTGCACGTTGTTTTGCTTTTGACCGCATACGGCTGGGTTTGGCTGCGTTGGTTCCAGGGCCATGCCCGGAGGGCACACGGCCCCTTGTGGGCTGGCTTGGGCCTGGCCGGTACCCTGGCTTTTTCGTTTGATTTGGTGGCCGAGAGTTTTGTGTTTGCAGCTGCTGCTGTGGCTTGGTGGTTTTGGGGCAGCGGAATCTGGTTTTCGCCGGAGGCGAAGGATTCCGATCAGGAAAACCCCCGCCGTGGCCTGTTTGCCCGCTTGCGGGAGGCGCTTTTTGATGCGTTCCGGCGGTGGTCGGTTCTGGCGCTGATCGTTTCGTTTTGTTGTGCTGCTGCGTTTTCTGTCCTGGCCTATTGGCGTTGGGAAGCGGCCAGCGGTCAATTTTTGGTGGAGCAGGCGCGCCTGGCGGAAGACTGGACGGGGCTGACCGAGGCCATGGCCGATGCCCGCCGCCTTGGCGTGGTCCAACAGGAAGACGGTTTGCCGCTGGACTGGTTGGAGGCGCGCCAAACCTGGCGTGTCGGCGACACGACACAAACGCGGGTGTTGTTGGCGGGTGCTCTGCGGTCCCATCCCTGGTGTGGGCAGGTGCGCAACGATGCTGCAGCGCTGGCGCTGGCCGAGGCCCGGTATGCGGATGCTTTGGAACACCTGGACGTGGCCGTTCGGATTTCGCCCGGCCGGGCGAACATCCACTACAACCGGGCCATTGCCCTGCACAAACTGGGTCGGAATGCCGATGCCCTGAAGGCTTTGGAGGCCATTGATCCCGGGCATTGTCCGGCGGACCTGTGGGATGAAGTGCAGCGTTTCCAAACCGCACTAAAGGCGGTTCAATAGCCCGTGAGCGCAGGTTTGCTTTAGGGTTCTTGAGGACTTTTTTGATAATTAAACTATAGATAGCATTGGGGTCATTATGTTTGAGGCCAAAATGTGAACCATGCGCACCCTACGTTTCCTTTTTGTCCCCCTCTTTTTCTTTTGCACGACCGGCGGAGGCCAAGCCCTGAACGCCCAATGGGCACCGGCCTGGAGTTCGGTTTCCGAGGACCTGGCGCCGGAATCACCTACTTGCGGGGCGGTGCCGGATACCCTCTCCCGCCGCTTCCCCACAGCGCGCCGCTTCAGCGACGTCAATGCGCTGTCGGACAGCGGCTTTGTGGTGGTCGGTGTATCGCAAGGCGGTGATTTCCTGGTCTCGCGCCTTGATTGCCAGGCACAGGAGCAGTGGAGTACCGTTGTTGCTGCGCCGGGTTCGAACAACGGTGCGGTTGCCGCGTTCGCCAGAGGCGATGGATCGATATGGGCCGCAGGTGCGCAAAGCCCAGCGTCTGGCGGGTTGACCGATGGCGCGATCATCGCTTTCAACGGCATGACTGGTACGCCGACGGATACCCTGTTGCTCGGGGGGACAGCGTTGGATGGTTTTACGGCCATGGAGCCCACCACTGGTGGAGGCGCGGTGGCCTGCGGATACTGGAATTCGTTTGGCCAGGAAGACGCCTGGCTGGTGCGGGTGGATGCCAATCTGGACACCACCTGGACCCTGATCCAGGACGACGGCCAGGACGAGCGCTTCAACGACGTTTTGGTGGCCGATGACGGCAGCATGTATGCGGCAGGCAGGAAACGCTTTCCGGTCATCGGTTTGAATTTGAACCAGGGCTTGTTGCAACGCCTGGACGCCAACGGCAATGTTTTGTGGTTGCGGCAGGATGTCGATTCCGTGGAGTGGTTCGATATGGCGCCACAACCCGGCGGCGGTGTGGTTGTGACCGGTCGCCTGCGCATATCGGCCACGGACCAACGCCTGGCCGCAGCCGCCTACGACGCGTCCGGAAGCCGTCTGTGGTACGAGACCTACGGCACGCCGGGGCAGGCCGCTTTTGGGGGCAGCATCGTGCAGACCTCTACGGGCTATGCCATCGGCGGACGCCGCAGCGACGACAGCACGGCATGGCTGTTGCATTTGGATTTTGCCGGCCAGCTGCAGGAATCTGTGGGCATTTTGCACGCCTCCGGCGAAGGCCATGTATTCACCGAAATCATGGCCCTCAACGACGGCGACCGTTTTGCGGCCACCGGATTTTTTGGACCGACGCCTTCGAACAACGACGCCTGGTTCTGGATCGGCCGGATCGAATGTTATGTATCGGATTTCGATCCCCTGCCCGACGACGTTTCGGTTTGTGCCGGAGATGCTGCGGTATTGGACGCCGGATCTGGTTTTGCATCCTATGCCTGGAGCACGGGACAGACCACCCAGCAGATTTCCGTTTCGACCCCGGGGTGGTATGTGGTCTCCGTGGTGGATGCGGACGGCTGTTTCGGCATGGATTCGGTTTTGGTGGGCGTGAACCCGTTGCCCATGCTGGATCTTGGTGCCGATACCCTGAGCGCCTGCGGCGTGGACAGCCTCACCCTGGATGCGGGCAGCGGTTTTGCCAGCTATGCCTGGAACACCGGCGCCACCACCTCCAGCATTTCCGTGTCCAGCGGTTGGTACAGCGTCACCGTTACCGATGCCAACGGCTGCCAGGCCATGGATTCGGTTTTGGTGGACCTGCTCAACATTGGCATTTCGCCCGGCGATACCGCGATTTGCGCGGGGGAGACGGTAGAGCTGACGACCATGGGCCCTGTTGTCCTCTGGTCCACTGGCGAGACCACCGCGTCGATTTCGGTTTCGCCAACGGCGACCACGACCTATGCCGTGACGGTGAGCAACGGCATCACCAGCTGCACGGATTCGGTGACGGTGACGGTAGGCCCGTCCATTGCGCCGCCGCAGTTTGATTTCTGCCCGGCCAACATCAGCGTGGTGGGTGAGGGGCCAGTGGGCTGGACCGAGCCTACGGCCGAAGACAACTGTTACGCCCCGATCAGCATCGTGCAGATTGCGGGACCGGCCAACGGATCGGTGTTCGCCGAAGGCGAAACGCAAATCGTCTACGTGGCCAGCGACACCATCGGGCAGACGGATACCTGCCGCTTCACCGTTTCGGTGTCGGTACCCTGCTCGGTGCCGACCGCGCTGAGCGCCATTCCGGCAAGCAACGGCGTGATTCTGAGTTGGTTTGACGATCCCGAGCACCTCGGCGTGCAAATCAAGGGCCGTCGCCTGGGCGATGCCTTTTTTGCCACTACCCAAACCACCAGCAGCACCCTGGCCGTGGGTGGCCTGGCATCGGGCACGAGCTACGAATGGCGCGTGCGGGCCAAATGCCTGGACGGGGATATTTCCGGCTTCAGCCCGTTGGACACCTTCACCACCTTAAGCTTACGCGGCACAGCCCATGCCCTGCGCATGGAGCTGTATCCCAACCCGGCTGTGGACCAGGTTGGCCTGTTCTGGACCAGTCCGGGCTCGGAAGTGCTGCTGCAGATCAGCGACGCGCTCGGCCGTGTGGTGTGGACCCGAACAGCCGCCGGAACCGGTCAGGTGCACGTTGATGCAACAAACTGGCAACCAGGTTGGTACGTGCTGACGGTACGCTCGGACCATGATCGGTCCAGCCGGCGTTTTCTGCTCATGGACCCACGTTAAGGTAGGCGCAGCATGGGGCAGATTGGCATAATAGTTGCCAGTTTTGCCCCATGCTACGTCAACTACCCCACTTCGTCTTCCTGCTGCTGTTTGCTGTCGTGTTTTCGCCCGACCGGGCGAACGCCCAGGACCGGTCCGAGCCTGAACCGGACAGCCGTTACAGCTTTTACCAAATGCCACACGGCTACGTGGGCATCGATGTCAGCGGCGCTTCCCGCAACGCACTGGCCTTCACGTACCAGCAGTTGATGGCCGTCGGAAATACGGGCGCCTTGACCGCACGTGTTGGTGTATTCGGTTTTGGCAGCACCAGGGATGGCCTGTTCGGCGAAAGCAACGCCCAGCTGGACCTGTTGGGCGGCATCGGATTTCTTTCCGGCGCGCAAGTCCGCCCCCATAACCTGGAGCTGGAAGCCACCTACAACCGCCACCTGCGCTGGAGCCCCAGCGACATCAGCCGCTTCCAGAACCGCTTCACCGCCACGGCGGGGTATCGCTTGCAGCCTTTCCGTCAAGGGCGCGGCTTCAGCCTGCGTGTAGGCGCCGGCATGATGTTTTTCCAAACCTTCGATACCGGTTCGGCCACCAACGACGGTCAGCCGGATCTGGAAAACACCGCCGTTTACCCAACCGGTTATTTCGGGATGGGTTACACGTTCTGAGGACCGGTGGCCTGAAGGCCTGCATGCTGCGGGCTGAACCAATGCCTTTTTGGACGCTTTAGTCCAAAAAGCGCAGGCGGTATTGGAACGCGCTGTCGGGATCGATCCAATCGATCGCAACCACCCGGCTGCTCAAGGCAAACGACGCCGGATCAAAGAACCAGTCTTCGGTCAGGTGCACGGTTCCTTTCAGGTGCTCCGGCTGTAGTTCGTGCATGCCCAGCCGTGCCCAGCCGGACTCGGGCAGCCGATGGGCATCCAGGGAGTCTGCAACCGTCCGCTGCTCCAATCGCCAGTAGCGCGGCTTGGGATCGTGCGCGTACAGCACGTCAAGTGCAGATGGAAGGTTCAGCAATGCACGGAAAGGGTCATTGGGCTGGGGCGTCTCGGTGCGCACAAAAGGCAAGCGCACCCGCGCGGTCCAGGAGCTGCGTACCGGGCCACGTTGAGCGGTTTGGGCCGTAACCGGACGGGGCGGCCCCTTCAGCATGCTCGGCGAAACGCCGTTCAGCAGGGTATGCATAGTGCCCGGACCAAAGGCCTGGATATGGCTGGCCAATAGCCCGCGTTCGGGATACCAAAGCACTTCTCGCTGCACGGCAATGCCGACGGTGTGCGCCAGGTCAATGGTGTCGTAAAACGTGAAGCGGTAGGCC
Source organism: Bacteroidia bacterium (assembly GCA_030432405.1). Lineage (GTDB taxonomy): Bacteria > Bacteroidota > Bacteroidia > Chitinophagales > BACL12 > WGOA01. The sequence goes on along the minus strand of JAUIHG010000020.1, from coordinate 24,786 downwards.
TGGCTCATGCGCGGGTCGCCGTAGAGGCGTTCTTCGGCCACAGGGCCCGTTTTGATACCGAGTTCGCCCATCCGGGCGAACCACGTGGCCAGCATGATTTCCCGGTTGCCGCGTATGGGCAGGAAATCGGGCTGATCAAAGGGCACCACCTGCACGGCCTGGTCCTGCCAAACTTGTGCTGGGGCACCCAGCGTGTCGCTTGCGGGCTGAACGGCAAGGCCGGACTGCGCCCAAAGCCCACCGGTGGGCACCAGCCATGCGGCGAGTCCCCAAAATGCAAAAAAGAACGAACGTTCCAGGATCATGAAGGCCGTATACGCGTTCAGGAGGCTTCTGCGTCCTGACAGAGTTCCACCAGCACGCCGTTGGTGCTTTTGGGGTGCAAAAAGCAAATGATCTTGCCGTCGGCGCCGGGCACGGGTTGTTCGTGCAGCAGCTTGAAGCCGCGTTCGCGCAGGCGCGCCATTTCCGCCCGGATGTCATCCACTGCAAAGGCGATGTGGTGGATGCCCTCGCCGCGCTTTTCGATGAATTTGCCGATGGCCGATTCGGGTTTGGTGGACTCGAGCAGTTCGATTTTGGTGTCGCCCAAACGGAAAAAAGACGTGCTCACGCCTTCGCGTTCCACGCGCTCGGTTTTGTAGGGCGCGTGGTCAAAAAGGCGTTCAAAAAGTGCGTTGGCTTCTTCCAGGCCGCGCACGGCGATGCCCAGGTGTTCGATGCGGGGAAGTCCCATGACGGTGCGTTTTGAGGAGTAGACCGCACAAGTTCCTATTTTTTGCCCCGCTGCACCACTGCACACAGCTGCGTTGGCGCATGCCTTGACCTGACCCGTGCCATGGCCAAAGCCGTCTACCTCGATCACGCCGCCACCACCCCGGTCCGACCGGAAGTCCTGGAGGCCATGTGGCCCTACTTTGCGGAGCATTTTGGCAACGCATCCAGCCGCAACCACGCCTTCGGCTGGACAGCCGCCGAAGCGGTGGACGTGGCGCGGGAGCGTGTCGCGGGGCTGATCGGTGCCGAGCCCAGCGAGATCGTTTTCACCAGCGGGGCCACCGAAGCTCTGAACACGGCCATCAAGGGGGTGGCGCAAGCCTATGCGGCCAAAGGCCGGCACTTGCTGACGTTGGCCACGGAACACAAGGCCGTGCTGGACGTTTATGCGCGCCTGGCGCGCAAAGGCAATGCATCAAGCGCGGGCCACCACGAGGGGTGCGCTGCCGAGCTGCTCCCCGTGGACCGGAACGGACTGCTGGATCCGGCCGCACTCGCCGACCGCCTGCGCGACGATACCGTCCTGGTGGCCTGCATGCTGGGCAACAACGAAACCGGCGTGCGTCAGGACATCGGCGCCATCGCGGAGCAGGTGCACGCACGCGGCAGCCTGCTGCTGGTAGACGCCACGCAGGCCGTCGGCAAAGTACCTGTGGTTGTGCAGGAACTCGGCGCCGACCTGCTGGCCCTGAGCGCGCACAAGTTTGGCGGCCCCAAAGGCGTGGGCGCACTGTACGTCAGACGCCGCAATCCGCGGGTGCGGATCACCCCTCTGCTGGACGGTGGGGGCCACGAACGCGGGCGCCGCAGCGGAACGCTCAATGTGCCCGGCATCGTGGGGCTGGGCATGGCCGCCGAGCTGGCCCGCCGGGAACTGCTGGCCTCCGGGGAGCGGCTTCGCGCGTTGCGCGAACATCTGGAAAGCCTGGCAGCGCAACAGCTCCAGGCCCGTGTGCATGCCGCCGATGTCGAGCGCTTGCCGCACATTGCCAACCTCTGTCTGCCCGGCCTGTTGGATGCCGGCCAAAAGGCCGAAGCCATGCTGGCCAGGGTGCAGGGACAGCTGGCGGCCTCCACCGCATCGGCCTGTTCTTCGGCCAGCCTGGAGCCCAGCCACGTGCTGCTGGCTATGGGCCTTAGTCCGGCCGAAGCCGACGCCTCCATCCGGCTCAGCCTGGGCTGGAACAGCACCGAGGCCGATGTGGAGCGGGCCATCGCCGTGTTGGCGGAGGCGTTGTAAACCGCACCGGTTCAGGGGCTTGCCTTCGCGGGGAAGCCGCGAACCGGGCGCTACACCCTACTCGAGAGGTTCCGTGACCACAGGCACAGCGCGGCCTCCGGACCCATACGACCTTTGCCTTCATTCCCCGTCACCGGCGGTCCATACCCGCACCGCACACTGCCCTGCTTATGCACGATTACAACATCCTTGAGGCCACGATTGTCGACGTCCGCACCGAAGGCGAGTTCGCCATGGGGGCCGTCGACGGCTCCATCAACATCCCGCTCAGCCAGGTCCCCAACCGCGTGGACGAATTCCGCGTCATGACCCGGCCTCTTGTGTTGATCTGCCAGTCCGGCAACCGCAGCGGCCAGGCTGCGCAATTCCTTCAGGCCCATGGCCTTACGGAGGTCTACAACGGCGGCGGCTGGATGCAGGTCCGCCACCAGGTCCAAACCGCACAAGCTTCCTGATGGGCATTTTCAGCAAACTTTTTGGTCCCTCCAAGGCCACCCTGGAGGCCGCCCACCTGGTCGGCGAAGGCGCCCGCCTCATTGACGTGCGCTCCCACGAGGAGTACCAAATGGGCCACATTGAGGGGGCGGAAAACATCCCGCTGGACCGCATCGGCCAGGCGCACAAACGCCTAAAACAGGGCGCGACCCCCATCGTGTTGTGTTGCGCTTCCGGCCGCCGTTCGGGCATCGCCACCAACACCCTCAAGGACTTGGGCCTAAAGGAGGTCTACAACGGCGGTGGCTGGCGCAGCCTGCGCGGCGCCATCAAGGAGCAGGCAGCCGTCTGCCGCTGAGCCACCCGATCTTTGGGGGCCATGCGCCCCATTTCCCTGATGGCCGTTCTGGCTGCCCTGGCTTTGCTGGGTTCCGGCTGTTTTGCCTACCAACCCTGGGTGGCGGATGAGGCCCCCGGCCAGTCCAACCCCACCGATCCCGCGGTAGCCACATCCGGCCCCAACGGCACCCTGCAGCACCGGCTGTTTTTGATCGGGGACGCGGGCAAGTGGCCGGCCTCCGAGCATACCGTTCGCGCGTTGCGCGAAAGCACACAAGCCTTTCCCGCGGAGCAGACCACCGTCCTGTTCCTGGGGGACAACATCTATCCGGCCGGCATGCCGCCCGAAGGCCACAAAGACCGCCACCACGCCGAGGAAATCCTGGGTGGACAGGTGGAGATCCTGGCCGATTTTGACGGGCAACTGCTCTATTTGCCCGGCAACCACGACTGGAACGAAGGCCGGGCCGACGGGCTGGAATGGGTGCAACGTCAAGATGCCTGGTTTGACCGGCATCATGCCGGGAATGTGCTGCGGCCCGATGACGGCTGTCCGGGGCCGGAAGTGCTTCGGCTGGCCGATGGCCTGGTGCTCGTGATCCTGGACAGCCAATGGTGGCTGGAGCAGCACAAGTACCCCGAGGGCATCAATCCCGATTGCACCCACACCGACAAACAGTTGTGGCTCAAGGGGGTGGAGGCCGTTTTGGCCGAACACCGAAACGAGACCGTGGTGGTTTCCGCGCATCATCCGCTGTACAGCAACGGCGAGCACGGCGGCCGCTATCCGGTCACCGACCACCTCTTTCCCTTCCGCAAGGCGCACAAGGCGTTGTGGATTCCGCTGCCGGTCCTGGGCTCCATTTACCCGATCGCGCGCAAAGCCGGCGTGGCCATTCAGGACATTCCGCACACGGCTTATTCCAACCTGCGCGATTCGCTGACCGCGGTGTTGGCCACCCATCCGCGGGTGCTCTATGCCTCGGGCCATGAGCATACCCTCCAGCTTTTGGAACACGACGGCATCCCCTTCGTGGTCAGCGGTTCGGGCGCCAAGACCAACCCCGTGCGCAAGGGCCTGGAGGCGCGTTTCGCCTACGGCGGCCAGGGCTTTGCCCGCCTGGATTGGTGGTCGGACGGAACGCTGCGGCTGTGGTTTTTCGCCGTTTCCGGCGAAGGCCAAACCGAGGCCGTGTACGTCGAGGACCTGTGGCCGCGGGTTTCGCCGGAACCGGAAGGCCCCTAACTTTGTTGGGAATGAGCCGGTGGTATGCAAGCCGGCACACGGCAGCGCCCTTGCGCATTTATTCCCGATCCATCATGTTGTACATCAGCGATACCGCCAAGAAACGCGTCGAGTCCATGCGGGAGAAGTCCGGCTTGGGCGAGCAATTTTTCATTCGCGTCTCCGTGGTCGGCGGCGGCTGCAGCGGCCTGACCTACGACCTGAACTTCGACTCCGAGCCCCGCGACGGCGACCAGGTCTTTGAAGACAAAGGCATCAAGTTGGTCACCGATCTGAAGAGCTTCCTCTACCTCTGCGACACCACCCTCGAATTCAGCGGCGGCCTCAACGGCAAGGGTTTCCACTTCGTGAACCCCAACGCCAGCCGGGAGTGCGCCTGTGGGGAGAGTTTTGCGGTGTGAGGTCTTCTGTGCGCCTAATAAGGGAATGGCCATGGCTGCTGATGGCATTGTTGGCGACAAGTGCTTCTTGCAGCAATGGAGTACCAAAATGGCTGGTGAATGAGTATCACGTTGCTTCACCAGACGCCAAAATGTATGTATACACTTCACACTGGGACATCGACGGAAGCATCAGGACTTCTGTCTCAACTTGGAGAGATCCAGGAATCCCATTCTTTGGTGATGGAGGCGCAGGAGTTTTTGATGTGAATCAGGATAAGCCCACGACGATCACAATGACTTGGCGAAATGATTCTACCGTGTTGATCGCATATGACACGATGGCGTCTGTTGTTAGAATGGAAACGGCCGTATTCTTCTGCGGAAGGACAACCTACTTTGAGTATGAACCACTCGGGCAATAATCCTCCATGCTCCAAGAGTGCAACTGGGTTTGTGTTGGACCGTTAAGCAACAGAGATGAAATTCTATGGATTCTTATGATCTCCATCTATTTGCTTCCGGCTGTACTGTCCCTGTATCCGCAAATGATCTACTGCAATCGTTTTCAAAAGGGCCAAACGTTCGCTGAATTGAAAGCTGTTGCCCCCGCTTGAACATCTAACTCTGGTGATTTCGCCAGTTTTAACACGTTTACAAGTTTCTAGACCTGGTTCAGGTATTTCTTCCCCTCTCCGGATTCGGCAAGTTTCTTGATCATCTGGTTCCTTTCTTCCAGAAATCTTGTCATGTATCTTTTGAGCAATAAGGCATTGGCAAGCTGACCAAGGAAACCAAGTGGCGATTCGAAAGCAAAGACATCCTTCATGGTGGTGATGCCTTTGTCCATACGGAATGAGTGTTGGTGTTTGATGCTTTTGAAAGCGCCGCGTTGCATTTCATCCACGAAATAGGTTGGTCTCTCGAACGCGGTAATTTTTGAGGTGAGCTTCTGATAAACGCCCAAGTGTTTTGCCCGCCAGGTTACCGTTTCATGTAGTCCGATCAAACCACTGGTTCTTCCGGCAATAGCCTTTTCGTTGGTTTTTGAAGTTGATTGGGTGTGTACATCAATGCACCGTGCTAAGTCGAATACGGTTTCGATGTCTGCATGAATGGCGGTGTAAAGGGTGATGACGGGCATATGGATAGTGCGTCAATGTGCAAGGAGTTTAACCGTGGGGATATGCAGTCCGAGCAAAAAGGCTTTTGAACAAGTCAGGCAAAGGGTTAGTTGTTGAGCTTTTTCTCCAGCTCTTCCCTGAGCTCCAGCAAAGCTGCCCGTGCTTCGGGAACCAAATCAAAATCAAGGCGCTGGTCAATTTCTTCGGCGCGTAATCTGCTGAAACGTTTTTTGAATTGCGCCGTCTTGTTGCGTTGGGCTTCGGCATATTCTTCCGGAGACTGTTTCCAGGCATAAGAGATGCCTCCCGAAGCGTTCTTTTTCCGGTACAGCCGAACAATATCCTTTCTGTAGAGGATCCAATAGTAGAACACAAAAAGCAAGATTGGAACGTCAAACCGAACGCCCAACAGCCGAATCCAGAAAACGGGAATGGTGAATTGAATGGCTTTGAATAAAGCCAACAGCAGACCTATGCCATAGGTGTATCGAAATGCTCTTCTGTTGTAGAAGAAAAGAATAAGGCAAACGGCCAGGATAACATATCCAATGGCCAATCGTGGCGTGACGAACTTCCACGAAATGGCCTCAATGGTGAAATACGAAAGAATGCCAAGCGCAATAAGCAAGAGCACCGGAATCAGCTCCAATGCCGGTTTTGGATGCCGATTGTTATCCTTCGATTGAAGAACTACGGCATCAAGCGTTCGGTCGTCCATCCTTCGTTTTGCTTTTGATACGCAAACCGATCGTGCAGCCGGTTCTTTCGGCCCTGCCAGAACTCGATGGTTTTGGGCACCACGCGGTAGCCGCCCCAGAAGTCGGGCAGGGGGACCTGGCCTTCCTTGAACTTATTCCACATTTTTTGGAACGTCCCTTCAAGAACCTGACGTGAAGTGAGGGGCTGGCTTTGGTTGCTGACCCAGGCGCCGATCTGGCTGCCGTGGGGACGGCTCTGGAAGTACTTCAGGGATTCGGCGGTGGAGATCTTTTCCGCCGGACCGGTGATTTTGATTTGCCGTTCCAGGGCAATCCAGGGAAAGAGCAAGGCCACGTTGGCGTTTTCGGCGATGTCCTGCGCTTTGCGGCTGCCGTAGTTGGTGAAAAAGACAAAGCCGCGCGCGTCGTAGAGTTTGAGCAGGACGGTGCGGATGGAGACTTCGCCGGAGGCGGACACAGTGGCGAGGCTCATGGCGTTGGGCTCCGTCAGCCCCGCACTGCGCGCCTGTTCAAACCAGCGGTCAAACAGCACGAGGGGATCCTGGTCGAGGTCTTCGCGGGTCAGCCCGCGGGTGCTGTATTCCTGGCGCAGGGCGCTGAGGTCGCCGGCGCCGTCTGCTGCTGGATTGGTGAAGGCGTCCATGGTATCAATTCCGAAATGGCTGCGCGGTCTACGGCTGCGGCACTTCAAAGCGCCAGTCGGCGAGGGCATCGGCAGATTCTCCGATGGCGTCCAGGGTGGGGGCGGCGGCGAGGTCGCGGATCATGGTGGTTTTCAGGGGGCCGGTCCCGTGTACGGTGGCGATCCGGGCACCGGAGTACAGCGTGTCCCAACCTTCCCAGCTCATCCGCAGGCCGTTGATGGGCAGAACCTGCACCCACATACGCCAAGCCTGGGGCGTGCCGTCTTCGCCCAGGTACCAGCCGTAGGTGTCGCCGGGGGTGACCCCGCCGCTGGAGAAGGAGACGATGAAGGCGTCGAGGCCCTTTTCATCGGGGATGGTGAGCCGGGCCGTGCCGCCGTCGAAGGCTTTGGCCGGAGCATTGAGCCAAAAGGCGTCGTTGTAGAAAAAGTCGGTGGCCTTGGCCAGGGCTTCGTCGAGGGCTTCGCCCGAAAGGGCACTCCCGTCTTTGTACGCCATGCCCTTGCGCGTGCCGGCGTCCAGGTAGACCACGTAGCCGCCCCAGGAGACCCGGGCGCGGTTGGCGCGGCGGTCCCAGAGGTGCTCGTGCTGGCCGAGGAAGTTCCAACGCACAAAGGTGGTGCTGTCCCAGGCCTTGATGTTGACGGCCGCCTGCATGGCGCGGGCCAGGGAGTCGGCGCGGGCCGCGTCGTAGCCCTCGGGCAGGCTTTTACTGGCCAGGGGCACGCAGGCTGCGATGCCCAGAATCAGGACGAGGATCAGGATGCCAAGGATGCGGAGGAATCGGCGCATATCAGGGGGTGGCGGGTTCGGGCTGGCCCGCAAACAGCGGGTAGCCTCCGGCGAAGGCCTTGACTTCCGCGCCCACCTGGGCGGGCAGGGCCTCGTTGTCCGGGTCGGCGATCAGCCGGTCTACCCAATCCACAACACGCGCCATGTCGCCTTCGTTCATGCCGCGCGTGGTGAGCGCAGCGGTGCCCACGCGGATGCCCGAGGTGATGAAGGGCGAGCGCTCGTCGAAGGGCACCATGTTTTTGTTGACGGTGATGTGGGCCTCGCCGAGGATGCGTTCAGCCTTTTTGCCGCTGATGCCCTTGTTGCGCAAGTCGATGAGCATCAGGTGGTTGTCCGTGCCGCCGCTGATCAGGTGGTAGCCGCGGTCCACAAAAGCTGCCGCCATGGCCTGGGCGTTTTTGACCACCTTCTGCACGTAGGCCATGTAGTCCTCGCTCAGGGCTTCGCCGAAGGCGACCGCCTTGCCGGCGATCACGTGCTCCAGCGGGCCGCCCTGGGTGCCGGGGAAAACGGCGCTGTCCAGCAGCGCGCTCATCATGCGGATGTCGCCCTTGGGCGTTTTCAGGCCCCAGGGGTTTTCGAAATCGTCGCCCATCAGGATCAGGCCACCGCGCGGACCGCGCAGGGTTTTGTGCGTAGTGGTGGTGACCACGTGGCAATGCGGCACCGGATCGTTGAGCAGGCCGCGCGCGATCAAACCGGAGGGGTGGGAGACGTCGGCCAAAAGCAGGGCACCGACTTCGTCGGCGATCTCACGGAAGCGGGCGTAGTCCCAGTCGCGGCTGTAGGCGCTGGCCCCGCAGATGATGAGCTTGGGTTGGACTTCGGCCGCTTTGGCGGCCACTTTGTCCATGTCGATCAGGCCGGAATCCTTTTCCACGCCGTAGAAATGCGGCTGGTAGAGCTTGCCTGAGAAGTTGACCGGCGAGCCGTGGGTGAGGTGTCCACCGTGGCTGAGGTCAAAACCCAGGATGGCGTCGCCGGGCTTCAGCAAGGCCAGCATGACGGCGGCGTTGGCCTGGGCACCGGAGTGCGGTTGCACGTTCGCCCAACCGGCGCCAAACAGTTCCTTGATGCGGTCGATGGCCAGGTTCTCGGCCTCGTCCACGTACTGGCAGCCGCCGTAGTAGCGCTTGCCCGGCAGGCCCTCGGCGTATTTGTTGGTCAGCACGCTGCCGACGGCCTCGCGGACCTGGTCGGAGACGTAGTTCTCGGACGCGATCAGTTCAAGGCCTTCGGTCTGGCGCTCGATTTCCTTGTCGATGATGCCGAACAGTTGGGTGTCGCGGGTCAGGGCCATCGTGGGGCTGCGTTTGGGTCAATGAATACAGAGGAGTCAGCAAGGGCTGGAGCAAGGCCTCATAAACCCCCGTGCGCGCTCGCGCGAAGGCCCGGCCTTGCTGCGGTGAAGATACCAAGCGTTGGCGCGCTGATCCTGCCGCGTGGTGCGGCTGCGGCGCTTTATTCCCCCTATTCCGAAGCCCCCGCCAAATGCGCCAGGGCCAGGCGGATGTCCTCGCGCTCTTCTTCGGTGAAGGGGTCCTTGGGCAGCAGGAAGGCGGCGCCTTTATCGACAAACAGGAACCAATGCGCTGCGCCTTCCTCGGGCCGGAAGTATTGCCCGCGGTGGAACTCCGAACGGCCGTTGGGGCCTTCGAGAAGAAAGCCTTCGGGCCGCAGTTCGATGTGGAAGTTGCCGATCAGGCCGGCGTTAGGATTGGCAGCCAGATGCCGCTTGACGCGTTGGCCCAGGCGGAAGCGCATCCAGATCGGGGTGAGGATGACGGCCAGCACAGAGACCACCAGGAAGATGCCGTTGCCGGGGTTGAGGAGGCCTTCGCCGGAGGCGGCATCTCCGGAAAGGGCCCCCGGACGGGAAAACACGGCCACCACAAAAATGAGCATGGGCAGGCCCATGGCCGCCCAGCGGTAATAGCGGCGTTCGGGGTTCTCCCAGTTCGCCCAGCGGGCGAATGCCATATGATCCTCTTCGGTGAGCGTGAAGTGCAGCTCGAGGTTGTCGGCGCGTTCTCGAAATGCTCTGGCCATGCCGCGAAGATCGCATCCGGCGGCTCAGGAAGCGGGCTTCATGCGCAGACCGGGTGGGGGTATCGGGGCGGTCCGCAGCACCACATAGCCCAGGATGCCCGCCACGAGCGAGCCCAGCAGAATGCCCATTTTGGAGGCTTCGTGCAGGATGGGATTGTCGAAGGCCAGTCCGCCGATGAACAGGGCCATGGTGAAGCCCAATCCACCGAGGAATCCCGCGCCCACCAGGTGGCGAAACTCCATGCCTTCGGGCAGCTTGATCCAGCCGCTCTTCCAGGCCACCCAGGAAAAGCCGGTGATGCCCAAAAATTTGCCCACCACCATGCTGATGGCAATGCCGAGTACAAGAGCCCAGGGCGTGTCCGCACCGGGATTGAGGTGCACACCGGCGTTGGCCAGCGCAAAAAGCGGCAAGACAATCCAGGCTACGTAACCGTGGAGTTTGTTTTCGAGGTATTGCACCGGCGACTGCACGCTGTCGGTTTGCGTTTCGATGTCGGTGAGCAGTGACAATTGCCGGGGGCTCAAAAAGGTGCCGGCCGGTTCCTTGGGGTCGGGTTTGACCAGGTCTTCGATGGACTCCTTGAGGTAATCGAGGTAGCCGGTCAAATTGATTTTGCGGTACACCGGAACGGTCATGGCCACCAGCACGCCGGCCAGCGTTGGGTGCAGGCCGCCCTGCAAAAAGCCGAGCCAGACCACGATGCCCAGCACCAGAAGCACGTATTTGTTGTAGAGGTGCAAAAAGCTCATCCCGACCAGGATGGCCAGAGCGCCACCACTGATGCCCAGCCACATCCACTCAATGCCTTCGCTGTAAAAAATGGCAATGACGGCTACCGCTCCGAGGTCGTCCACAATGGCAAAGGCGGTGAGGAAAATTTTCAGCGCCATGGGCACGCGTTTGCCCAACAAGTGCAGGATGCCCAAACTGAAGGCAATGTCGGTGGCCATGGGGATGCCCCAGCCTCCGGGGGCGCTTTCGCCGGAAGGCAACAACCAGTACAGACCCACGGGAACCACCATGCCGCCGATGGCCGCCAGGATGGGCAAAAGCGCCTGGCCCGGCGAACTCAATTCCCCCACCAGCATCTCCTGTTTGATTTCCAGGCCAATGACAAAAAAGAAAACGACCATCAGGCCGTCGTTAATCCATCCGTGCAGGGATTGATCAAATTCCAGGGTGCCAATGTGCAGGCCGGCGTGCAGGTGCCAGAAACCGCGGTAGGATTCGTAAATCGGAAGATTGGACCACACCAATGCGATAACGGTGGCTAAAAATAGCATGCCGCTTGCGGTCCACTGGAAACGCAAAAAGCGGTCAAAGCCGGAAGGAAGAATATTGGTTGAAATGGCGGGGGAGGGGTTTAAAAGGTGGCCGGAATAAACGGCCCGGAAATCAGGTGCCTTGTTGGAACGCCTTCGGCGAACAGCCAAAGCGGCGTTTGAATTGCCGGTTGAAATACGAAGGGCTGTTGAAGCCGCACTCCATATAGACTTCGCCGATGCGGCGGCTCTTTTCCCGCAACAGGCCAGCGGCCATTTGCAGGCGTTGTTCGTTGATGAAGTCGATCGGGCTCATGCCCGTTTCCGCCTTGAAGGTGCGGGTGAAATGCGAACTGCTCATGTTGCCAATCCGGCTGAGCTCGTCCACGCTGAGCCTTTCACGCAGGTTGTCGCGGATGTGCTTTACCACATGGCTGAGCCGGTTGTTCGAGGTGCTGGGCCCTTTGCCCAAAAGCAATTCGTCCCGGGATTCAGCCTGCAAAATGCGCACAAGCAATTCCTGCAAGGCCATGCCCACAAACAGGTCCTTGGAAGGATGGTCTTCAGCAAACAGATAGATCATCCGGTGGATGATGCGGTGGATGGCCGCGTCATTGGTGAAACAGTAGTTGCTGGACCAAGCGTTCCAATATGCACCGTCTGCCCTGGGCAATTGCTCGTTCATGCGGTCCACCACCTGGCCGATCAGGGTCGGATCAATGGTCATGGCCAGGCATTTGGTGGGCGTGGTGGCAGTGGCTTCCGGAAAATCGATGCACATGGGTTCGCCGCCTGGCAAAACGAGGGACTCTCCCGGTAAAAACGGAAAAGGCTCCTGGTTGCGCAGGTGCATCACTTTTTTGCCGTGCACCATGCTGGCCAATACCGGTGCATCAAACGTGAGCAGAACGCGTTCGGCTTGTTGGTGCGTTTCAAAAATGCTCATCTCCGCCTGAGACACCGTGTAGGTGGTTTGGTTTTCGACCAGCGTTTGCAAACGCTGCCCACGGCGGTAATTGTCGGGAAGGGAAAGCTGCATGGCTAAATGGACGGAAGGCCGGGTCTTAGCAAAAGACGCCCTGCGTCCGCTCAAAATAGGGGATTGTGGCGGTGCAACGGAAAGTAGCTCAACAAAAGTTGCACCACCGCCGGGGACCGGATGATCGGTTCCGCAGGATTGTGCGGCTTTTTGGCAGAATACGACATCCTGCGGAGCGGTAATGCACGGATAATTGTCATGCTGACACGAAGCACTGCGCTTCCGGCGCTGTTTCCAGCCTATGGAGCAGCGCCATTCTTCATCCCAAAACCGACTCCATCATGAGCGATACGTTAACCGCAAACGCCGATGTGCTATTGAAACCGGCGTTCAAGGACCAATATGAAAACTTCATCGGCGGCAAATGGGTTTCGCCGGTAGGCGGCGAATACTTCGACAACGTATCGCCTGTGGACGGCAAGTCCTTCACCCGCATTCCCCGTTCCACCAAGGAAGACATCGATCAGGCCGTGCAAGCGGCATGGGATGCCGCGGCAACCTGGAACAAAAGTTCGGCCACCGTGCGCAGCAATATGCTGATCAAGATTGCCGACCGCATGGAGCAGAACCTGGAAGCCCTGGCCCGGGCTGAAACCTGGGACAACGGCAAGGCGGTGCGCGAAACCATGGCCGCCGACCTGCCCTTGGCCATCGACCACTTTCGCTACTTTGCCGGCGTGATCCGCGCCGAGGAAGGCACGGTCAGCGAGCTGGACGAAAACACCGTGTCGATGAACGTGCTCGAGCCCCTGGGCGTCGTGGCACAGATCATCCCCTGGAACTTCCCCATCCTGATGGCCACCTGGAAGCTGGCGCCCGCCCTGGCTGCCGGCAACTGCGTGATCCTCAAGCCGGCCGAGCAAACCCCGGTGGGCATTCTCCTGCTGCTGGAACTGATCGAGGACCTCATCCCGGCCGGTGTGCTGAACGTGGTCAACGGTTTTGGCGTGGAAGCCGGCAAGCCGCTGGCGTCGCATCCGGATGTGCGCAAAGTCGCCTTCAGCGGTGAAACCACGACCGGCCAGCTGATCATGCAATATGCCTCCAAAAACATCGTGCCCGTCACGCTGGAACTGGGCGGCAAATCGCCGAACGTCTTTTTCCCCAGTGTCATGGACCAGGACGACGCCTTCCTGGACAAGTGTTTGGAGGGTGCGGCCATGTTTGCCCTCAACCAGGGCGAGGTCTGCACCTGCCCCAGCCGAATGCTGGTGCACGAAAGCATCTACGACGCGTTCATGGAGCGCGTGGTCGAACGTGTGAAGGCCATCAAAATGGGCCATCCCCTGGACCCCGACACCATGATGGGCGCACAGGCCAGCAACGACCAGTACGAGAAAATCCTCGGCTACATCGAGCTGGGCAAAGAGGAAGGCTGCAAGGTGCTGGCCGGCGGCAAGGCCGCCCATGTGGACGGCCTGGACAGTGGCTTTTATATTGAACCGACCATTCTGGAAGGCAACAACAAGATGCGCGTCTTCCAGGAAGAGATCTTCGGTCCGGTGGTTTGCGTGACCTCCTTCAAGGACGAAGCCGACGCCATCGCCATTGCCAACGACACCCTCTACGGTTTGGGTGCGGGCGTTTGGACGCGCGACATGCACGAAGCCTTCAAAGTCTCCCGGGCCATCGAAGCCGGCCGCGTCTGGGTCAACAGCTACCACCTCTATCCCGCCCACGCGCCCTTTGGAGGCTACAAAAAGTCGGGCATCGGCCGGGAGAACCACAAGATGATGCTCGGCCACTACCGACAGACCAAGAACATGCTCATCAGCTACGACAAAAACGCCCTCGGATTCTTCTGAGGCTTCCGATACCGTTCTGCTTGCAGGACACCGATTTGTGTGTGCGTATTTGTGTTGCAACAGGCCGGTCCGATTGAGGGCCGGCCTTTTTTACCGAACGTTCTGTTATGACCAATCCTGAAGCCCCCCGTCCCGAATCCAGTCGGTCTGATGCCGCAAACCCCTCGCCTGCCGGCGAAAACAAAACGCCAGAAGGTGCAGCTCCCGAACGGGTGTCCGCCACCCCGGCCGCTCTGGAGTTGATTGCGCGCTTGCGCGCCAAACACGGCGATTTGATGTTCCACCAAAGCGGCGGCTGCTGCGACGGTTCTGCGCCCATGTGCTATCCGGCCGGGGACCTGCTGCTCGACGACAACGACATCCTGCTCGGCGAGCTCGACGGCTGTCCCTTTTACATGGCCGCCTTTCAGTACAAATACTGGGAGCATACCCACCTGATCCTCGACGTGGTGAAAGGCCGGGGTTCCAGTTTTTCGCTGGAGATTCCCCTGGGGCTGCGCTTTGTGACCCGCTCGCGCTTGATGGACTAGAGCGTCAGCAAGCTCCAACACCCGCCCTGCGGAGCGCGCCTCTATGACCCCGCCAGCGCCGAGCGGTAGGCGTTGAAGATTTTCGATTTGCTCAACATGCCCGCGTAGCGTTTGCCGTCCAGCACGGGCAGGTTCCAGGCACCGGACTGCTCAAACAACTGCATGGCGTCTTCCATGCTGGCATTGATGGACACTACGGCCGGCGGGGCTTTCATGATTTCGGCCACCATGGTTTTGTCGTAGAGTTCGGGCTGGAACATGATGCCGCGGATGTCGTCCAATTGCACGATGCCGCGGAAGTGGCCCTCTGCGTTGAGCACCGGAAAGACGTTGCGCCGGGAGCGCGAAACCGCATCGATCAAGTGGCGCAAGTTTTCGTTTTCGCGCACGGGCACATGATCCCCTTCCATGAGCGTGGCAATGGACAGGCCGTGCAGGATGCGGCTGTCCCGATCGGTCATCAGCTTGTGCAATTGCCGGTCCAGCTGCTTGGTGAAAATGGAATGCGGCTCAAAAGTGATGTTGACCAGGTAGGCGATGGCCGAAACGAGCATCAACGGCACGATCAATTCGTAGCCCTGCGTGATCTCGGCAATGAAAAAAATGGCGGTAAACGGCGCGTGCATGACTCCGGCAATCAGGCCCGCCATGCCCACCAGGGCAAAGACCCCTTCATCCACTTCCGGCGTCAGGGCCAGGGTATTGAGCAGACGCGCCACCAGCCAGCCGGTCAGCGCACCGGTAAACAGGGCGGGGGCAAAATAGCCGCCGTTGCCGCCGCCGGAAATGGTCAGGGTGGTGGCCAGCACTTTGGCCAGAATGGTGGCCGCCGCATAGCCCAACAGGATCCAGGGGCTGCCGAGCGTGGCTTCGTACAGCAAACTGCCCTCGGCCAGCAGCGCGCCTTGGCCGGCCATGATGCTGCGGATGACGCCAAAGCCTTCGCCGTACAAGGCGGGAAACAAAAACACCAGCACACCAAGGCCCGCACCGGCCACCAGCAGCCGCTGCCAGCGGTTGCCGATCCGCAGCACGCGGTCTTCCAACCAATTGGTGCCGCGCGTGAAGTACCAGCTCACCAGGGCTGCCACCGCGCCTACGGCAATGAGGCCGGGCAGGGTGTGGATGGCATAGGCGTCGCCGTCGTATTGCGCGGGCAGGATGACCTCGGCGGCGTTCAGGCCATGGGCCATCAGGTTGGCGGCCACGGCCGAAAGCAGGATCGGGATCAGGGAGCGGATGTTCAGCGAGAGCGCGAGCATCTCCAGGCTGAAAATCACGCCGGAAATCGGCGAGTTGAACAGCGCGGAGATGGCCGCCGCCGCCCCACAGCCGATCAGCACCTTGCGGGCTTCGCCGTCCAGGCGCCAGAATTTGCCCAGGTTGGAACCCAGCGCCGTGCCCGTGTTCACGATCGGCGCCTCCAAACCGGCCGAGCCGCCAAAGCCCATGGTCAGCGCCGCGGTGATCAGGTGGCTGAAGGTCTTGTGCATGGCAATCAGCCCGTTGCGCCGGTAAATGGCATACAGGATGCCGGGAATGCCCACGCCGAGCGGTGTGGGGAGCAAGCGGGCAAAGGACACCGTGCTGAGCAGGCCGATGGTGGGGTAGAGCAAAAAGGCCCAATCGATGCCGCGCGCGCCCCCGATCCAGGAGCCGATGAAACGGGCCTGGAACCACTGGATGCCGTCCACGGTGCCCTTCAGGGCGAAGGCGGCCAGGGCGGCGGCAATGCCCAGCACTACCGCATTGATCAACAGGAAGTTGTGTGCGGATATGCGGCGGCTGCGCCAGAGCAGCACGCGGGTGTAGGAACGCCGAAAAATGGGGAGGGCCATGCCGGGAGGGAACGTGGGTGAAACTAAGGGTTTGCGTATTTTGCCCGCCATGAAAGCCATCATTCCCGTGGCCGGGATGGGCATGCGCCTGCGTCCGCATACCTACACCCAACCCAAGCCGCTCATCCCGGTTGCCGGCAAACCCATCCTGGGCTTCATCGTCGACCGTCTGCGCGCGGCGGGCTTTGAGGAATTTGTGTTTGTCATCGGCTACCTGGGCGAGAAAATCGAAGCCTACGTCAGCCGTGCCTATCCCGACATCAAGGCCCATTTTGTGCAGCAGCAAACGCGCGAAGGGCTCGGCCACGCCATCTGGCTGACCCGCAAAGTGGTGGATGAGGGCGAAGAGATTTTCATCGCCCTGGGCGACACCATTTTTGAGGCGGACATCGAAGCCGTATTGCGGAACGAACATTCCACTTTGGGCGTCAAGAAGGTGGACGATCCGGTCTTGTTCGGGGTCGCCGAAATCGGCGAAGACGGCGTTTTGACCCGGGTGGTCGAAAAACCCGAGATCCCCAAAAGCAATATGGCGCTGGTGGGCCTGTACATGATCCGCGAAAGCGCGGCGTTGTACAATGCGTTGGAAAGCCACATCCAAAAGGGCCTCAAAACCCAAGGCGAATACCACCTCACCGATGCCATCCAGCAGCTCATCCGCGACGGCATCCCTTTCAACGCCTTCAAGGTCCAGAACTGGTACGACTGCGGCAAAAAGGAGATCCTGCTGGAGACCAACGAGACCATGCTCCGCAAGCCGGGCCACGTCAGCCCCACGGGCGATCAATTCGAAAACACGATCATCGTCCCGCCCGTGGCCATCGCCAAAACGGCGGTCATCGAAAACAGCATCGTCGGCCCCAATGTGACCATCGGCGAAAACACGGTGGTCAAGTATTCGACCGTCCAGGGCAGCATCATCGGCAACTACACCCGCCTGGAGCACATCGCGCTGCACGATTCGGTGATCGGTTCGGACACGGCCATCACCGGCCTGCGGCATACCCTTAACATCGGGGACAATACCGAAATCGACCTGAGCTAAACGCCTGCTGACAGGCCAGTACACAGCCAACTATATGGGCAACCGCATCACCGAACTGTTCGGCATCCGTTATCCCATTGTCCAGGCCGGCATGATCTGGTGCAGCGGCTGGCGTTTGGCCGCTGCCGCAGCCGAAGCCGGATGCCTGGGCATTATCGGGGCCGGCTCCATGTATCCCGACGTGCTGCGTGAGCACCTCAAAAAAGTCAAGGCCGCTACCGATAAACCTGTCGGCGTCAATTTGCCCTTGCTCTACCCGGCCATCGAGGAGCACGTGCAGTCCATCCTCGAATTTGGCATCAAGGTGGTCTTCAGTTCCGCGGGCAATCCCAAAACCTGGACGGAGACCCTGAAAAAGGAAGGCATCACCGTCGTGCACGTCGTGCCCTCGGCCAAGTTTGCGGTGAAGGCTGCCGCCGCTGGCGTGGACGCCGTCGTCTGCGAAGGCTTTGAAGCCGGCGGCCACAACGGCAAGGACGAAACCACCACCCTGGTGCTCACGCCCATGGTCCGCGACGCGGTGGACATTCCCGTGATCGCCGCAGGCGGCATTGGTTCCGGCCGCGCCATGCTGGCCACCATGGCCCTGGGGGCCGACGGCGTGCAAGTGGGTTCGCGGTTTGCTGCCAGCGTGGAGAGCTCCGCGCACGAGGCCTTCAAGCAGGCCATCGTGGATACGCCCGAAGGCGGCACCATGCTGAGCATGAAATCCGTGGTGCCCGTGCGCCTGGTGCGCAACGCCTTCCAGCAGCGCATCGCCGAGGCCGAGGCCCGGGGCGCGTCCCGCGAAGAACTGGCCGAAATCCTGGGCCGCGCCCGCGCCAAGCGCGGCATGTTTGAAGGGGATCTCGCCGAAGGCGAACTCGAAATCGGCCAGATCAGCGGTGCGATCCATTCCGTGCAAACCGTGGCGGAGATTGTGGAAGAGATGGTGCGGGAGTATGAGGAAGCGCGCAAAGGCCTGCACGCGCTCTAGCCGGGAGTTCGGCCAAAGCAGCGGTCCTGCATCATTGCCGCACGTCGGATCTCGCGGTCGGCACATAGGTTTTACCAGCGCAAAAAAACCCCCTGAACCATGCGGTCCAGGGGGCGGGAGTATTGACGCTGATGCGGTAAAAGGGAATCGCGCTTAGCGCTTCGGGAAGCTCTTCAGGCGGCCTTCCACATCGCGGACCTGTTTCTTTTGGTCGTCGATGTCCTTTTTCTTGTCTTCCTGCGCTTTTTCGTTTTTCTTGATTTCGCGCTTGTTCTCGTCGATGCTGGATTCGGCATCGTGGATGTCTTCGTGCAGTTTCTCGTGGTCTTTTTCGAGTTTCTGCAGGTCTTTTTCCAAGCCTTTGAGCGTCTTTTCGGCTTCCTTCTTTTCGTCGCCCACGGCATCGGCAATCTTGATGATCACGTCCTTTTGGGTTTCAATTTCGGCGCGCTTGCGGTCCTGGTCGGCTTCGTTTTCTGCAATGTCCTGGCGGGCCCGGTCGATGTCGCGCTCGCTGGAGCCGATGTCCTTGCTCAACTTGTCTTTGTCTTTGATAAGGCCATCGAGTTCCTTTTCCAGGTCTTTGAGTTTGTCTTCCTCTGCATCCAGCTCTTGCTCGGTGCGCTCCTTGTAGTAGGCCATGGCGTAGTCCTTGACCACCTGCTCGGCGGCATCGGCGGCGTCGGGATGGCCTTCGCTGGTCACATAGGCACCGCCCAGGTCAAAGGCAGCGGAGAAGCGGACGTCCGTGCTGGCTTCGTACATCTTGATGTAGATGTCCACGGTATTGTCGCTCATGGCGCGGATTTCCGCATCGTCGACCATGATCTCGGACTTGGGGGAGCCACCGTATTTGCCTTTGTAGTCCTTCATGTACTTCTTCAGCACCTTTTCGGCCTCGTCCAGATCGGCGTCCTGGAGGGTGATGGTGAAGGCGGGCTGGGTGCCCATGCTGAAGGAAACAGGCGCCTCGGTGACGTCAACGGTGGGCTGTGCTTGCAGGCTGATGATGCCCAATACCAATAGGAGTGTAGGGAATAAACGCTTCATTACAAGGGGTTTAGGTCGGATCGTGTTCGTTGGGGATGCCGCGTTCGCGCGTCAAGCGCAAGCAGCGACACCCTTGGGACGTGCAAAACGAATTTAGGTCACGCGTCCATGCCGGGGCAAAGGCGTCCGCCGCATACGGCACTACCCGGACAACACGGTGTCAGGGGATGCTGTTCAGCGCAATACCCTGGGCTTAGTAGGACAGGATGGTCCACTCCGTGCGCCGGTTCTCCCGGTGCAGCTCCTTGGGGCAGGTCACGCCGTCGGCGCAGTGGTTGACCAGGCGCGATTCCCCGTAGCCCACGGCCGTGAGCCGGTCCCGTTCCACGCCGGCACCTACCAGGTATTCCAGCACGGCCTCCGCGCGTTCGCGCGAAACGCGGTCGTTGGTGACGTTGCGGCCATTGGCGTCCGTGTGGGACCCGATTTCGACCGTCATGGTCGGATTGACCAGCATCAGCCGGGCCAGCTCGTCGAGTTCCAGGCGGGCCTCCAGGGTCAGTTCGGTCTGGGCGTGCTCGTAATGGATGTCCTTGAAGCGGATCGGCTTGCCGATCTCGTAGGCCTCCAGTTCCAGGATGCGGAGCAGCTCCCGTCGGCCAGCCATGGCTTCCTTCGGGATGGCCTCCTCGAGGTTGAAGTAGCGCATCTTGTCCGCGCTGACCGTGTAGGTATGGCGCTTGTCGAGCACCACCTCGGCAATGCCCCGGCTGTTGCTTTCCAGGCTGCGCGTGACGCCGTCGCTTTCGTTGCGCAGGTAGAGCTGTGCTTCGGGAATGGGGCGCTTGCTCGTTTTGTCGATCACCTTCAGTTCCAGCGCAATGGCGTAGGAGGCGTCGATGAGCTTGTCGAGCACCATGACCAGTTTGTCCGGGTTGCCCATGCCGGTTTCCAGGGGCTCTTCCACGGCGTTGTAGCCTTCGCGGTACGCGGTAACCCGGTATTCGGTAAACGGCGAAACACGCAGGACAAAGCGGCCTTCGGCGTCGCTGCGGACCTGCTGTACCTGGTCGCCGTCCAGGGTGAGCACCACGCGGGCACCGGCCAGGGGATCCATGCTGCCGTCGGCCACCAGCAGGCCTTCCACAAAGAGCGGGAACCGCGAGAGGCTGTAGATGTCGTCGCCGCGGCTGCCGCGCCGGTTGCTGGTGAAGTAGCCCTGGTCCTTGGTGGCGTCAAAGACCAGCCCGAAGTCGTCTTGCGGCGAGTTGATCGGCGAGCGCAGGTTCTCCGCCGTGCGGAATTTGCCGCCGAGCACGCTGGCCGCATAGAGGTCCAGCCCGCCCAGCCCGAAGCGCCCGTCGGAGGAAAAATAGAGCGTGCCGTCGTCGTGGATGAAGGGGAAAACCTCGTTGCCCGGCGTGTTGATGGTGGAGCCGAGGTTTTCGGGTTCGGACCAGCCCTTTTCCTTGTAGTTCACCCGCCAGATGTCCATGCCGCCCAGGCCGCCGGGGCGGTCGGAGGCAAAATAGAGCACCGAGCCGTCTGGCGAAACGCTGGGGTGGGTGTGCTCGTAGGCCGGGTCGCAGAAGTCGAGCTGCTCCTCTTTGGTCCATTGTCCGTCCACCAGGCTGGCGGTGTAGAGCTGCAGCGGTCGGCCGCCGTGGCGGGTGCCCTTCGCCTTGCGGGCGTTCCGGCTGAAATAGAGGGTATTGCCGGTGCCGTTGAAGCTGGCCGGACCGTCGTTGTAGTCCGTGGCCAGTTCCGGCGCAAAGGGCTGGGAGCGGTTGAAACGCTCTTTTTGGCCTTCGGCGAAATACAAATCCAGATAAGGTTGGCCAGTCCAGCCGTCGGTGTCGGGGTTGCGTTCGCCCCGCGCCCGCGCGGAGGCAAAAACGATTCCGTTGCGCCAGAACACGGGGGCCATGTCGGCACCCGCGCCATTGACGGTGGTGGGCAAAAGCTCGTACTCTGCGCCGCTGCCGATCAGTTCGGAGATGTCCGCGCAACTGGCCATGAGGTTGTCGCCGCGGGGGTCGTTGGGCACCAGGTAGCTGTAGCGGCGGTACCATTCCACGGCCTCCGCACATTTGCCGTTGGCCTGCAGTGCGCGGGCGTAGTGGAGGATGAATTCCGGGCGGATGTTGGGCTGCTCGACGGCCTTGGCGTAGTGCGGTTCGGCGCGTTCCAGCTGGTTGGTCAGCCGGTAGCACTCGGCCAAGCGGAGGTTGGCTTCCAGGCCGTTGGGCCCATCCACGGCCTCCTTGAAGTGCGGAATGGCCTCGGCAAAGGCAAAGTCCTCAAAGAGCTTTTGGCCCGCGCGGAAGTCGTTTTGGGCCTTCGCCGGAGGCGAAAACAGCAGGAGACTGCCCAGCAATAGGCTCCATAATGGCCATACACCCGACCCCACGGGCATGCTGCCGGAACGGAAGTTCTGGCGCAATTCCTTGACCGCCAGGGTCTTGCAAACGTAAAGGGGGCTTGTGGACATGGGATTTCGGGCGGAGGCTAAAAATAGGCATGCCGCTTGCAAGAAGCAGGTTGGGTCCGTCCCGAATGCCGCTGCGCCGCCTTGTGGACAAAAAAAGTTCGCTTCGGGCGCGGCATGCAAGGCCAAGTTGACGGATCTTGCTCAGCCCGGCCAAGGTGCGATATGCCCACATTGCCGAGCTGTTTCACCCTTTACATGCGCACTTCACACACGCCTACGATGCCCTCTCCCATGTCCCGTTCCACTGCCAAATCCGCCCTTCCTCCGCTGTCCGCCGTGCCCGGTTTGCCTGCCGGCGAAACCCTGCTGCAAAGCCTGCCCGGCAAAATGCTGGTGCTCGGGCTGACCTTCGTGGACAGCAAGGGCGTGCTGGTGGATCAGCACCAGACCAGCGGCCGTGTGGAGGAGGTGGACGCCAACGGCATGGCCACCTTGCGCCAAAGCGACGGCAGTGCGTTCCGCTTTCCGGTGGACCCGATGGCCATCAAGCCCGCCGGGCCCGGCGAATACCGCGTCCGCAACAGCGGCGTGAAGGTCCTCAACCCGGATTTTCTCGGCCATTTTGAGGTTGAAGTCCAGCGCAACGCCGACGTGGAGCGCTACCGCATGGGCGGCTACCCGGCCAACTGGCAGCCCCCGGTCTGAGCTCCTGTCCGGCCCTGATGGCGCTCTTTTAGCCTTCGGCCGAAGGCTTTTTCAAGGTCCTGTGCTTCGGGCAAACGGCCGTTCTTTGCGCCATGGCCCGAACCTGTCCTCCACTTTCGCGCGTTAGCGCATGCGGCTTTGGCCGCCTTCATCGTGCCGCCCGCCGCAGCATGCCCGCTCAGGTGTTGATGTTGATGTTGGCGTTGTGCGCGGGCCTGGGCCTTTTGGCGTCCTGCAACGGCGCTCCTGCGTCGGGCGCCTCCGGCGAAGACCCCACCACCACGGCCGACTCCACCAGCCACAGCGGCTCCGGCCACGGCCACGCTCATGGCGAGGCCAACGGCTACATGAACACCTCGGGCTTCGACGAGCTGGTGGCGCGCTTTGAATCCCCGGAACGCCAGGGCTGGCAGATGCCGCAATTGGTCCTGGATGCCCTGGGACCGCTGGACGGCCGTACGGTCATGGACCTGGGCGCCGGCACGGGATATTTCAGTTTTCGCCTGGCGGAAGCAGGCGCAACGGTCATTGCCGCGGACGTGGACCAGCGCTTTCTGGACTACATCCGCGCCCGCCGGGATTCGCTCGGCCTGCCGGCCGAACGCATCGAACTGCGCAAGGTGCCCTACGATTCCCCGAAGCTCAGCCCCAGTGAACTGGACGTGTTCCTGACGGTGAACACCTACCACCACATCCAGGACCGGGAACGCTATTTCCACAAGGTCCGCAACGGCTTGGATATGGCTGGCCGCGTGGTGATTGTGGATTTCAAGGCCCGCGAAACCCCGCACGGCCCGCCGGCCGACATGCGCGTGCCCGCTGCCCGGATTATGGAGGAGCTCACCGCTGCCGGTTTCCAGGAAGTCCGCCTGGATTCGGTTTCCCTGCCCGAACAGGTGATCGTCACGGCGTTCCCGCAGCCGGGGCATTGAGGGGTGCGCGGGAGGGCGCTCAGTGCGCCTCCAGCCAGTTGTCGCCCACGCCGGCTTCCACTTCCAGCGGTACGCCCAGATCGTAGGCAGACTGCATGCATTCGACGGCCAGAGCCTTGAGCTCCTCGACCTCGTCCTTGTGCGCGTCAAAAACCAATTCGTCGTGCACCTGCAGGGTCATGCGCGACTGCATCTTTTGTTTTTTCATTTCGGCCTGCAGCTTGATCATGGCCAGCTTGATCAGGTCTGCGGCTGAGCCCTGGATGGGGCTGTTGATGGCGTTGCGTTCCGCGTGCCCGCGAAGGGTGAAGTTGCGCGAATTGATGTCCGGCAGGTAGCGGCGGCGGCCCAGCAGCGTTTCCACGTAGCCCTGTTCTTTGGCCTTTTCAATGGTGCCGTCCATGAATTTGCGGATGCCCGGATAGGTGGCAAAATACTGGTCGATCAGCTCCCCGGCTTCCGTGCGGGAAATGTCCAGGCGCTGCGCCAGGCCAAAGGCGGAGATGCCGTAGACGATGCCGAAGTTGACCATCTTGGCTTTGCGCCGGTGGTCCGAAGTGACGGCGTCCAGTTCCAGGCCGTAGACCTTGGCCGCCGTGGCGGCGTGGATGTCCAGGCCTTCGCGGAACGCGGCCAGCATGGCCTGGTCTTCGGCCATGGCCGCGATGACCCGCAACTCGATCTGGCTGTAGTCGGCGGCCAACAGCACGTGGTCCTTGTCCCGGGGAATGAAGGCCCGGCGCACCCGCTGTCCGCGCTCCGTGCGGATGGGGATGTTCTGCAGGTTGGGGTTGTTGGAGCTCAAACGCCCCGTGGCTGCCACCGTTTGGCTGAAGGTGGTGTGCACGCGGCCCGTGCGCGGATTGACCAAGCCGGGCAGGGCTTCGACATAGGTCGATTTGAGTTTGCCGATTTCGCGGTATTCGAGCACTTGCTGCACGATGGGCTGATCCCCGGCCAGGCGCGTCAATACGTCCTCGCTGGTGCTGTACTGGCCCGTTTTGGTTTTTTTGCCTTTGTAGGGAATTTCGAGTTTGTCAAAAAGGACTTCGCCCAATTGCTTGGGCGAATCCAAATTAAAATCCACGCCTGCAGCGTCCACCACTTTGGCGCGCAGGGCCTCCTGATCTTTGGCCAATTCGGCGGCGTAGTCGTTGAGGAATTGGCTGTCCAGGGCCACGCCTTCGTATTCCAGATCGGCCAGAACGCGGAGCAAGGGCAACTCGACCTCGCGGTACAGTTTGTCAAAGCCGTTTTCTTGGATCAGCGGATCAAAGACGCGGTCCAGTTGTCCGGTGATGTCGGCGTCCTCGGCGGCATAGTCGGTGACCTTTTCCACCGGCACGTCGCGCATGGACAACTGTTTTTTTCCCTTTTTGCCGATCAGCGCTTCAATGGGTTGCGGGCTGTAGCCGAGGTAGGTCTCGGACAGGTAGTCCATTTTGTGCCGCTTGTCGGGCTCGAGCAGGTAATGCGCAATC
>JAUIHG010000225.1 GCA_030432405.1 Bacteroidia bacterium | reverse complement strand
TTGTGGTAATAAAACAGCAGGGGCAGGTCCTCGCTGGAGACCGCTTCAGGGCGTTTGCGGTGTTCGCGCAAGGCGCGCTTGTCGTGGTAGATGCCCAGGTTGCGGATGCCGTGCTGCAGGATGACCGGTGCACTTTCCTCCAGCACCGGCTCGTGGAACAGGCTGCCTTCCGCAGAGCGGCGCAGCACTTCCCGGGCCGCCCGGTGGATGGCCGCCTCGAGTTCCGCCCGGTCCCAGCGGCGGTCTTCCTCGGGCAGGCGCAGCAGCTGGTAGAGGTCCAGGTCCGGATGCCGGGCGCGCAGCAGCACAAACGCGGTATAGGACACCAGATGGGTACCCATGACGGTATTGTGCTTGTGCAGGGCCTCGACCACCTTTCGGCCCAGGATGCGCGTGTATTCAGCGTCGCGCTGGCGGTCTTCGTTCAGCACGCCCTCGTGGCTGAAATAGGCCCGCAGCGGAATATGCCCGCCTTCAGGGTCCAGGCTTCGCCCATCGGCGTCCACCGGATTGCCGAGCACATCCATCGGCTCACCGTAACGGAGCCGAATGTCCGCACCGGCGGTGAAAAAGCGGATCAGGAAACGCGCAATCTTGGTGGACGTGGAAAAGCGGTCCTGTTCCACAAAAAAGCGCTCGCGGCCGGTTTCCCGCAGATGGTCTTTGATCAGGGCCGGGGCTTCCAGCACAAAATTGTAGCCGATGTTGACCGGCACGATGTACAGCTTCTGATAGGCCGCACTTCCGCCTACCGGCGAAGGCGCGCCCACCGTTTCGTGCGCATCCTCCTGCATGGCCAGCAGCCGGCGCTGGGCTTCGACCACCGTGCCCATAAGGCCGAGCTTGAGCTCCTTTTCCACCATGCCGCTGCGCGAGCGTGTACCGCCCGGGAAAAAGAGGGTATGGCAACCCCGCTGGATGGAGCGGGTGGAAAAGCTCTTCAGCGCATGCAGGTAAACCGGGTTTTTCTTGCGCCGGTCCAGTTTGTAAGCACCCAGACGGTTCATGAAGTAGCCCAGGATGCGTGCGCTGTATAGGTTCAGTCCTGCTCCGTAATGGAAGGCCGGCAGACCAACCGCGTCGATGGCATAACCCACCAGGATGGAATCGAGGTTGGAAAAATGCGTGGGCATCATCAACAGGGTGCCGCCCTGGCGGACCAGCGAGCGGAGGTGCTCCACCGGCCCGTCGATCTTGATGCGGTCGTGGATGCCCAGGCGGTTGCCCAAAACCCGGCTGAAGTTGCGGCTGTTCGATGCGTTGAGCAGCCGGTTGAACATGATGGGCAAAAACTGCCGGGCAAAGCGGTAGGTCCCCGGATCAAAAGAGCCCTGCATTTCGGCCACATAGCGGTCCAGAATGCCGCGCAGGGTAGTCTTGAGCCGCGCGTTGTCCGGTTCGGGCACCTGCAGCGCCGTTTCCACCTCACGCCAAAAGTCCTTTTCGTCGGGTGGGTCGGTGCTCCAGGGTTTGCGCGTCAGGCGCACTTTCTCGCGGAAAAGCGTATTGCCGAGCAGGTTGGCCAGGGGATCGCCCTCGGGATGGGCCTCCACGAGCTCCGTAAGGGACTCTTCAACCACTTCCCGCCGGAAGTTTTCCTTGTCGTGGGTCAGGGCATAGAGCGGCCAACGGCGCGGATCCGGCTCCACCTGGGGCAGGGGAAAGGCCTGGCCACCGGCGGCGGTATCGGGCGTGTCGGCATCGCTGGATTTGCCCATCCGGACAAATATAGCCGGAGGCGGACTGGAAGAACCCGTTTCGCCGTGCCGGCGAACACGGCTGTGGACAAGCCAACGTTCATCCAGGGCTTGGCAAGCGTGCGGAACAGGCAGTGGCCCGGCCCGGTGGCCGGCATGAGCAAGTGCTGTGCGCCCGAGGACCTACGTCACCACTACATCAGCACCCGGTAATGCCCTCGGCCATTCGTTTTCCGTGTCCGGATTCCGCAAATTCACGGGGCTATGTCCGATGCCTCCCTGTGCTCCACACCCCCGGCTGCCCGTTTTCTGTGGTGGTCCATCCGCTCTGCGGTATTGCTGTTGCTGCTGGTCTTCGCCGGAGGCGTACAGGCACAATTCACCCTGGGCGGGGCCACGACGGCCCTGGGCGGCGACTGCTACCGGCTGACGCCGAACCTGACCGGGCAGGTGGGGACCCTTTGGTATACCGACCTCATCAACCTCAACGAGGAGGTGCGCGTGGAGGCCGAAATCTACCTGGGCACCAACGACGGCGGTGCCGATGGCCTGGCCTTTGTGCTCCAACCCCTGTCCACCGGTGTGGGCACCAGCGGGGGCAGCCTGGGCTACGAGGGCATCATGCCTTCAGCCATCGTTGAGTTCGACACCTATCAGAACGGCGCCAACGGAGACCCTTTTTGCGACCACACGGCGCTGTTGACCGACGGCAACCCCATCCATACGGCAGCCACAGCCGTGACCGCGCCTGTGCAGGCCTCTTCCACCCTGTGCAACATCGAAGATGGCGCTTACCACCTGTTGAGCATCCGCTGGGATCCGGTGCTCACCCGGCTGCAGGTTTATGTGGACTGCAACCTGCGCATTGACCAGACCATTGACCTGACCGCCGACGTCTTTGGTGGTGACCCCAACGTGTATTGGGGCTTCACCGGGGCCACCGGAGGCCTGAGCAACGAGCACCGGGTCTGCATCAAGTTTTACGACATCGACCTGCCCACCGACACCGTGGCCATCTGCGACGGCGGCAGCACGGTTTTGGACGCACCGGCCGGTTTCAGCGGCTATTCCTGGAGCCCGGCCTTCGGCCTGGACGACCCCACCATCGCCAGCCCGACGGCCAGTCCGAGCGTGAGCACCACCTACGTGGCGGCGTTTGTGGACCCCTGCGGCGAAGTCTTTACCGACACCTTTCATGTGGAAGTGGGCAGCGGACCGGAACTCGATCTGGGTCCGGATACCACCTTGTGCAACGGCGCCAGCCTGCTGTTGACCACGCCACCGGGCGCTACCTCGGTGACCTGGCCGGACGGCAGTAGCGGGGCAAGTTTTTCGATCAATGCCGCAGGCACCTATCCGGTCCAGGCTTCCATAGGCCTGTGCCCGTCCTACGACACCCTGGTGGTCACGGTAGCCAATCCGGTGGCCGATGCGGGCATGGATGTAAGCGCCTGTACAGGCGATTCGGTTTTTGTGGAGGTCCTGCCCGATCCCGGTGTTCTGCTGGGCTGGAGCCTGGATGGCGTACCGGTGGGCAGCGGCGGAAGCGCCTGGTTGAGCACGCCGGGCACCTATGTGCTGCTGGCCATGGAAGGCCCTTGCTGGCAGCAGGACAGCCTGGTGTTTTCCGAGGATCCCTTGCCGCTGTTGGACTTCCAACCCGACTCGGTGGCCTGGTGCCCCGAAGCCAGTGTGGTCCTGGAACCCGCTTCCAATGCGGAAAGTTTTCTGTGGGAAGGGGGCCAGACCAGTCCTGCTATACAGGTTGATATGCCGGGCCTTTATGCCTTGATTGCCAGCCTGAACGGGTGTATTGCTGAAGCTTCGGTTGAAGTGTTTGAGCGCGACGATTGCAGCTGCAATCCCAGCCTGCCCAATGCCTTTTCGCCCAACGGCGATGGCGTCAACGACATCTTCCGCGTGCTGTTTACCGACGGCTGCCCCAACCTCTCGGGCTTTGATTTCCGGGTGTTCAGCCGCTGGGGAGAGCTGGTGTTCGCCGGAGGCGAACCGGGCCAGGGCTGGGACGGTACCTTGCGCG
Source organism: Bacteroidia bacterium (assembly GCA_030432405.1). Taxonomy (GTDB): domain Bacteria; phylum Bacteroidota; class Bacteroidia; order Chitinophagales; family BACL12; genus WGOA01. The sequence goes on along the minus strand of JAUIHG010000225.1, from coordinate 1,633 downwards.
GCAGGCCGGCGGAATTGGGCAGTTACGTCTACCAGCTCCGCTACACCAACAACGGGCAGCTGCAGCTCCAGCAGGGCAACCTGACCCTGGTGCGGTAGCCGATCCGCAGCCAGGCAAAGGGGCCGATGCACTTTCCGTACTTTGCCGCGGTTCCGGAAGCGGCAAACGCACAACCGATGCCGCACCGGGCCGTAACACCACAGGAGACCCTAACGGGTTCCGGCCTATGCGGATCGCCTACCTGTCCACCTTTTACCCCTTTCGGGGCGGCATTGCCCAGTTCAATGCCTCGCTGGGGCGGGCTCTGATGGACCAGGGCCACGACCTGAAAGCATATACCTTTTCACGCCAGTATCCCGAGCGCCTTTTTCCCGGCAAGACCCAGCTGGTCACCGAGGCCGATGCGGCCGACCCCTTTCCCGCCGAAGTGCTGCTGGACTCCATCGGCCCCTGGACCTGGGGGCGCAGTGCGCGGCGGATTGCCAAAAGCCAGCCCGATCTGCTGGTGATGAAGTACTGGATGAGTTTTTTCTCGCCCAGCCTGGGGGCGGTGGCTTCGCGCTTGCGCGCGAACGGCACCAAGGTGGTCACGGTACTGGACAATGTGCTGCCGCACGAACGCCGCTTTTTTGATGTGCCGTTGACCCGGCGTTTTCTGAACCGCAACGACGGCTTTGTGGTCATGAGCCGCAGCGTGGAAGCCGACCTGAACCGCTTCCGGCCCGATGCGCCGCGCCTGTACCATGGCCATCCGGTGTACGACCATTTTGGCGCACCCATGAACCGGATGCGGGCACGGGCGGAATTGGGCTGGGCCGAGGACGAAACCGTCCTGCTCTTTTTTGGCTTTGTGCGTGCCTACAAGGGTCTGGATGTGCTGCTGGACGCCTTTGACCGCCTGGAGGGCAAATACCGCCTGGTGGTGGCCGGCGAGCCCTACATGGACGTCGCGCCGCTGGAGGCCCGGGTGGCGGCTTCGCCCAAAAGGGCGAACATCGACCTGCGCTTCCGCTACATCCCCGACGGGGAAACGCGGCTGCTGTTTTCCGCCGCCGATGCCTGCATGCTGCCTTACCGCTCGGCCACGCAGAGCGGCATTGCGCTGATTGCCTACCAGTTCCAATTGCCTCTTGTGGTGACCGCCGCGGGCGGTTTGGCCGAATACGTGGAAGACGGGCAAAACGGCATTCTGGTGGACCGCGCAGATCCAGAGCTGCTGGCTGCAGGCATTGAGCGTTTCCGGGCACAAGGCGGCCATGCGCGCTTTTCGCCGGCCCTGGCCGGCATCCGGAAGCGTTTGAGCTGGCCGCATTTGGCCGAGCAGCTGGTGGCTTTTGCCGAAACCCTGCCGCAGCCCGGCAGGCCGTGATGGGTGACGGCGCGTTGGGGAGCGCTTGCGCACGCTGGCGGGCCGGTGCCGGAAAAAGCCCGCACGGCAGGCCGATCAACCGGCCTTGCCCGGCTTTTTGCCCTTTTGGATGTCCCGCACGTCCTTTTGCAGCTTGCTGAGCATGTGCATCATGTCGTCCACGCGCTCGTCGGGCTTGCGGCTGATGCGGCCGATGGACAGCTTGGCCTCCCAGGCCTCCAGGAGTTCCCCGGCCGCCAGGTCGTAGGGCGGGTAGGCGGGGTT
>JAUIHG010000420.1 GCA_030432405.1 Bacteroidia bacterium | reverse complement strand
CTCTATGGACAGGCCTATCGCTGCCGCCAGGGTGTCATCTCGCGCTACAACCTTGTTACCGCTTTCGCTCAGCCAGAGTACCGCCGGGTCACCAAGAAACGCCGGCGCGAAGTGCTCAATCACCGCTTTGGTGATGATCGAGCTGGGGCCTGGTGCCATAAGGCGGGTCTCGTTGTTGGGGAACGTGACCAGTACCCCGGCCTTGCCTGCGGTGGCCCCTGCCCGAAGCAGGGAAACCCGTGCCAGGGCACTTTTCGAAAGGTTGGCTTTTTGGAAATCTCCAATCGCCTTTTCCAAATTCGTCCCGTCCACGGCGGGATCGAACAAGGCCGCGAAATCCGCCTTGAGGGCATAGCGGGGCCGGCCGGACGTGGTGGGTAGATCCTCCCTGGCAGTCACGGCGCCAATGGCCACCAGACCTTCCCGCAAGGTTTCATCCCTGATCGGTTCGCGGGTGTTATCCGCGTACCAGCGGGTGCCGGCCTCGGTGTACCTCTTCTTAAGTACGGCATCTGCATCGGATATCCGCGCCTCATCGTTCGCCAGGACGGCCTGTTGCTGCGTCATCCGGTAGACGTGGACCGGCCCTAAATATCGGCCGGCTCCCTGAACGGCGCCAATGTAGAGCATGACAAATACCGTGCTCGCGGCCAGCTCCCGAATGCAATAGGTCCGGTTTGGTGTGCCTTCGGGAAAAATCAGCGGTAGGCGTTCCGCGACGAGTGCGCGGGAGACGTAGGGGGGAAGGGACTGTGTCACGACGTTGCCAGACCCCCATAAATCCGGGTGCATTCGGCTTCAATCTCGGACCAGGTGGCTTTGGTGCGAACCAACCAGGTCAGAGTGTGAAGATCCTCGGGTGCCGGCAGCGGCAGGGCTTCCAGCTCATAGGCGGACACAGCCACACTGCCGCTCAAGCAACGGAAGGCCCGATCGGCAGCCGTGCTGTTGATGAAGGTGGCCAAGACTTCCGCCGGCACCGGTGGGGCATCGGTCAACGGTC
>JAUIHG010000419.1 GCA_030432405.1 Bacteroidia bacterium | reverse complement strand
CCTTCTCAATTCGGTAGCCGCCGATGAAACCAATATTGTCCAGGCCATTGTCCTTGAAGGCCGTCAGCGTCCAGTCGAGAATGCGCCGGCCCGCGACCTCCGCAAAACACTTCGGCGAATCCTCGGTCGTGGGCATGAGCCGCGCGCCCCGGCCCGCCCCGATAATAATCACCTGCACTTGAAAAACCCCTTCTGAATCATTCCCTGGACTCCGGCTGTGCATTCCACAGCACCGCCACCAGCGCGGCCGATGCGAAGGCCCAGCCGGCCCAGATGTATATGGCTACCTGCCAGCCACCGTGTTCCGGCTGCTTGAAATACCCGGTCACGATATCTCCGGCGGAAGCGCCCAAATATCCCATAAAATTGACAAAGCCCGCGGCCGCGGCGCCCGTCCCCTGCCGCGCCAAATCCACCGGTGCGGTGCCTACCAGGAGCACCTGGGGGCCGTAGATGCAAAAGCCGATAAGCACGAGCAAGGCCAGCGTAAGCAACACGCTCTTGGTCGAAACATACTCGTAGGCAAGGGTGAGCAGGCCCAGGCACACCAGCAGCATGCAAATTACCGGTGCGCGCCGTCCGCCGAAGTAACGGTCGGTCATACCCCCGGCGAGGAATGAACCCGCCACAGCGCCCACGGGCAGCACAACGTACTTTAGTGCGGCACTGCCCACACCCGTCTCCTGCACCTCGATGAGGTGCGCGATGCCCCAATCCAGAAAACCGTAGCGGCTCTCTATGGTACGTACCCGGATTCGACCAAAGGCTACACTATCTACGTAGTCATAGTCTAACAAGCTAATTAGGGTAGGGTAGCTGACGGAATCTGGTAGGTACAGCTTTTGCAGTAGGCTGGCTATACTATCGGCCGCGGGCCGCTGCTTGGCAAAGAAGTAGGAAATTCCTTGCCAATTTAGACATTGATAGGCCGTAAAGAGCCCTACTTGGAGATCGCCTATAAGTAGTTCCTGCACTCCCATTAATCGATGCGCCAAGGCAAAAT
>JAUIHG010000019.1 GCA_030432405.1 Bacteroidia bacterium | reverse complement strand
GCACCAGACGATCACAGCGCCCTGCAAAAGACCCGCAATATTTTGGCCTACACCAACAGCCGAGCACTTCGCCAACCTGAAGCCGAGCCGCAAGCGAACCCTCAGCCTGGCCGCGGTCTTGTATTCGGTTTCGGCATTTGGTTCGGCCTTTGCGCCGGACTATACCACCCTGGTAGTGGCGCGGATGATCGGTGGATTTGGGGTGGGGGCCTCCTTGATCATCGCTCCGATGTACATCGCCGAGATTGCTCCGCCAAAGCTGCGGGGCCGCATGGTGTCTTTCAACCAGCTCAACATTGTCGTGGGGCTGTCGACGGCCTTTTTTACCAACTACCTGATTCTGCTTTGGAGCAAATCGGATGCCCCCTGGGCCTTGAGCATGGGCTTCAACGGCAACGAATGGCGCTGGATGCTCGGGCTTGAAGCCTTGCCTGCCGTGCTGTACTTCTTTGCCTTGTTTGTAGTGCCCCGATCGCCGCGTTGGTTGGCCATGAAAGGCATGTTTGATGATGCGTTGGCGGTCATGCGCCGGGCCCTGGGGCCGGAGGAATCCGAAAAGGAATTGACGGCCATCCGCGAAAGCCTGGACAAGGAAGACGGCCACAAGCCGGGGCTGTTGGACAGCGTAGCCAACCTGTTCAGCCGCGACCTGCGCCGCGTGATGGTCATCGGGGTGGTCATTGCGGCTTTGCAGCAAATCGTGGGCATCAATGCGGTGTTTTTCTACGCCCCGATGATTTTTGGCCAGTCCGGCATCGGCACGGATGCCGCCTTTGTTCAAGCCATTTTTGTGGGCCTGACCAACCTGGTTTTTACCCTGTTGGCCATGGCCCTGATCGACAGGCTCGGCCGGCGCCCTTTGCTGCTGTTTGGCGTTTCGGGGATTGCCCTTTCCATGTTTGTCCTGGCCTATGCCTTTTCTTCCGCCAGCTATGCATTGCCCGAATCGGCCCTGCAGGATCTTGATCCCGACATCCGCATGGAGCAATTGATGCCGCTGACCGAAAGCGTGTACAACAGCGATGTGGCCTTCAAAGGCGCCATCCGGGACGCCATCGGCAATCAATCCAGCACTGCATTGGAAGATGGATTGATCAAATCCGCCATTCAGATCAATCCAACCCTGGTTCTGGTGGCCATACTCGGCTTTGTGGCCTGTTTTGCGTTCAGTTTGGGCCCGGTGATGTGGGTGCTGTTTTCCGAACTTTTTCCCAACCAGCATCGGGCGGTGGCCATTTCCGCTGTGGGCTTTGTGAACTCCCTGGTCAGTTGGCTCGTGCAGCAAGTCTTTCCAATGGAGTTGGACGTCCTGGGCACAGGCCCGACCTTTTTGATTTTTGGCCTTTTTGCCGCGGCAGGTTTTCTGTTTTGCTGGCGCATGGTGCCTGAGACCAAAGGCCGCACCCTCGAAGAACTCGAAACCGAATTGGCCGGATGATGCGTTGTTTTCCATTTTCCATTTTCCGCGGTACCGTCCCGGTGCTGTTGCTGTTGCTGTTGCTTTTTGTGCCTTCCTGTCGCCAACAAGCAGAGCGGGAGGAACCAGCTTCCGAACCTGCACCGCCTTCTACCTGGCGCCTGACCGGCGAAGCCTTCGCCCCGGAACGGGGCACATGGATGCCGGCTGAGGGCGATGCCAATCGCGCCTCCGCAGGCTGGCAACTGGACAGTGCCAAAGGCAGCTTGCTGCTTGACCTGCAGGTGCCCGTAGCGGGCCGCTACCGGCTGGACATCTACTCCCAGGGTCCGGTAGGGCAAGTGCTTTGGCTGGAGGATTACGTGGACAACCCCGACGGGCGCACTTACAACGTGACCGGTAACCTTGGGCCGGCATCCCAATCGGGCGCACAGCACTGGCAGCGCGACGGCCTTCCCCTGGACACCGGCAAGCATCCCATGCGCCTGCATGTGGAAGGGCAGGGGGCCCGCATCGACAGCCTTCGCCTGCGGCGCCTGGTTGCATTGCGGTCCCAGCCCGAACCGCTCGTGCAAGCCATGGACGGTTCGCAGTGGCAGCTGGTTTGGTCGGACGAGTTTGACCGCGAAGGCTTGCCGGACTCCACCAAATGGACCTGGGACCTCGGCGACTGGGGCTGGGGCAACCACGAGGCGCAATATTATACGTTGGCCCGGCCGGAAAACGCGCGCGTGGAAGATGGCCTTTTGATCATCGAGGCCCGCAAGGACCGGCCTTCGGCGAACGCCGATTCGATGACCTGGAGCTCGGCCCGGCTGACCACACGTGGCAAACACAGCTTTACGCGCGGCAAGATTGCCATCAGGGCACAGGTGCCGCCTTTTGCCGGCTGCTGGGCAGCCGGTTGGACCCTTGGCGATGCGTACCGCGATGAGCGTTCCTGGCCCTATTGCGGGGAAATCGACATCCTGGAAAGTGTGGGCTGGGAAACCGACAATGCCACCGGGGCCGGATTGGCCCATGCCAGTGTGCATACCCGGGCGTATTATTTCAAGCAAGGCAACCACCTGACCTCCACCTTGCCGGTGAACGACATCAGCACGGCCTTTCACGAATATGCGGTGGTCTGGAACCAGGACTCCATAGCCGCCTATGTGGACGATGTCCACTATTTCAGCTACGCGCAAAAGGAAAGTGCGCTGGCCTGGCCCTTTGATGCGCCGCAGAACATCATCCTCAACCTGGCCATGGGCGGGGGATGGGGAGGCGCCATTGAGGGCGATTTGACCCAGGCCCGCTACCTGATCGATTATGTGCGGGTCTACGACCGGCGTTGATGGAACCGCGCTTGGCCGTCCGGCATGAAAGGCCTTCGGACGCCTCTTCCAAAGCACCTGCACCACGAGCAGCAATGGACTTCTCTATGGAACCAACGGATGACCGCAACGCCGCACACGCGCAATGGTTTCTCGGCAAGCAGCCGGTACCTCCGGCACCACAGCCCCCCGAAGGCGCCTTTGTGGACTTGCCCGGCGGGCGCATGTACGCCATCCGTCATGCAGACGGCATGCCCCCCTTTTTGATGAGCATCAACAGCGCATCGGAGCGCTGGATGTTTGCCTCCAGCACGGGTGGCCTGACCGCAGGGACGGGCAATCCGGACCATGCCCTGTTTCCCTACACTACCGACGACCGCCTGCACGAGGCAGGAGGGCATACCGGCAGCCATACGCTCCTGCAGGTGATCCGGGATGGGCAACATTGCATTTGGGAGCCCTTTGCCGAGCACAGCCCTTACCGCGTGCAGCGCAACCTCTACAAAAACCGGGCGGGCAACCTGGTGGAGTTTGAGGAGCGCAACGAAGATTTGGAATGTACGTTCCGCTATGCCTGGGCCCTTAGTGACCGCCTCGGGTTCATTAAACGCAGCGCAGTCTGGAACCACGGCAACAGCCCCTTGGACATCCGGCTTTTGGACGGACTGCGCAACCTGGTGCCGGCGGATGCCGATCCCATGCTGCTGGCCGGACGCAGCAATCTGCTGGATGCTTACAAAAAGGCCGAGCGGGTGGCCCACGACCTGGCCCTGTTCCGCCTCAACGCCATCCCGGTGGACCGTGCCGAACCTTCCGAGGCCCTGCGCTGCACAATGGTCTGGACGGCGGGCATCTTGCCTGAAAGCAGCCCCGCTGCGTCGGACAATGCCCTGCTGCACGGCGGTTTCCGCTTGCTCAGCGAAGACCAACTGGATGCCTTCCGGCGCGGTCGGGATGTAGCACTGGAAGCGGATGTCCGCGGTCGCCGCAGCACGGGGTATATCTGCACAACGCTCGCCTTGGCGCCCGGAGATGCGCGGCATTGGTACCTGGTGGCCGAACAAGAGCAGGGCAGCGCTGCCGTGGCTGCCATCCGCAAGCTCTTGCAGCAACACGCCGATTCCGCCGGGCAACAGCGCCTGATGGCCTACATCGAATCCGCCATCGATGCGGAGACCCGTGCCATTGAACGCTGGGTAGGCATGGCCGACGGCTTGCAGGTGGAGCGCGACGAGGCAGTGAGTACGCGGCATTTTGCCAATGTGCAATACAACATCATGCGCGGTGGCCTGCCGCTGTTGGGATACCGCATTTACACCGCGGCATTCCGCCGCCACATCCACCGTCATAATGCGCCTTTGGCCCAACGCCATGCAGCGGCCATGGAAGCCTGGCCGGGATCCATGGACCTGGCCGCGCTCCACGAGGCGGTGGAAGCCCTGGGGGATCGGGAGCTTCGCCGGCTGGCCGGCGAATACCTGCCTTTCGGCTTCAGCCGCCGCCACGGCGACCCCAGCCGTCCCTGGAACCGCTTTTCCATAGCGCTGAAGGACACCGACGGCAGCCTGCGCCTGGCCTATGAAGGGAACTGGCGCGACATCTTCCAAAACTGGGAGGCCCTGGCCTATTCCTGGCCTGCCTTCCTGCCGGCGATGATTGCCCGTTTTCTCAACGCCAGCACACTGGACGGCTATAACCCCTACCGCATCACCTCCGAAGGCCTGGACTGGGAGGTGGAGGACCCTGAAGATCCCTGGTCCTACATTGGGTACTGGGGCGACCACCAAATCGTCTACCTGACCCGCTTGTTGGAAGCGGACCGGCGCTTCCATCCGGGCCGTTTGTCCGCCCTGTTGGGCGAACGCATCGGGGTGTTTGCGGACGTACCCTACCGGATTGCCGCTTACGCGGACCTGCTGCGCGACCCCAAAAACACCGTGCGCTATGACCATGCTGCCGCTGCCAGAGCAGCCGAACGCACGGCGCACCTGGGCGCGGACGGCAAATTGGTGGCTTCGCCGGAAGGCGGATTGCTGTACACCAGCCTGGCCGAAAAGCTGCTGCTGCCGTTGTGCGTGAAAGCCAGCAATCTGGTGCCGGGTGGCGGCATCTGGCTCAATACCCAAAGGCCCGAATGGAACGACGCCAACAATGCCCTGGTGGGGCAGGGGCTGAGCATGGTGACCACCGCGCAGATGCGTCGGCATGCGCTGCTGTTGCAGGAGCTTGTGGCGGCAGGACCCGAACACGTGGAGGGCACTAAGGCATTCGGGACCTTCATGCGCGGCCTGAGCACCGCCCTGCCCTCCGCGGCTGGAGCGGCTGTGCAGGATCCGCTGGCGCGCCGAAAGGCCATGGATGCGCTGGGTGGATTGGGTGAGGCACACCGCAAGCAGGTATATGCCTACATGGACACCGCGCAGCAGGCAGACAGAAGGGATGCGTCGATGGATTTTGGACCGATCGATCGGTCTGAAATAATTGCTTTTTTGGAACGATTGGTCCAGGTGTTGGATGAAACGCTGCAGACCGCCGCGCGCGAGGACGGTTTGTACCACGCCTACAACCGCATGGCGCTGCGCGGCGATGGAGGGGTGGAAGTCCACCACTATTATCCGATGCTGGAAGGGCAGGTGGCCATGCTGAGCAGCGGGCTGTTGGACGCCCAGCAGGCCATCGATTGCCTGGAAGCCTTGCGGTCCAGTGCGCTGTACCGGGAGGACCAGAACAGCTACCTGCTGTATCCCGACCGCGATGTCCCGGACTTTTTGGACGCCAACCGGATCCCGGAAGCGCGTGTTCAGGACTCGGCCGTGTTGCAGCGTTTGCTGGGGGGGGATGTGGCGGCATCCGAGCCTGTAGTGCTGCGCGACGCGGAAGGCCACGTGCGTTTTGCCCCGCGTTTCCGCAATGCCGCCGATCTGGTGGCTGCCTGTCGCGATGCTGGTTTGGATACACAGGCCACTGAAGCCTTGGCTGAGCATTGGGAAGCGGTCTTCCAGCACGCGGAGTTCACCGGCCGATCGGGGACCTTCTTTGGCTATGAAGGCCTGGGCAGCATTTATTGGCATATGGTATCCAAACTGCTGCTGGCCGTGCAGGAATGCTGGCAGGCGGCGGTGCTGCGACACGGTGCCGATGACCCGCGCAGTGCCGCGTTGGCAACCCACTACCGCGCCATCCGCTCGGGCATCGGCTGGGAACAGGAGCCTGCGGTCTATGGGGCTTTTCCCACCGACCCTTATTCCCATACGCCGGCCGGCCGCGGAGCCCAGCAACCGGGCATGACCGGGCAGGTGAAGGAAGACATCCTGTGCCGCTGGGGCGAATTGGGCATCACCATTGCAGATGCCTGTATTGCCTTTGGCCCCGGCCTGCTCCAAAGCAGCGACCTGTTGGTCGAAGAAGCGGCATTTAGCCATCCGGATGCTGCGGCTCAAGACGCTTCTGCATGGTCTGAACTGCCGCTCAAGCCCGGTCAGCTGGCCTTTACGGTATGCGGCGTCCCGGTACGCTACCAAAAGGTCGGTACGGAAAAGCAGCCCAGGCTAACGGTGCATTTTGCCGATGGACGCGCGGAGGAGCGCCAAAGCCTGGCCTTGAGCGCGGCGGAAAGCCGGCAGGTGTTCGCCCGTACGGGCGAAATCCGGTTGCTGGAGGTCTTCCTGCCCTTTGGGTAGTGCCCGTCAAGGCCACGCCGGACCTGCGCCTGTTGGGTGAATTGTGGAGCTTCGCCGCATGGTGGAATCGGAAAACAACCCGACCGAGGCGTCCGCTGCCGACCTGGTCTGGTATGGTGGACGGGTCATGCCGGCCCGGGATTGGCCGGCGCAGGAAGCATGGCGGGCCCTGCGCTACGGCGATGGGCTGTTCGAGACCCTGCGGGTCAGCAAAAACACGCCGCTTTTTTTTACACGCCACTACAGCCGCCTGATCCTGGGCATGGAAACCCTGGGCATGGCCGTGCCGGAACACTGGCAATTGGGTTGGCTGCGCAAGGCCATCCTCGATTTGGTGGCCGCACAGCAGGTGTCGAATGCGCGGGTACGCATCCAGGTCTGGCGGGCGGGGCAGGGGCGCTACGGACCCGAAACCCAAGCCCCGGATATGCTCATCGAAAGTGTGCCCCTGGACGGACCCTTCTACGGCATCAACCGGGAAGGCCTTCGCTTGGACTATGCCGAATCCGTACGGCTCAGCCGCCGGCCGATGGACCGCGTCAAAGGCGCGGTGGCCATGCCCTATATCCTGGCTGTACAAGAGCTGCAACAACGCCAAAAGGCGGCAAAATCCGCTGGCGGACCCGAGCCCGACGACCTGTTGCTGTGCAACACCGAAGGCCGCGTGGTGGAGGCCACCTCCAGCAACCTCTTTGTCCTGCGCGATGGCACGCTGAATACGCCACCGGAAGACGAAGGCGGCATTCCCGGGGTCATGCAGCGCATCCTTCTGCAGGTGGCCGCAAAGGCCGGCATTGCCTGCAAGCGGGAAGCGCTGACGCGCGAAAGCCTCCTGGAGGCCGATGCGCTTTTTTTGAGCAACGCCATCCGCGGCATGCGCTGGGTCGGGGCGTTTCAGGGCCGAACCCTGACGAACCAATTTGCCCTGGGCTTGTTCGGAAAACTGGAGGAAAAGGTGCTTTCGGAATTGTCCAGGCCCTGGCCGCCCCGATAGGGCTGTTTACAGCTGCTCCACTGGCGGTATCCCGTCCGCTCTCCGGATCGTCTTTTCCTTCATGTTTTTTTGCGGTCCAAACGCCTTGTCCATGGCTGATGCTTCGTCCGATCAACCTGTTGCCTTTTGGTTTCGCCGCGATTTGCGGCTGCACGACAATACCGGTTTGAACCGCGCTTTGGAAAGCGGGCACCCGGTGCTGTGTTGTTTTGTTTTTGACCGCAACATCCTCGATGCCCTGGAGGACCGCGACGATGCGCGGGTCCACTTCATCCACCGCCGGCTGCAGCACCTGGATGAAGCCATGAAAAAGCGCGGGTCCCGGCTTCAGGTGCATTACGGAACACCCAACGTGGCCTGGCGGGAATGGGTCAAGGCCTTTGACCTCAAGGCCGTTTACACCAACCGGGATTACGAACCCTACGCGGTCAAACGCGACCAGGCCATTGCCGAACAGCTGGCCAAGGCGGATGTGGGCTTTCACCCTTTCAAGGACCAGGTGGTATTTGAGCGCGATGAGGTGGTCAAGGAAAACGGGGAGCCGTATAGCGTCTACACGCCCTACAGCAAACGCTGGCTGGCCCGATGGGAGGAGGACACGCCCGTTGTTCGGGAACTGCCCAAAGAAGGCCGCTTCCACCAAACCAAAAGCGGCGGCATCCCCGATCTGGACCACATGGCTTTCAAACCTTCGGAGGTGGACATTCCCGAAGCGGACGTGTCCGAAGAAACCCTTCGCCGGTACGGCGAACGCCGGGATATCCCCGCCGAACAAGGCACCTCCCGCCTGGGCATTCATTTGCGTTTTGGTACCATCTCCATCCGTGCCCTGGCCCTGCGGGCGGCCGAAACCAGCGAGACTTTTCTCAACGAACTGATCTGGCGCGAATTCTACCAAATGATTTTGCACCACCATCCCCGGGTGGTGTCCGAATCCTTCAAAACCGATTACGACCACATTCCATGGCGCAACGATGAGGACGATTTTGAGGCCTGGAAAGCGGGCAAAACCGGGTATCCGCTCGTGGACGCCGGCATGCGGCAATTGGCCCAAACCGGCTACATGCACAACCGTGTGCGCATGGTGGTGGCGTCGTTTTTGACCAAGCACCTGCTGATCGACTGGCGTTGGGGCGAAGCCTGGTTTGCGCAAAAGCTGCTGGATTTTGAATTGGCCTCCAACAACGGCGGCTGGCAATGGGCGGCTGGAACAGGTTGTGATGCCGCGCCGTATTTCCGGGTGTTCAACCCGACCAGCCAAACCAAAAAATTTGATCCCAAGGGCACCTATATCAAAAAATGGGTGCCCGAATGGGGAAAAGAAGACTATCCCGAACCGATGGTGGAGCACAAATTCGCGCGGCAACGCGCCCTGGACACCTATAAAGAGGCCCTCAACAAAGCCCGCAGCGGCAACTAGCCGATGCTGCAGCGGGCAACGTGTGCCGCAGCCGGCGCGTATACTCCCCAAACACCGCTGTTCACACCCACCTGCACCATGCACACATCCCATCCATCAACACCTGCCCCGCCGTCCATGCACCCGAACAGAACACAACGCATGTGGAGTGCTTCGGAGCATGCCCTGCGCCGGTACAAAAGTCTGCGGCAGAGCCTGCTGGCGTTGCTGGGCATCCTTGCCCTGGGCATGATCAGCTCCTGTGGTCTGCAGGGCGATTGCGTGTGCACCGAAATCTACAGCCCGGTATGCGGCAGCGATGGACTGACCTACAACAGTGCCTGCAAAGCCGATTGTGCTGGGATCACCCATACCCCGGGCCCCTGCCCACAGTGGGCCAATGCCACGGTCATCAACACCGGCAGCGTGGCCCTGGATGGTTGTGGTTTTGTGCTGGAGTTCGACGATGCAGCGAGTACCTATGCATACCGTTTTCCGCGCGGCATCGATTCGGTATGGTTGATCGATAGCCTGCCCATTCGCGTGGAGTTTGTGGCTACCACCCACCTGTACACCTGTGGGGTGGCCCCTATCACCATGCCGGTGGTGGACATCCTGAGCTGCGAGTACCGCTGAGCCCGGGCGTGTGATCGACGGAGCCCGGTCCTACAGCAACGCCTGAACATGAGCAGACCCGGCCGTTTGGCCCCGCATCCTGCCCGCCGTATTTTGCCGTGATGCCGAGGATGAGGATGCATATGATGAACGTTCGCCTGTTGGTGGCCCTGTTGCTTTGCGCATCGGCCATCCCCGCTGCCGCCCAAAGCGGCGGTGGACTGCTGGTGGACTGGCGCGCCGCCGGACTGTCGGAAGCGCCGCCCGCCCTGACGGGCGAACGCCACGTTGCGGATTTTGGTGCCATTCCCAACGACGGTCTGGACGATGCCGCCGCCATTCAGGCGGCCCTGGATGACCTCAACGGCGAGCCCGGCATGGTGCTGCTCGAAGCCGGGCAGTACCGTCTGGAACAATCCGTCATCCTGCCTGGAGGTGCGGTGTTGCGCGGTGCCGGTTCGGACTCCACGAAGGTGGTGGTGGACTTTGGCGGCAGCAACGACGATGCCATCCTGATCGGCAGCCTGTACGAAGGCAGCCCGCACCCATTGCCCGGTCATCCCGCTTTTGGCAGCCGCGACATCGGCCTGATGCCCGGCGACCCGATTCCTGAACTTGCCGAGGGCGATTGGGTGGAGCTGTGGCAAGACAATGGCAGTTGGGATTCGAGTCCGGCGCCCTGGGCCGCCGAATCGACCGGGCATATCGGACAGGTACAGCTCAAAGGCCCGGACAGCCTTCGCCTCACCGAGGCGATCCCCAGCCGTTTTGATACCACCATGCCGCTGTACCTGCGCCGCATCGAACCGCTGCGTTTTGCAGGGGTCGAATGCCTGAGCATGGAGCGGGTGGACAACGCCTCCTCCGGCAGCTTCATCCAGTGTTTTCTGGCCGTGGATTGCTGGATGCAGGGGCTGGAATTGCGCAAAAGCGTTGGGGCCCATATCCTGGCCGCGCGTTCGGCACACCTCTGGGTGAACGGGTGCTACTTCCATGAAGCCTGGGCCTACGACGGTGCCTCCACACGGGGCTACGGCGTTGCCCTGCTGCGGCATACGGTCTTCAGCCTGGTGGAAGACAACGTGTTTCGCCGCTTGCGGCATGCCATGATCGTCAAGCAGGGTGCCGCAGGCAACGTCTACGCCTACAATTATTCGCTGGAGCCGCAGCGCTCCGAGCCGATTCCGGATTTCAGCGGCGACATTTCCCTGCACGGCCATTGGGCACAGGGCAACTTGTTTGAGGCCAACGACGTGGCCAACATCATCACCGACGACTACTGGGGCCCATCGGGACCGGGCAACGCGCTGTACCGCAACCGGGTCCGCCTGTACGGTCTGATCAACACCTCTGCCACCACCAATGCGCAGATTTACGCCGGCAACCTGGTGACCGGCTCGGGTACCCTGTTGGGCCAATACTATGTGCTGGGCAGCGGACATACCGCTTTTGGCAATTGGGTGGACGGCATGGTGACGCCTGCCGGCAGCGGCGTATCCGGCCCAAACAGCTTGCACCGCAATACCCCGCCCGATTGGTGGGACGGTCCCGTACCCTGGCCGGTGCTGGGCTTTGGCATGCAGGGAACACTACCGGCCCGGGCCCGCTTTGAAGCCGGCGTTCCGGCCATTTGCCGCAACCCCGCCTGTTTGCCGCCAGACACCTTGTACCGCCTGCCCAGTCCCCCCGGAACCCTGGCCTTTGCCTGGGATCCCGTTCCGGGTGCTACGGCTTACCAGTGGCGCGGCCGCCGCGTGTCCGAGGCCTGGAACCAGGGCACCGTCACCGATTCGTTCTGGCAGCGGACCCTGCCTCCGGGCAGCTACCGCTTCCAATTGCGGCCGGAATGCGCCTGGCGCATCGGTGCGCCTACGGCGAAGGCTTCCGCCAACCTGCCGGTCCTCCGCCTGTCCGATCCGGTGTTGCAAACGCAGTCCCCCGCCGCATCCGAGGCCGAGGCACCAACGCCCTGGGTCCTGTTCGATCTGCAAGGCCGTGTGGTTGCGACCGGGCAGCCCGGTCAGGCCCCTCCGGTCCGCAAACGCTGGGCTGATCCTGCCGGGAGCATGTGGTTGTGGCAAAACGGCCGGGTGCAGCCCTGGTAAATGCACCGTCCGGCTGTCGGCATCGCCGTCAGGCGCCCTCTTCCCAGCCTTCCAGTTTGCTCAGTGCCACGGCCAATTGAGCGCCGAGGATGGCGTTGTTTTCGGCCAGCCGCACATTGCTCTGCAGGCTGGCCCCATCGGTCAGTGCGGCAATCCGCGCCAACAAAAACGGCGTGAGTGCCTTTCCGCCGATCGCCTTTTTTTCAGCCTCTTCGAGGGCCAGCCGGGTGGCGGCTTCGATGCGTTCGGCCTCGGCTTCGTGTTCGGCCGGTACCGGCTGAACCACCAACATGCCGCCGTAATTGCGCGTATTGGGCCGGGCATGCGGCGCGCCCATGGTGGCCAGCATGCGCTGCGCGCGAAAAGCCCTGGCCCATTGGGCGGGATCATCCACCCGGGCATCCACGCCCAGGCCGCTGTCCCGTGTGTAGAAGGCCGGAAAGGCATCGGTGCGGTAGCCGCACACCGGGATGCCGTAGGTTTCCAATTGTTCGCGCGTAGCGGGCAAATCCAGGATGGACTTGGCCCCGGCACAGACCACGGCCACCGGACTTCGGGCCAGTTCCGGCAGGTCGGCGGAAATGTCCAGGCTCTGCTGCCAGCCCCGGTGTACGCCGCCGATGCCGCCGGTGGCAAACACCGAAATGCCGGCCAGGTGGGCGGCCATCAGCGTGCCGGCCACCGTCGTGGCGCCCATCCGTTTTTCGGCCAATGCAAAAGGCAGGTCGCGCCGGCTGACCTTGAGCGCATCCGTTCCGCTGCGGGCCAGTTGCTCCAGTTCCTCCGCGTCCAGCCCCACCCGCAAGCTGCCGTTGAGCACCGCCACGGTAGCCGGCACCGCCCCCTTATCCCGGATCCGGGATTCGAGCAAGCGGCCGGTTTCCAGGTTTTGCGGCCAGGGCATGCCGTGGGCAATCAGGGTGCTTTCCAGGGCCACGACCGGTCGGTCCTGGTCCAGGGCCAGCTGCACTTCATCACGGATGTGGAGCAGGGGATGCATGGGCAGGCTCAGATTCAGTTCCGCCGTACGGCACCGGCTTGATGGAGCAGCGGCTTCAGTAGTAGGTCACCCGGCATTGGGGCCGGTCTTCGCGGAAACGCGCCACTTTTCCGTCCGACACACGCGTATTGAAGATGCTCAACTCTACCAACTCGGGGGCGGTTTCCAGCCCGTTGAGGTTGCGGATGTCGGTATTGGCAGCGTGGACCACGCGCAACGCGCGAAGCCCTTCGAGCGGGTTGAGGTTGCGGATGTCGGTGCCGGACACATAGAGTTCCTCCAGACGGGTCAGCGCGGCCACGGGATCCAGGTCACCAATCGGCGTATTGGCGCTGTTCAAAATGCGCAGGTCGCTGCAAGCGCCGATCCCGGATAAACCCTCCAGCGGATTGCCCGAAACGTCCAGGCGCTGCAACAGCGGCACATGGCGCAGGTTCAGCAAACTGCGCAGGCGGTTGTCGGGCACGTAGAGTTCCCGCAAGTAGGGGAGAAAGACCAATTGCGCCAGGTCTTCAATGCCCTTGGCGGGAAGGCCCAGTTTTTGGATGCGCTGGCGCTGCCACAAATGCAGCCGGTTGTAGTCGGACCCGGAGGGGGGATAGCTGGGATGGAATCCCGGCTGCAGCAATGGGGGAGTAGCGCTTCCGGTTTGCTCTTCCACTGCCTGTTGGATGGCTTCGCGCCACAGCACCGGCATGGCCTGCCACATCCGGTCCAGGCTGGCGCTCTGCCAGGTCAACACCAGATCGGGATGGCGCCGCTGCAACAGGTCGGCCAGCGAGTCGCCGATGCCCGCGCCATCGGCAAACAGGTATTCCAGACGCGGCAAAGCCATCAGCGTATCCCAATCCACGTCCCCGGCACTATCTACGTACAAGCGGGAAAGTCCCGCCATGCGGTGCAGGAAGCCCAGCTCGGGGAGGTGCTGGCCGCTTAGATCGAGGACCTGCAGTTGCTCCAGTTCGGCCAGCGCCTGCCAGTGGCGTTCAGCGCTGGATGGCGGGAGCAGGGCAGAACCCAGGTAAAGGGCTTCCAGTTCGGGCAAACGCTGCAAGGGCTCCAGGCATACGGGGCTGCGCTCCAGACAACCTGTACTGTCGTTGGGGGGACAAGCTGCCGCCGCCGGGCAAAGGGCACTGCCGCGCAGGTCCAGGGTCCGGGTGCTGGTCATCCGGTGCAGCACCGCTTCGGAAGGCACGGGTGCTCCGGCTGCGGCCATGCCGTTGTCTTCGCCGATGGCTCTGGACAGGGCCCGGCGCCAGGGTGGCGAAAGCGCCTTCCACCAATCCTGGAGGCTTTGGGTTTCATACACCACCAGGATTTGTGGACGGCTCCGGTGCAACGCCTGTACTGTGGTACGCTCCACGGCCGAGGCATTGGCATCAACCCGTTCGAGTTGGGGCAGGTCCGACAAGGCGCGCAGGGTTGCTGCCCCGGTGCTGTCGATCCAAAGGTGGCGCAGCGCGGTCCAGGCGTCCAGAGGGGCCAGGTCCTGCAGCGGATTGCCGGTCAGTTTGAGCAGTTGCACGCTTGGGCGTGGGCCGAGGGGCGCCAGATCTGCAACGCCGCAGTGGCTCAAATCCAGGCGTTGCAGGCGCGGAAGTTTGGGCCAGCCGAGTCCCTGTACCCCGCTGCCGGCCAGGTTCAGGCTTTCCAGGGCCGGAGCCGATGGCGGACGCCAGGCCGAATCCAGGGGGCAGCCGCGCAAATCCAATTCGCGCAGGTGCGCAAAATCCGGCAATGGCCCTCGTAGGGCACTGTGGCGCGCCACCAAAACCTCCAGGTTTTGTGCAAAACGCAACGGCGTGAGGTCCGTGACCTGCGTGCTGGAAAGATCCAGGCGTTCCAGGCGAACCATGCCGCGTAGATGCCCGCCGTCCGCCAGGTTGCTGCCCTGGAGCTGCAAATCCTCCAGCCGCCGGAAGGCTTCCAAAGGCCGCCAGTCGGCAAAGCGCTTGCCGCTCAGGTCGAAGCTGCGGCGGTCCTGGACGCCGAGCAACAAGGCGTCGATGTCCGTGGCTCGGAGTGGAAGGCTGTCCAGTTTTTGGAAGGATGATTCCAAAATGACGCTGTCCGGCACGTTCGCCGGTCTTTGGACCATGGCATTGGCGCGTGGAGCATCGGCCAACCGGAAGGTATCGGTGCTGGTGATCAACAAGCCCTTTCGGTAGGAGCGCACCCGGGCCAGGGGCAATTCGGCCGTCAACAGTACGCCGTCCGAGACGCTGCTTCGCCAATCCGGCGAAAGGCTGGCCCACCAGGCACGCAGGGCCCTGGTGCGGTCCGGGGTACTGTGGTAGATGCTGACGATTTTGAGGCCATCGGGCGTTTCGTTGATTTCCAGATAGCGGGTCAACACCTCGTTGATGCTGTCGCCGCGCAGGTCCACGGCGTTGAGTTTGCGCAGGGTTTTGATGCGCCAGGAGGCACTGCCGGCATCGGTTTGCTGGCTTTCGATGCCGAGGACTTCGTGTTCAAATTCCGCAGCGCGGAAAAAGAACTCCACGTCCTGGAGGTAGGCCTGCACCGGTTTGTGGATGGACACGGCACGGGCAGGGTCCAGGTCGTCTTCCACCTGCACGGCCGAATCCCGGAAGAGCTTCCCGTAAGACTGGCGGATGATCACGTCCTTGTCCAGTACCGGTACGGAGGCATCGCCCAGGGTATTGAGGTAGGACGACCAGTACGCCACCATGCGCTCCAGGGCGGCTTGCCGGGCCAAAGGCATGTCCGCACTGTCGGCGGCGGCCGGAGGTGCGCTGGCAGGAAATGCGGGAACAGCCGCATGGACACGATGTGGATGGAGCCAGGCCGCCAGCACCAGAAAGAAAGCCATCAACGCCATTGGACGCAGGCCTTGGTCCAGGCGCAGATGCCCTTCGCCTTCGGCGAAAGCCGCCTTGTCTTCCTGTGTTGGGATGATCGGCGTTAGGGGGTCCATCGGGGGGTGTCCATCAGGGTGTCCATGGCGCGCAGGCCAGCGCCTTAAAGCCCAAACTGGATGGCCAGGCGCTTGGCGTGGCGCGCAGCCGGATCGATGCGCTGCAGCTCGGTGATCAGCCATCCGGTGTTGTAGCCTTCGCGTTGCACGTCTTCCAAACGGAAATACCAACCGGGTACCTGGAGGAAATGGAAGCGCAGGCTGCGGACCGTGCGAAAACGCATGTTTCCTTCGGCCACATCGAGCAAAAACAGGGTCAGTGGATCCGGGGTCCAGCCTTGCGGCAGGTAACCCGCCAAATCCTTGCTGGATCGGAAGACCTTGGCCAGGTTCATGAAATCCAGTTCGTGGCTCAGTGGATGCAGGAACTCGTCACCGGCCTCCCGGGGAGGGGGGATGCGTTCGGCATAAGGCGCAAAACGGACCTGGTCAATCACCCATTTGTGCCCCAGCCGGTCGGCTTCCAGGTGCAGGAAAATGGTCAGCGGCTGCTCCTTGCCACCATATTGGAACAAACATTCCAATTCGGCAAACCAATGGCTGCCGTGAAAGTCGAGGAAGACCGGTGCCTGGCCATCGCGGCCAAGGACCTGCCCGGTGAAGCGGTCTTTCAGTTGAGCAGAAGCGCCGCTGGCGAAGCGCTCGTTGTCAAAGAGGATGTCCAGAAAGGACTCCCGGAAGGCCGGGTCGTGGTAGCCTTCCGATTCCGGATACAGGCGTTCGCCATCCCGGGTTTCCTCCGCATTGAAGCGGCGGAAAAACTGATTGACCTGTTTGGTCTCGGCGTACAGCGCGGTTTCGTCGCCAAAGTCGCCCTTTCTGTGGCCGAGGCTGGTGGAGGAGGCTCCCGGCTGCGCGTGCAGCTGTGGCCCCTGAACCAGGCATGGCAGCAGGCCAAGCAGCAGTACCGGAAAGGTGCCGCCGAATCCTATGCGGCCCCGGCGCTTCATCGGCGCGTTTCGGTCACGCGGACATCGCCCAGCAGCACGTCCCAAAACCCGATGGTCCGGCCGCCAATCTGGGTTTCCTTGCGCTCCACGTAAACGGTGATGTCCTTTTTGGTGGTGTCCTTGTACTGGAGTTGGCTGCCTTCAAAGCCCTGTTTGTAGCCGCTGAAGCGCTGGTAGATGGTGATCACGCCCACGTATTTGCCGTCCGGTTGGCGTTCGAGGTCCGAGATGTACTGGATGTCGTACCAATCGATTTCGACCCGGTCGTAATTGAGCTGCATGAGGCGCTCGAGGTAACGGCGAACGGGATAATACTGGATGTCCGGGCTGTTGATGGAGCTGACGCCCATTTCGCTGCCCGGAGCAAAGAGCTCCAGGGTACGGGCAATGACCCTGTCGGCTTCGGAAACCGGGGTCTCCTTGTTGCCGACAATGGCGATGTATTTGCTCAGGTCCCGGACCTTTTCCAGGGCCAGGGAGTCAATGGCGCGCTTGCGCTCTGGCCCGACGTCTTCGCCGGATTGCGCCGCCAATCCGGCAGGCAGTGCGAGGAAGGCCATCAGGAAAAGGCCCAAAAAGCCGATGAAGCGCTGTGCAGACCGCGGGCCTTCAGGAGCTGCGGGAGCGCTGCGGTGCGTGGAGAACGGAGTGGGGTTCATAGCGTCCGGGGAGAGGGTGGAACGGAACCGGTGCCGGTGAGCAGGACAATGCCGATGTGGCGGGGTTCCGGACAGGGAATGGGATATGGGATCAGCGTTTACGGAGTTCGAGCTCGGCGATGTTGCCGTTGTCGTCCATACGCATGTGGGCAAGGTTTTCCTCCACGCTTCCGGTGTCCTTGACGTGTTCAAGGTATTTGCGGATGGTGGTGGGGCGGTCGTAATCCTTTTTGCCGTCCACTTCTGCGATGATGATCAACACGGGAGCGTCCGGGCTGGAAAACAGCCGCAGGGTTTCGTCGATTTTCAGATTGGCCGCAGCAGGGGTGGAGGCATTGGCGATGGACGCAAAGGCGCTGTTCAGGGCACGTTGCTTGGCCTGTTTGGCCACAGCGTCGCGTTGTTCGGCCGCTTGTTCGGCCGCTGCGCGTTCCATCTCGGCCCGTTCTTCGGCCAGCTTGTTTTCCACCTTGGCAATCAGGTCACGTACTTCCGGATCATCCAGGCCAAGATCCTTGATCTGTTGCAAGGCCTTTTCCTTTTCCTCCAGGCTCATGGTGTTGGCGTCGCTGAGCAGCCCGATGAGGTCCTCCTTGGCTTGGGCGGTTTGCTTGGCGAGCATTTCCTGGCGTTCGCGTTCAGCGGCTTTCTGCTTGCTTTTGCAGGAAGGCATGCCGGCCCCGAGGATGAGGGCCATCAAAAGCAGCCATACGGCGGGTCGGCGCTGGATGGTGAGGATGGGGAGGCGCTTGCGGATCATGCGGAGGGAATCGGGTTAGTCGGTCGGAGTAGGCGGTCGGCGCTCGTGTGGACATGCATGCTGCACCGGGAACGGAAGGCTTAAACCATGCGTACGGGCAACAGCACCAAAGGGCTTTAGAACCATCGCGGTTTTGCCTTCGGCGAAAGCAAAATCCAGTTTAAGGAATGCAAAAATGTACAGCCCAAACCGTGCCAATTGCACAGACCTAAGCCTTTAAGCCGTCAAAAGAACGCCGATTGGCGCGTTTTTCGTGGCTTGTCCAGCAGCTTTTTGTCCACTCACCCCGGGTTTAAGCATCCTTTCGACTGGACCACCGTGGCCGAAATGGCGCTGGCACGCGCCGGCTGAAGCGCGAGGTGCTTGCGGAAGCGCTTAGCCTTCCAACAGCTTTTGGATGCCCTTTTCGTGGTGCTGGAAATGGGTTTTGAAAAAGCGCAGAGCGTCCGGCAGGCTCATCCGCCCGGCAATCGGATGGCGGAACAGGGCCTTGTCCACCATGTCCGGCGGAATGGCCTCCAGCTGTTGGGCCCATTCGGCGCGCAGCCGCGCGAAATCCCCGAACACCTGTTCAGGGGATTCGCCGGCAGGCGGATCACCGAGCACCTTGGGCGCTTTGGCTTTGCGGCCCAGCAAAAACCAGCCGCGCAACAGCATGGCCCGCAGACGCCCAGCCAGGCCGGCCGGCTTGATGCCTTCGGCGTGTTGCAGCTTTTTGCGCAGGTAGGCCAGCGACGCGGTTTCTGATAAAAAGAGGTGTCGGACGTGCTGCAGCGCGGACCAATGCTCGGCATCCGGCTTGGCCTGCAAGGCTTCGGCGGGGAGCCGATCAAGCCGTTCAAAGAGGGCCAGACGCTGCTGCTCGAGCGCGTCAAAAGGTTGGGCCAGGGATGGGTGCATGCAGGGAAGTTCGGTCATGCCGGGCAATCCGCCGCAAGGGGGCCGTCATGCCAGCTCCGCCGGGGCAAGGCGATGGCCAGCGCGGCACGGTCCGATTCAGGTCAGCAGTTGGCGGATGCCCTCCAGGTCGTTCATGCGCGCGTAGAATTCCAGCACGGCTTCCCGCACGATGGCGTCCTGCCGGCGCAGGCGGCGGCTGAGGAACACGCCCTCCAGGCGGGTGCAGCGGCTCAGGGCCACATACAATTGGCCTGCGGCGAAGGCCCCCCGGCCCAGGTCGATTTGCACCCGTTCGAAGGTCAGGCCCTGGCTTTTGTGCACCGTCACCGCCCAGGCCAGGTTGATGGGCAGCTGGTCAAAACTGCCCACCACGTCCTCTTCGATCTGGCCTTTGCCGTCCACCGCATAACGGATGTTTTCCCAACGCACGGCCGCCACGTCAAAATCGCGGCCATTGGCCAGGCGCACGCGGACGGTGTTTTCCCGGCATTCGGTGACCGTGGCCAGGGTGCCGTTCACCCAGCGGCGGAACGGTGGTGGATCGTTGCGCACAAAAATGACCTGGGCGCCGGGCTTGAGGACCAATTCCTTGTCCGTTGGTAGGTGTTTGTCGGCAAAGGTCCCATTGACCAGGCCCAGGTAGCGGCTGCCTTCGCCCGGCAGGGCGTCCAGGCGTTCCTGATTGGTGCGCTCGGCGCTGGCCCGGGTGGCCGTCAGGGTGATGTGCTGCGCTTCGGCGGCTTCGGGATCCTGCACGGGCCGCTTGGGCCGGTGGTTGAGCGCCACGAGGTCTTCGTAGCTCGGCTCGCCTTTGCGCACACGGTCCAGCAGGGCGATGAACGCCGGGTCCTCCTGACGGTAGACCTTTTCCAATTCGATGGGCACGGGATCGGCCTCTTTCCAGGACCTGGCGTCGAAGAAAAAGGGCGAAGCATACCAATTGGCCAATAGCTCCCGGTCTTCGCGGTTGGCCACCGGCTCCAATTGCAGCAGATCCCCAACCAGCAGCAACTGCACGCCGCCAAAGGGATACGGGCGTTTGCGCACGCGCCGAAGGCAATGGTCGATGGCGTCCAGCAAATCGGCACGGACCATGGACACCTCGTCGATGACCAAGAGCTCCATGTCTTCCATGACCTTGCGCTTGGCCGAGTCGTAGCGGATCTGGTTCAGGCGCCGGTCGCCGGGCAACAGGGGGCCGAAGGGCAGCTTGAAAAAGGAATGGATGGTCTCGCCACGCACCTGGATGGCCGCCAGCCCGGTGGGCGCCAGCACCACCGTTTTTTTGGTCAGCTGTTCGACCGCCTGACGCAGGAAGGTGCTCTTGCCCGTACCGGCACGCCCCGTCAGAAACACCGAATGCTCGGTTTCGTCCAGGATGCGGTAGGCGTAACGGGCCAGGTGGTCGCGGGGCATGGGGTAAAGATGCACAAAGCCTTCGCCCGAACGGGCGAAGGCTTTGATCCGGTCCACAACACGTGGATAACCGGCAGTGGGGGCAGGGCCCTCCTATCAGGAAGCCTGCGGAATCATGTGCACATCGCGCTGCGGGAAAGGAATGGTGATGCCGGCGTTGTCCAGGGCCACCTTGCCTTGCTCCATGATGTCGAAATACACGTCCCAGTAGTCGGCAGGCGTGGCCCAGGGGCGGACCTGCAGGTTGACCGAGCTGTCGCCGAGTTCGGAGAGGTGTACGCCCGGGGCGGGATCCTTGAGCACCTTGGGGTGGGCGTTCATGACGTCCAGCAGGGCACGACGGGCCACCTGGATGTCGTCGCTGTAGGCAATGCCGAAGGCCAGGTCAATGCGCAGTTTGCCCAGCGTGGTGTAGTTCTTGATGCTGCCGTTGCTCACCGCGCCGTTGGGCAGAATCACCCGCTGGTTGTTCGGGTTGGCCAGGATAGTGTTGAAAATCTGGATCTCCAGTACCTGGCCAAATTCGCCCTGGGCTTCCACCAGGTCGCCCACTTTGTAGGGCTTGAACAGCAGAATGAGTACGCCTCCGGCGAAATTCGACAGGCTGCCCTGCAGGGCCAGGCCCACGGCCAGGCCGGCCGCACCTAAGACGGCCACCAGGGAGGTGGTCTCAAAGCCGATCATGCCGGCCACGATCACAAACAGGATCAGCTTGAGCAATACCCCGATGGTGCTGCTGAGAAAGGAGCGGAGGGAGGGTTCCACACCGCGTTTTTCCATCAGGTGTTTGATGCCGCGGCTGATGCGGCCAACGATCCAAAGGCCGATGACCAGCGCCACCAGGGCGCCGAGCAGTTGGGGGCCAAAATCAAATGCAAATTCAAGGGCCTGGTTGGTAATGGCTTGGGGGTCCATGGTGGTTGGTTGGCGTTCAGATGGGAATGAAGATGAAGTTGGTTTTCAGTCCTGTCCTGGGCGTGCTCCGGCCCGGGTGCGGGCAATGGAGGCACACGCATCGGACAGGATTGCATGCGTTTTGCAACAGTGCGATAATAGGACGTCAGGACCGCACCAGGGTCACGCGTATCGATTCACCGAAGGATGCAGCCATGGATGGGCCCGTCGTTTCCGGACGCAAAAAAGGCGGCTCCGTTGTGGAGCCGCCTTTGAAAAGGAGTGCCAGCGGGGCGCCTCAGTTGGCGTCGATCAAATCGCCGGATCCGTTGATGTCGATCGTAATGCTGGGAAAGCCTTTGTAATAGACATCGCCCGAGCCGTCGATGCGCACGTCGAGGCTGTTGTTCGCGCGGATGCGCACATCCCCGGATCCGTTGATGTCCACCTCCGTGTTTTCCGTATCCAGGTCAAAGGCGCGCACGTCTCCCGAACCGCGGATGTCCACGATTTGGTTGGTGGCGATGCCGTCCAGGCGCACGTCGCCCGAGCCGGATATGCGCGTTTCGATGTCCTCGACCAGCACCTTGAGCTGCACGTCTCCGGATCCGTCGATGAGCAAGTCGAAGGCATCCACGTCAAGGGTACCGGTATTGGTTACGTCCCCGGAGCCCTTGATGGTCAGGGCGCGGAAGAGCGGGGCGTAGATTTCGGCACGGATGTCCTTGTTGGACGTCAGGCAGGATTTCTGGTCCAGCCGCAGTTCACCGGCCGAGACCTCCGTCTGGATCCGTTCGATGATGTTCTCCTGCGCATAGATGATGATCCGGTAATTGGAATCGGGAATCAGGGTCAGGTCCATGCTGCCTTCCAGGCGAACACGGTCAAAGGGCTCCAGGCTGCGGGCCTCTTCCACTATGGGGCCATCGCCTTTCAGGCAGGGGCCCCAATTGCAAGAGCCAAGGCCAAGCGCCAAAAGGGACAACAGGATCAACATGGAGCGTTGCAAGCGAAACATGATTTGGGTGTTTGGTGCGGTGAAGTGCTGCTGGTTTTTGGGGTGCAGGATGTGCGGTTGGCAAACGCCGGGTTCCGTTTGATGCCCAATGTGGTGCGGTGCGTTGTGGCCAGGCCCACCCTGCATGAACACCCACAAGGACCGGACCCGAAGCACGGGGTTGCATGGAGGGGGCAAAAAGCGGAAAAATATGCACCTCCTTTGTGGATTGCCCGCCCTTTCGGCATCTGATGGGTGAACGGCACAAAGGGCCTCATGCGCTCCGCACGTTTGGCGGACCCGCCTGCTGCCCTTTCGGCCCACCTTGCTGACCCACAAATCCCGAGCCATGTTTTCTCCCGCGCACGCCTATTCTTCCGCAGTCCAGCCGCAGGCCTTCCCTGCAGCCGACAAACGCCATCGCAATGCCCAATCCGGTCCACCATTGCGCTTCGCGCGAAGCGCAATGGCCCTGCGGTGGAGCTTGTTGCTGCTGCTGGGCATGACCCTGGCCGCCACAGCACCGGTGTACGCCCACTATGCCAGCAGCATGGACGATCTAGAGGACGTCAAGGTTCAGGCGCCCATCCGTGCGGTGACGGTATTTCTCAACCAGGCCCAGGTGGAACGCAAGGGGCGCTTCCGCGTCTCGGAATCCGGCACCCACACCCTGGTGGTGGAAGGCCTTTCCGCCCAATTGCAACCGGCCTCCATCCAGGTCAAGGGCGGTGGCAGTTTCACCATTCTGGATGTGGCGCACGCCATTGTCTATCCGGAAAAGAAGCCGGGCGAAAAACCCGTGGAACTCAAGCAGGTCATCCGGGCCATGAACGCGGTGAACGATTCGTTGAAGAACAACGGCTATGCCGCACAAATGCTGCGCTCGCGCAAGGAGGCCCTGGAAAAGGAAAAGCAGGTCTTGCTGGCCAATCCGGTGATGAACGGTGGGCCCAAAACCGACACCTTGCCTGCGCTCAAGGATGCACTGGCCTACCTGCGTGTGCGCCTGGAAGACATCCATGAGCACCTGGTGGAGACCCAGGCCGCGGAGGTGGCCAACGCCGAGCTGCGCGCGGAGATGCAACAGCGTCAACAGCGCCTGCAACAACGCCGCGTGACCCTCGAGGCCCAGATGAGCCAACCCGGCGATCCGGTGCAACAGGTTCGGGTCACCGTACACAGCAAGGGGGCCGCCTCCGGCGATATCCTGGTGCGCTACCTCGTTTCCGGCGCCAGCTGGGGACCGGCCTACGACCTGCGTTCGGACGGACCGGGCAAGCCCGTGACCCTGACCTACAAGGCCAACGTGCGGCAATGGACCGGCGTGGATTGGACCGGCGTGCCGCTGACCTTGTCCACAGCCGACCCCTCGCGCCGCCAGTCCAAGCCCGACCTGCCCACATGGTACGTGCGCTATTACCAGCAAGTGCAACGCATGAATCAGGTCAAAAGCCTCTCCCTGGGGATGGCCGCTCCGGAAGCGGTGCAGGAAGAAGCCGAATACCTGGATGCGGTGACCATCCAGGCGGACGATGTGGCCTACGATGCCCAAGTGGCCAAGGACTTCACCACGGTCACGCAGACGTTTGCCAATACGTCCTTTTCCATTGACCTGCCCTACGACATCCCATCCAATGGCCAGCCGCGCCTGATTCTGATCGACGAACACGAGCTGCAGGCGTCCTACCGCCACACCGTGGTGCCCAAGTACGATGCCGAGGCCTTTGTGGAGGCGGACGTGACGGGCTGGGCGGAACTCAATCTGCTGCCGGGCACGGCCAACATTTTCTACGAGGATACCTACATCGGCCGGGCACCCCTTCAACCCGATGTCTTCGCGGACACGCTGTCCATGCCCATGGGCCGGGACCGCTTGGTGCGCGCAACGCGCGAACGCGTGGATCAGGAAGAGAAGACGCCGGCCTTCAGCGGCAAGAAGGTCCGCAGCGAGCGTTGGACCATCGAGGTGGCCAATGGCCATACGGTCCCGGTGGACCTGACCATCCTGGATCAAATTCCCGTACCCGCCGAAGCCGGCATTGAAGTCGAGCTTATTGAAGGAGAAGGCGAAATGGACGGGTATGTCAAGGACACGGGCCGCCTGCGGTGGACCGAAACCCTGCCGGCCGGTGGCAAATCGGAACAGGCCTATGCCTTCCGCATCCGCTGGGACAAGGAGCGGCAGCTGATCCTGCATTGACCATGGGTTCAGCCGGTCGGTGTTACACCACAAAAGGGGGCTTCGGCCCCCTTTTCTGCGTCTGGATGTGTACTTCGTGTCCAGTTGACGCGTAAAAACGACAGGCTTGACACTTTTTTTTCATGCAGAAATGTCACTATGAGTTTGCTGATAGAGCAATAACTCATTGATAGACAAGTGTATCACGTCCTGATTAGAGCGCGTTCCTTGTCACAATTCAACGTAACATTCCGTTTGCAATTCCGTTGAAGCCTCTATATTCAGGGGTAGGCAAGGGCATATTTTGTAAACCTTGTCACAATCGCCTGGATTTACCGTCAACTTCCTTTCATGAAATCCATCTTCCATTCCGTTGAGCTGCTGCTCGCCATTCCACTGGGCATCATCGCAGCTCCCGTTCTTCTGGTGGTCTTCGCCGTTAAGGCCATCCTGCCCGCAGGGGAAAAGACCAACAAGGTGATCCGGATGCCCAAAACAGCCGCCCGTCCGGGCGAAGGCGCCTGGACCCGCCACGCCGTTTAATCCCATTCGGCAAAACAGCCAACAGGCCCGGGGCATCAGCCCTGTGGCCGAACCTACAGCACCCCTCCGGGGTGCTTTTTTTGTGCTGATCAACCCATCTGAACCGCGTAGCGCTCCACCAACACCCGCAGGTGGTGCCGGTCGTGCCCTGCGATGATGGCGGGAAGGGCACCAAGCGGCATGCCGCTGTTGTTGGCCCGACCCTGCAACTCCGCAAGCGGTGTTGTACCGGGATCGGCTGCACGTCGGGCCACATCCAGTGCGATGAGTTGATCCAGCAGGGCCAGGGTGGCCTGCCGTTCCAGGGCGGTGTCGCGGATGAGGATGGACAGGTCGCGGTCAACCGGTGCGGCATCCGCCCAGCGGTCCTGATCCATGCCGGGCTGTTCCTGCCCGGGGTCCCGGGCGAAGGCCAGCATCCGGCCGCGGAATACGGCCTCGCAATCGAGCATGTGCCGGAACACCTGCCCAATGCTCCATTTGCCTTCGGCGTAGCGGTGTTCCAATTGTCGGGGTTGCAGCGCCAACAAGGCATCCATGCGTTCGCGGGCGCTGGCTTGCAGCGCCGCGCGGACTCCTGTGTTGTTGTTCATCGACAAATAGCCCCGGTAAAAGGACGCGCAGGTTTGCGGATCCGGCAGGGGCCAGTCGTGGTCTGTATAATGCCCTTCGGTGGCATCGGTCCCGACGTAGGCGGGCTTCGGGGGCTGCGGCATGGGCCGAAATTACGTGCGGCAGAGCATGCAGGAGCTCCAGCCTGCACACTGCATGCCAGCCATGACTCGCATCCGCAGGCCCATGGCCTGCATTGCGCCCATTGCTTACTCCCAGACCACCGCCTGGCGGATGTGCAGCGCCGGCCCGGTTGCTGCATCCAGTTGCTTCAATTCCAGCCAATAGATGCCGGCTGGCCAGCTGCCGCGTTCCAGGCGGTATTGGCCAGTCCCGGCGTCCACGGTTTCCTGCAAGACCGTGCGGCCAGTGGCGTCGAGCATGCGCAGCGAAGCGCGGCCATTCCAGGCATGCCACTGCAGGGTCACACGGTCGGTGGCCGGACTGGGGTGCAGCTCCATGGAAGGTACCACGCCAAAGCCGCTGGCGTTGGGGGAGTAGCCGCCGGCCTTCGCCGAAGGCGTGGTGAAAAAGGCCAGGTCCGAGAAGGGTGTGGCCAGCACGGGGCTGGTGCTGCAGGCGCAGCGGACGCGCCAGCCATAGGTGGTCGAGGGCAGGAACTTGCCCGACGGCACACTGATGCTGTGGGGGGCTACCGGGAAACGCAGTTTGGCCGTGGGGCCACCGGAAACGCCGCCTTGCAGTTCGCAGGCCACCGCACCCGGCACGGGGTTCCAGCTGAAGCTCACCTGGCTGGCCCCGATCACACTGCTCAGGCCATCAGGTGCGCTGGAGGCGTCGCAGTTGCTCGCGTTGCCGCTCAGCGGCACGCGAAGGGTATCGGCAAAGGCACCGTAAACCAGGACCAGTTCCGCCTCCGCCAGGCCCGGCGTGGAGGGCGCATACCGCAATTCCAGGCCGCGGGACACCCCCGGCGCGATGGCAAAGGGGGTGCTGGGCAAGACCGGCAGTTGGAAAGCGGGATGGCCCTCCAGGTAGGCTTCGTGCACCAACACGGCCTGGTTGCCGCTGATGTGGTCGATGTCCACATCGCCGGTCAGGGTATCGCCCACCGAGGCAGTAAGGTTCAGCGGCGCGGCGGACAGGTTGCCCGCCGTCAGCGCCGTGCTGCTGGGTGGGGTGGGCGTGCCGAAATGGAATTCCTCGAAACTGTTCAGTTCCGGACTGCCGCCGCGGTTGCCCGAACCGGCGGCCACATAGATCCCATTGCCGGAGACGATGGCCTGGCTGCCGTGGCGGCCGCGGTTCAGCGCGTCGAGGCTGCGCCAGGTCCCGGTGGCAGGATCCAGGGCTTCGGCTTCATCGTGGGCCGCCGTTTGGCTGCCGCTTTCACCGCCAAAAACGATCAACTCGCCGCCCAACACCCCGGTCATGCAGCCCGCCCGTCCCGTCGGGATATCGCCTGCCGGCGAAGGCAACGTGCTCCAGGTACCGGTGGCAAAATCGTAGACGTCCGTGGGCAGAACCACCGCGTTGAAGGTGCTGCCGCCTTCGCCGGAACGGCGGCCACCGGCGCAGTACAGTTTGTTGTCCAGCACGGCGGCATGGAAGTGGTCACGGGCACGCGGGGCATCGGCCAGTTGGGTCCAGCTGTTGGTCAGCGGGTCAAAGGCGTCCAGCCAGGGTACCCAACCGTCGGTGTGTCCGTTGGTGATGCCGGCCACCACGTAAAAGACGTCGTTGTGCAGCACCAGGCCTGCTGAGCCCCGGATGCGCGCCGTGGGGATGTCCGGACCGTCGTACCAGGTATCGGTCAGCGGATCGTAGATGTAAATGAAGGGGATGCCGTTCTCAAACGGGAAATTGCCCTCGAAGGCCCCGATGATGTAGACCAGGCCGTGGAAACTGGTGGCCTGGAAGTGGTGGATTTCCTGGGGTGTGGGGTTGAGGGGGGACCAACTTTCGGTGTTCAGGTCGTAGGCATCCACCGGCTTGATGCCGCGCCCGCCCATGAGCAGGAATTGGTCGCCGGCCTGCACAAAAGAGCACTCGTGGCGTGCGGTGGGGTTAGTGCCCGGCCAGATGTAGCTCCAGGCACCCGGATCGCCGGCAGCACCGTCAACCACGGTAAAGGAGATGCTGACGCCCGGACCCGGCGTACCGCTCCCGCTGGAGCCGGACCAGGCGGTCGCCGTCAGGGAATAGGTACCCAGCGCCGGTTCCCAACTGTTGAAATCGCCGGCGGCGTCTCCAAACAGGGCAAAGGGCGCGTTGCTCTCCGTGGCGTTGGCGGATTGTTCGCCCGAAAGGGCGAAAACCACCGAGCCGGTGCTTCCGTTGGCCAAGGCCTGCAAGGCCAGGTGCGGGCCGGTCTGGGACAGGTCAATGGTATCGCTATCCGTCAGGGTGGAAACGGGCACGTCGGTATCCGCATTGAGCAACTCAATGCCGGTCACGGCGGGGGCCTGAGCCTGGAGAAAGGCCTGTGCGGGAAGCAGACCGCTCAACAGGCATGCGGCTGCAGCCAAACGGATGTTGGTCAATCGGGAAGGGGTGGGAGCCATCGTACGGGACTTGCTGAACGTGGAAAACGGCATGGGCATACCGCAGTTGGGGTGATGTACAGGCCGCAAATCCCGGCAAAACACGTGGAAACGCACGTAGTGCAGGGGCATTGCGCCTGAAAAACCCGGAAAAAGGCCCTGGGTACAGGCCAAAATCAAACCCAGTGCAGACGGCAAGACGGAGTACGGAAGCGGAACACCACAGGAGTGGGCCGGGACAGTTTGACCTGCAAGCCGCGCCCCAGCCGCCAGGGCAGGGCTTTGGATGTGGGCCAAAAGCCGGGCGTTCACCGCCTTATGTGTACCGTTCAAAAACCATTTGACGCTGTATTAAAAGCGCCGCAAGTTCCTGATTATCCACAAGTTAGCGCACAATTGCAAAGCTTCCAAACAAGATTTTGCCGGCGGCATTTGCGGGGCTGTAGATGCGGTAATGGCCAACCGGCCAGGTGCTGCAATCGATGTGGAGCGGTGCGGCGTTGGACGGCCAGCGCCCCGAAGCCACGGTCTGGCCAAAAGCATTGTACACCGTCCAGGTGCGCGTGCCTTCCAACACCGATGGGGACACATCGGCCAAGGACCGGGTCAGGATTACCTGTTCGGAGGCCGGATTGGGGAATATGTCCACCAGCACTTCCTCAGCGCTCTGCATCGGGTCTTCCTGCATCCCGCGCAGCAGAGGCCAGGTGAACGTGTCCAGCGTGCTGAAGGGCGTGGCCACGAGCGGGCTGAGGGTGCAGGCGCAGCGCACTTTCCATTCGTAGGTGGTGCCTGGGTTCAGCGCGCCGGAAGGCACAAAAAAGAGGTGCGGCGGCACGTCGCCGCGCACCTTGGCAAAGCCGGGGTTGCCCAGGGGCCGGCCGTTGACTTCGCACTTCAGGGCACCGGGCAGCGGGTCCCAGGCCACTTCAACGCCACTGGGGCCGATGGTGGATACCGGGTTGGCGGGCGGGGTGCTTGCGCTGCAGGAATCCGGTGTTGCGCAGGGTTCGCCCGTATGGGCACCGTAAAAGGAGAAGGTGTTCTGCGGATAGACGTCCCATTGGGTAGCGCCGATGGCCCAGTCGGTCTGGCCTTCGGTGACTGCGGCCTTGCGCACGAGGGTGTACTCGGAGGTGCTGCCGCTGCCTACCGGCCAGCTGCTGCCCGGATCCACACCAACGACCCCGATGGCATCCACGGCCACGCCGTCTTTGTACAGCACCAGGGCATCGTCGCCGTTGTAAAAGGTCACGGAGCTGGTAATGTCGGCCAGGCCCAAAAGGGCCGCGTCGGCGGAGGAATTGACGATCCGGTAGGTGCCCATGCCCGGTACGGTTCCGCTGAGGATTTCGGTATTGGTGGCCGAATTGTTGCCGTTATTGAACACGGAGATTTCATAACCCGCCAGGGAAACAGGATCGGAACCGGGGTTGTAGAGTTCCAGGGCCTTGTTGTTGCTGGAACCCTCGATGTATTCGCTGAAAAACAAGCCACTGCATCCGCCGCTGGTGGGCGGGCCGGTGCTGGTGTCCGAGCCGGCGTCCAGGATCAGGTCCAGGACCACCGGCAGGTGGTCGGAAGATTGGTGCAGGGCATCGGCCACGGAGGCGGGGACAGCGGCATTGAAGCCGTTGTTGATGGCCTGGTTGAAATGGCTGCCGTCGTTGCCGACCGCGTCGTAGGAACCGCTCAGGTAACGCACCGCGCCGGTGTCGGCCAGGATGCTTTGGGAAAGGACAATGTGGTCAAAGCGGTCGTCCAGGCCACCGCTGGCGCCTGTGCCAAAGCTGGTGCTTCGGGTGCTCTGGGTGTGGATGTCCGCGTAGCTGAAACTGTTGCTCCAACTGCCCGGCCGGTTGATGGGATCCCCGAACTGTATAGGGGCATCGTTGAGCAGGGCCTGGTAGGCGTCTTCTGAGCTGGTATACAGGTTCAGGTCACCCCCAAAGAGTTTGAACGGCGCACCAGGGTTGATGGCAAGGTGGCTTTTGAAGGCATTGATGGCAGACTCCCGACGCCCTTCATTGGTGGAACCGGTGCCGGCTTTGAGGTGGGCCACATAGGCGTCAAAGCGTGTCCCGCCGCTGCTCTGGAACCGGTATTCGTTGATGTCCCGCAGGTCGGTCAGGATCACGTCCTGACCCTCCAGGCTCAGCCGATCGCTGCGGTAGTAGGCCAGGTTTTGCAGGTTGTTAACCCCACTTTGGTTGGATACAAAAGCCGCACTGGCCCAAGGGCCGAGTCCCAGGCCGTTGAGCATGCCCAGAAAATCGTTTCCGCCTCCGGCACTTTCCAGCTCACAGACCAGGATCAGGTCGGGTTGCACGTGGGCCACAATCGGCGCCATGCTGTCCTGGCGGTTGGCAGCGCCCGCAGAGGGGAAGTTGAGGAGGTTGTAATACATCACCCGGATGCTGTCCTGGGCCTGAAGGCCGTTTTCGCCCTGCGGGCGAAACACCAACAGCGACAGCAGCAGGAGGGAGGTCAAAAAACGGTGCATGTGGGAGGGGTATGGTCGAAAACGGGGCAACCGGGCAGCCAGCTGCACAAGGTACGGCGGTCCTGCAGGTGGCGGAAACCCTCGCCCCATGAAATTGCTGGGCGAGCGGACGGCATTACCGCGCAATGCGCTTGTTGAGCGAAAACAGTACATCGTCCATGGCACCGTCCCGGTCAAAATCCACCAGGCCCGAAAAGCCCACCACCGAATCGTTTTTCCGCACCCAGGCGTGGCGCACCGTTTCCGGATCGGGCAACAGGCGGTGGAGGATCAGCGAGTCCGCGCCGCGCAATTCCCAATAGCCGGAACTGCGGTTCTGCTCCCGACCCAGGCTGTCGAAGTACACCGCCTCGTATCGGTTGTCGGCATGAAAGGTGGTGTGGATGGGGCCAATGCCCAACACCTTGGTCCAGTTCCGGGGACCGGCTTCGATGCTGCGTGCCGAATCCGGCTGGCCGCCCACACTCTCCAGGCGCACCGTCAGTTGTTGGGAAGTCCAGGTACCGTGGAAATAGCGGCCGCTGGGTTTGGCCGGGGCTTGATCTTTTTTGCCGTTTCCACAGGCCGACAAGCCCAACAGGAACGCAGCTGCCAACAGGGCGAAGCTGCTCATGGACAGCCTTGGGAATGCGGTTCTTTTCATATCCCGGCAATTGCCGCCAACGGATCGTTTATCGGGGGCGCAACAGCAACAGGCGCTGGACAAAAGGCCGGGCCGCAGGCGCAGTGGAGGGGCGGACATGCTGCGCCCCATCCGGCAACCAGTACAGCAGCATCAGCCCTTCGGGCCAGGCATCCGTTGCAGCGTGCAAAGGTGCATTACCCGTTCGGGATCGGAAGACCGTTCGGCCCTGCA
>JAUIHG010000418.1 GCA_030432405.1 Bacteroidia bacterium | reverse complement strand
GGTCTCGGAGTGCCGGTCGCTTGGTCTGCCGGGAGGCGGTCGCAAAGCGGCCGTGCCCCTGGGTGACACAGCCTGGTCCTTAACCTTAGCCTCAACCTCAGCTGGGGCGGTGCCGGGCTTTTCCTGGGGGAGGTTGAGGTTGGTCTTTGGCGGGGTCGGAACCGAGGATGAGGTTGAGGGCCGGGCGGGGTCTTCCTGGCCGTGTCTTGGGGAGAGCGTTGCCGGTCGGTGTGTCTCTGGGTTTTCACATTTCGTACCTACGGCACGAGTCGTTGGCTATGCTTGGAGGTTACCGACATTTTGCCCCTATGGGGCATTGGCTGTGGTTGGTCTGCCGGGGCGGTGGCTTGGGGCGAGCGTTGCCGGTCGGTGGGTCTCGGACTGCCGGTCGGTGTGCCGTCAGGAGGCGGTCGCAAAGCGGCCGTGCCCCTGGGTGACACAGCCTGGTCCTCAACCTCAACCTCAACCTTAGCCTTGGCGGGGTCTGTCGGGGCCCTGCCCCGGCTGCAACCTTAGCCCAGCCGGGGCGGCCCTGCCCTCGTTTTTATTTCGTCGTAAAGCCTTTCTGTGCTGCCTGCGCCCGAATGGCTTGCAGGACGGAGGCTTCCAGGGTGGAGTCCGCTTCCTGTCCGGCTTTTTGGCGCTGGGCATCGATATAGGCCTGCCGCTCCTGGCTGATGTCCCGGATTTGAGCTTGTACTGCTGCCCGCTGCTGTTCCAGGTTTTTCAGCTTGGCTTTGATTTCGGCTTCTGAAAGGCCGTTGAGTGCTTCCGGCAGTGCTTCGGCTTCCTCCAGAACGGCTTCGTCTTCCTGATAGGCATCCACCAGGTCCCAGGAAGTATTCTTATAGCTGGAAGAAGCCTTGAAGGTGGCGCGGTTGGCGGCATTAGACAGGCCGTACTGCCCGGCGTTCTGGTCCTGAGCGATTTGCAGTTCCCGCTTGGCCTGCCCCTGTTGCCCAAAGGGAAGGTAGGTATGATTCAGGGAGTCATTGAGCTGCTGCAG
>JAUIHG010000224.1 GCA_030432405.1 Bacteroidia bacterium | reverse complement strand
GTTGGGAAGGTCGGCCTGCGCTTTGCGCAAAGCAGACCGGAATCGGCCAATTTTTAGCCGGTAAATGCGCTCGCCTGAAGAGCAACGGCCTATATTTGCGCTTCGCGCGAAGCGCCGTTTCCCATGGTCGGCAACACGCTTTTACGCGGCCGTTTGAAGCCTCTTTGATGCCAACGGTTTCGGGGCCACGGTGCACTCCAGCATCCAAAGCCCAACACATTCGGGTAATTAGCTCAGTTGGTTTAGAGCACCGTCTTGACAGGGCGGGGGTCACTGGTTCGAATCCAGTATTACCCACACCCAAAAAGGGCTGCCCCAAAGGCGGCCCTTTTGCATGTTGGGGAAAGCGGTCCGGGGCTGCGCAGGACGGGCTGTTTTCCGGAAGACCGATTTGGGGGCATCCGCCAGCACGGCTGAAAGCCCCCCCCACCGGCCGCGGCGCACATCAGAACCAGGCCAGGCTCAGGCCATAGGCGCCCAACAATGCCAGCGCACTGCCCGCTGCCCAGCGCAGGTCCGTATAACGGCCGGGGGCAATGCCCTGGCTGCGCTGCAACCAGGCCATCAGCAGCAGCTTGTCCACCAAATGCGCCGCCACCGTGGCCCAGGCTACGCCGATGAGGCCAAAATGGGGCACCAGCAGCAACGACAGCCCGATGTTGAGCAGCAGTTCAAAACCGGCCACCCAAAGCTGGGGGCGGTTGCGCTCCAGGCCCGTCCAAACCGTTTGCGGGAACAACAGGCGCGGTACAATCAACAGCAGGTAGACGTTGAACACGGCGTGGGAAGCCTCAAACGCCGCCGAAAAGATCACCGGATACCACCAGTGGCTGGTCCACATCAAGCCGATGCCCACCAGCACAAAGCGTTTGGTCCACGCGCTGGAGCGCGAACGGATCAGGGCCATGCCTTCGTCCGCCCGGGCGGCCACATCGGCGGCGGCTGCCGTGGAAAAAGCATTGGCCAACAGGTAGACCATCGGCAATTCCCGGGCACCGTATTGAAAGAGCGCCAACGCATCAGCGCCCAAATGCCGGACCACAATCATGCCATCGGCATAGGCGCCGGCGCCGCCCAACAGCAAACTGCCCGCCAGGGAACTGGCCAGCCGCAAATGCCCTTGCCAAAGCCGGCGTGGGGGCTTGCGCCAAAGCTGCGCGCCGAGCCGCCGTTGCAACAGCGCAAAAAGCCAGGCAAAACGCAGGGCTGCATGCGCAAACATGCCGGCGAGGGCACCTTCCAGTCCATGGCCCAAGAAGACCGGCAGCAAGACGGCCGCCCAAAGGGTCAGCGTACTGGCCAGGCCATAGCCGATCAGGGCACGCGGCCGCTCGTCCAGCAGGTAGACGTATTCGGCCAGAAAGGCCGGGTTGTTGAAGGCCACAAAACCGAGGAACAGGCCAAAAGCCGGCAGGCTGTTCTGCCCCAGCATCGGACCGATGGTGCCCGGGCCCAACAAGGCCAGCGCCGCCACCAGGATCCCGTTGAGCAGCACGGCCGACCAAAAACTTCCCGCCAAAAGCGCCTTCCGGCTCAGGGGGCCCGCTTTGCGGAAACGCGGCACCAGGCTGCCCAACAGCCCGCCTACCCAAAAAAAAGCGGTCATTCCGCTGAGCAG
This sequence comes from Bacteroidia bacterium, assembly GCA_030432405.1. Classification (GTDB taxonomy): domain Bacteria; phylum Bacteroidota; class Bacteroidia; order Chitinophagales; family BACL12; genus WGOA01. The sequence continues at coordinate 3,794 of JAUIHG010000224.1, read as the reverse complement.
CAGCAGGCTTTCCCAGACCCCGATGTCCGCCCGGCTCAAGGGTCCCTTGGCAAAAGCAATGCCGATGCCAAGCGGGCCGAGGTAGCGCATGCCCTGAAACCATTGCCAGGCTCCCAGCCTGTCCGGCAGGCGTTTGTGGATGCCGGGGGGCAGCCTTCGGCCGAAGGCGGAAACGGGATTGTGTGCCTGTGCAGCCGGGCCGGTTTCGGTCATCCGTTGGAACTCCGGTTCGGGGCCAGGCCTTTGAGGCGGACCCAGTTCAGGCGCAGGGAATTGCCGATGACCATCACGTCCGAACCGGCCATGGCCAGCGCGGCGATCATCGGGTTCAACAGGCCTATGGCGGCCACCGGAATGGCGCACACGTTGTAGAAAAAGGCCCAGAAGAGGTTTTGGCGCACGGTGCGCAAGGTAGCATCGCCCATGGCGAAGGCTTCCACCACCCGATCAAGGTCTTCGCCGAGCAGGACCACGCCCGCCGCGTTTTGGGCAATGCCTGTGCTGCCGGACAAGGACAGCCCCACGCTGGCCTTTTCCAGGGCCGGGGCGTCGTTGATGCCGTCGCCCAACATGCCGCACGGGCCTTCGGCCAGCCAGCTTTCCAGCAGGTCCAGTTTGTCTTCGGGCCGCTGTTCGGCGTACCAGCGGGCAATGCCGAGCTGTTCGGCGGTGGTGCGGACTTTGGCCTCGCGGTCGCCCGAAAGCAGGACCGGTTCCACACCGCGTTCTTTCAGGTATTCGATGAGCCGTTCCGCCCCCGGGCGAAGACGGTCCTCCAGCTGCCAGGCGGCCACCGGCCAGCCGTCGCGCATGAGCACCAGGTCCGCATCGGGCGCTTCGCGCTGCAGCGCGGCACGGCCTGCTTCGGTGGCCACCCAGCGCCGGTTGCCCAGGCGCCAGACCGCTCCGTTGGCATCCCGGCCTTCCATGCCCATGCCGCGGGCCTCCGAGACGGCCTCCAAGACAGCCGGTTGAACGTCCGCCAAGGCCACCTGCATGGACCGCGCCACCGGATGCTCGGAGCGGGCCGCCAGCGCTGCGGCCAGGCGCGCGCATTGCGCGGCATCGGTGGCCGCATCAGCGCCACTGTGGAGTACGGTTGTCGGACCCGGGTGGAACTGGCCGTCCGTCAAGGTGCCGGTTTTGTCCAACACCAGGCGCTTGATGCCAGCCAGTGCTTCCAACGTGCTGGCGCCCTTGACCAGGATGCCCCGGCGGGCGGCACGGCCCAAGCCGACCGAAACAGCCGTCGGAGTGGCCAGGCCCATGGCGCAGGGGCAGGAAATGACCAAAACGGCAATGGCCTGCAGCAATGCCTGCCGGGTTTCCACCCCGAAACCAAAATGGGCCAGTACAAAGGTCAATACCGCAATGCCCGTCACCACGGGCACAAAGACTGCGCTGATGCGATCGGCCAGGCGCTGTACGGGCGGTTTGTCCTGTGCGGCGCTGCGGACCATGCGGATGATCTGGCTCAGAACGGTGTCGCGGCCCACGGCCTCCACGGCAAAGCGCAGCTGGCCTTCCACCAGGCGGGTGCCACCCACCACGCGGTCGCCGGCCTGCACGGCCTCCGGCAGGCTTTCGCCCGAAAGCATCGACGCATCCATGCTGCCCTGGCCGTCCAGCACGCGGCCGTCCAGGGGAATTTTTTCGCCCGCAAAGACCTGCACGGTTTCGCCCAGCCGGGCCTCGGCCAGCGGGACTTCTTCGGTGCCGCCTTCGCGGACCACGCGGACCTTGTTCGCCTGCAGGCTGCTCAGTGCCCGGATGGAGGAGGTGGTCTTGCGCACGCTGCGGTGCTCGATCACATTACCGAGCATCACGAGGGTGATGATGGTGGCTGCGGTTTCAAAAAACAGGTACGCTTCACCGAGGCCCCCGAGCCAACCCCACAGGCTGTAGCCAAAGGCCGCGCTGGAGCCCAGGACGATCAGCACGTCCATATTGGGCAGGCCGCCGCGCAGGCTGGCCCAGGCGCTTGGACCGAAATGCCGCATGCCCAGGATGTACACGGGCAGGGCCAGGCCAAACTGGACGGCCGGCAGCCGCAGCACGTTGCCTTCGGGCAGGAACATGGCTGCCAGCAGCGGGAGGCTGAGCAATGCGCAAACCAAAAGGATGCGTTCGGCGGACGTCCAGCCGCTTTCCTGAGGCATGGAGGCTTCGCCAAGCACCGGGTAGCCGATGTGCTCGATGCCGTCGATGATGCGCTCCAGGTCGCCGTCTTCGGGCAGGCGGAAGGCCACCGCATCGTCGGCAAAGCGCACGTCGATCTCCTCCAGGCCCTGCTTGTCCAGGTAGCGCTCCACACGCAGGGCGCAATTGGCGCAGGACATGCCGCCCACCCGGAGTTCCACGTTGTTTTCGCCGGCAGGCGAAGCACGCCTGGATGGGGTGGGTGCGGGGGCCGTTTTGGCCGGTGCCGCTGCGTTGGCCTCACCGTTGGTCCCACCATTGGCCGATGCGTTGGCCGAGCGGGATGCCTTCGATGCGTCCGCATGCGCATGCGCTTGCGGGCGGGCGTCTGTGCGGGCGTCTGTGTGGGAATGGGAGGACGAGGCCATGGGAGAGGCGCTATGGGCTGGCAGCCGCTGTGGACCGCGCTATGCCCCGGTAAAACTACGCGAATCGGTTGCGGGAAAAGCGCTTCGGGACTGGACACATTTGCAGCGGGCGTGTATCTTTGCGCCCCGCGCGAACACGTTTGTCCAAACGCCGACGCACGGCACCACGGTGGTTGTAGCTCAGTTGGTTAGAGCACCAGATTGTGGTTCTGGGGGTCGCCGGTTCAAATCCGGTCAGCCACCCACCGAAACGGTTCCTTGGGCGCATCCTTGCGCCCGGTACCAGCCCCCCAAAGACCGCCTTTCCAGGCGGTCTTTTTTTATGCGTACACGTCTTGAGCGGCCGTTTTGTCCGCGGCTGTTTGGTGCATGGACGCGCAGGACTGCCCCGCACTACCGGCCCATGGCCGCCAGCCTTTTCTTGTCAGCCCCTCGGCGCAGGATCACCGCGCCTGGAGAACGCGGTAGGTGGCGTGGCGTCCCTGCGCATCTTCCAGGCGCAGCAGGTACAGCGGGGCTTCGCCCGGAAGGGCGAACACCCGATCCGGACGGTCCAGCACCTCGAGCATGCGGCCATCGGCGGCATACCACCAGGCGCGCTGCACGCGGGGGCCTTCGGTGGTATGGACACGGCCATTTTCCGCCGGAATAGGACCAAGCTGCCACAAACCCGCCTCAGCCAGGTTGGCCAAGCCGTTGGGCATGGCGGGGACGGCCAGCGTATCAGCGGCCACCAGGCTGGGCTGACCGTCCTGGTCGTGGTACAGGTCCTCGAAGAGGTCCACATTGGGATGGTCCACGGCAAAGAGTTCGCGCGTCCAGCGCCGCGGCACTGCCTGGTACCAGACCCGGACCACCGCCCGGCTGGCGCCACGGTAGCCGTCCAGGCCGATGCGGTACAGGATGCGGTCGCCCCCGCTGCCTTCCGTGCCGTCCGTGCGGTTGAAATCGGGATCGCCCACCGCCCGGCCCACGATGGCCGTGGTGTCGTAATCGGGGTGGCTGCTCAAAAAGCCCTTCGGCGGAAGCCGGTTGTCCTTTAAAGGATAGGCGGCCTGCTCCAGGACCGTGGTCACCGCGCCGAGCGTATTGGCCGGCACTATTTGGTACACCGGCACGTCCTCCATGCGGCGCACCAGGGCATGGTGGGCCTCGTAGGGGCTGTCCACGCCCAAGGGATCGGACAGGCCACGCGGGGCACCGGTATGGAAGAGGGTATCGCCGGCG
>JAUIHG010000223.1 GCA_030432405.1 Bacteroidia bacterium | reverse complement strand
GCAGAATCCACCTCCAGGGCGTTGGCTGACGGGGTGTAGCGGGCCTGTACATGCAGGGCCCTCAGCGCAACGCTATCCTGCACGGCCGTGCCAGAGCCTGGATCAGGCTGGACCGCATTGAAACCGAGGTGCGTTGCATAAGGCTCCAGAACCGATACCTGCCCATCCATGCCGCTTTGCCCCTGGAGCAATCCGATCCATGCACCACACGCCAGCAGCCATGCAACGATTCCTTTTGGCCAACCGGCACTGCCTTGCCGCATGCGCTGCGGACTTGCAGCACCATCATGCGATCGCCCGCCTGCGGGCAACACAGCATGCAATGGATATGGGAGGCAGCGTACGCGCACGGCGGAGTTTGGCGGGTTCAACAGGATGCATGGGGAAAAGGCATCCGTTGCCGCTCGGGTGCACGGCAGACCATGTGGCCTGCAGGCTGCCTGGGCGTGCGGGCTGCTGCGGGAATTGCGGAAGGGCATCGACCGACGGGTGCGGGTGCACGCCAACGCGCCAGAAGCGCTCCGTCCAAAGACGGCCGATGATGCCGGAGGTCCTCGCAAATCCTGCAGCTGCGCGCTGCTCGGATGGCCGCTTTTACCCCAAAAGCGACGGGCATCGAACGCCAGGCAGGTCTTCTGACTCCGTCCCTGAACGCACGGAGCATATGCCTCAAAAGGCTACTTCCGATGGTTCACCAGCACGTGGCCTTCCCGTTTTTGCGACCGCCGCTCCCGCTGGAGGGCAATCCGGGTCTGGTGTACGGACCCCAAAAACAGTGGCATGGTCGGGTGCCGGGCGCCGTATGGCGCGGTGGACGTTACAGCAGTGGGGACTGTTCCGGATTTGCACCGGATTCCCTTTTCAGCAGCAGCGCACAAAGGCCTTGCCGCCACCTGATGTCCGCGCCAAAGGTAGCCCTTCGGGCGAAAGCACCAAGCGGCCGTCGGTATTCGCCGGAGGCGGAAGTCTTCCCGCTGACCGGAAGCGCATCCGGTCGGGCCGGTAGTAGGCTTCAGCGCTCTTCCATGGCCGCGCGCCGCAACGCCTGCGCCTGCTCGGCGCCCAGGTAGCGGTCGATCACCCAATGGATGCCGTAAATGGCCGGGGTCAACAGGATGGCTGCGCCCACTTTGAGGATGTAGTTGTTGGTGGCCACGGCCACAAAAAGCTCGGTGGACCAGGAGGGCGGGCCGAGCACAAAGGCCACGTAAATGACGATGTAGGAATCCACCAATTGGCTGACCACGGTCGAGCCGGTTGCCCGGAGCCAGACGGCGCGTTCGCCGGTCCAGGCCTTGATCCGGTGGAAGACCAACACGTCCAGCACCTGCCCGACCAAAAAAGCCACCAGGGAGCCGACGATGATCCAAATGCCCTGTCCGTAAATCACCGAGTAGGCCACCTGGGCGTCTTCCAGGCCGCGCTCCGCGTAAGAGCCGATCCACCATTCGGCCGGCACTACAGCTATGCCGGCGTTGACCATCAAAAAGGCATAAGCGATCAAAGCGACGGCCATATTGGTCAACAGGCGCACGCCTTTGGGCCCGAAGTATTCGTTGATCACGTCGGTCATCACAAAGACGATGGGCCACAGCAAAACCCCCACCGTAAACTGGGGCGCCGCGTCGACCCCGAAAAGTTTGTAGCGCCAGGGCGCAAAACCCAGGCTTTCCTCCAGGGCAAAAATCTTGACGCCGATGAATTCGGCCACCAGGGCATTGGCGATGAACAGCCCCCCCAGGATGACCAGCAAACGCGTGGGCTTGTGGCTGGCCAGGTGGGCCATTTGTTCCTGTACCGCACGCAGCGGGGAAGCTCCTCCGCCCTTCGGGGCTTCGCCGGAAGGCGGACGGCCAGAACCGTGTTCAGGATGCTGTGGGGCGCTCATTGAGGGGAAGCGGATGCCGGTGCAGGCCTGTGGCATCAGGGGGTTTCGGCATCGTCGGATGCCGGTGTTTCGGATGCACCGCCCTGGCGGCGGGAAGCGGCGGCAAAGAGGGGTAGGAAGCGGCCCGTACGGCGCATGTATGCAGCATAGTCGGCATGCAGGGCCAGCAGGCGCCGCTCTTCAAAACCAGCCTTGTAGTGGAACAACAGCACCAGGCCCAGGGCCAGCAGGAGCCGGTAGGGATCGCGGACAGCGCCGCCAAAACCCATCCCGAAGCCCATCAGCGTCCAGCCAAAAGCGGCCACCAAAATGCCGGTGTAAATCGGGTGGCGCACATAGGCATAGAGGCCTTCGGTGACCAATTCCGCGTTCGCCTTCGGCGAAGGAAAAGGACTCAACGAGCGGCCCAATCCAAGCGCCGCAAAAGCCCCGATGCCCAACCCCAGGATCAACAGCACCCAACCCAGGCCCCGCGCCACCATGCCCAGGCCCCGGTCCAGAAAATCAGGCCGCCAGATCAACAGCAACAACAACAAGGCCTGCAGTCCCACGGCCAGGTAATCGGTCATGCCCCGTTGGTGCGGGTCATCGGGAGCGCACGGTGTTGGTGCAGGGGTCGGTGGTGTCCGGAATCCGGCTGGAAAGCGGCCTGGCACCGGCGCACGAAAGTTACACCAGACGGGTGCAGCGGGTGGTACCGGGGTCATGGTGATGCGATGCCGGACCCGTGCCGGGCTCTTGTTGAATCGATGCCGGGCCCATGCCGGGCAGAAGCTACCTTTGGCCTTCGCCGAAAGGCGCTGTGTATGGCTTCTTCTGCATCCTACTCCCCTTCGGCCTCTTCTCCCTCCGGACAACGCGGCATGGCCAACGCCGTGAAGGTTTACACCGACGGTGCATCCAGCGGCAATCCCGGACCCGGTGGTTACGGCGTGGTGCTGCAGTGGCGGGGCCACGAAAAAGAACTCGCAGAAGGTTTCCGCAAGACCACCAACAACCGCATGGAACTGTTGGCGGTCATTGTGGCCCTGGAAAGCCTGAAACGGCCGGGCCTGGAGGTCCACGTCTGGTCGGACAGCAAATACGTGGTGGACGCGGTGGAAAAACGCTGGGTCTTTGGCTGGGAGAAAAAGGCCTACAAAGACAAAAAGAATCCGGACCTCTGGAAACGCTTTTTGCGGATCTACCGGCAGCACCGGGTGCGCTTTCACTGGATCAAGGGGCACAACAACCACCCGCTCAATGAGCGCTGCGACCGCCTGGCGGTAGCGGCAAGTCAGGCCCCCACGGAGGTGGACACCTGGTACGAGCAAAACGAAAACTGATCGGGGTCGGGCCGGGCAGCCGGCACCGATGACCCTGTTGTGCAGGCAGGCCTCAGGCCTTCACGGAAACCGGACCGCCAGCCTTGCCGTTGGCCGCTTCTTTGGCAGCCCTGGTTTCAAAATCGGCCAGGAAGGCTTCGGCTTTTTCCACCTGCTGGGAGGAACCCAGGTAGACCGGCGAGCGCTGGTGCAGTTCGGTGGGCTGCAGTTCCAAAATGCGTTGGTGGCCATCGGTGGCCTTCCCGCCCGCCTGTTCCACGATGAAGGCGATCGGATTGCATTCGTAGAGCAGGCGCAATTTGCCGCTCGGCGCATCGGTGGTGGGCGGGTACATGAACAACCCGCCTTTGATCAGGTTGCGGTGGATGTCGGCCACCATGGACCCGATGTAGCGCATGGACCAGGGCCGCTTGGTGTCCTTGTCGTCCTCCACGCAATAATCGATGAAGCGGCGGATGCCCTCCGGGAATTTGGAATAATAGCCCTGGTTGACGCTATAAACTTTGCCCAGATCCGGGGTCTTGATGTTGGGGTTGGACAGGCAGAATTCGCCGATGGAAGGGTCGAGCGTAAAGCCGTTGACGCCCTTACCGGTGGTATAGACCAGCATGGTGCTGGAACCGTAAATCACATAGCCGGCGGCCACCTGTTCGGTGCCCTTTTGCAGGAAATCTTCCTGGCGCACCAGATCGCCCTTGTTGGATTGGCGGCGGTAGATGCTGAAGATGGTGCCTATGGACACGTTCACGTCGATGTTGGAGGAACCGTCCAGCGGGTCCATCAACACCACGTATTGCGCATTGCGGCTGTTGGCGTCGTCAAAGGCAATGATGTCGTCGTTTTCCTCCGAACCCACTCCGGCGCATTCGCGGCCAGCCCGCAAGGAGGCAATGAAGTGCTCGTTGGCGTAGACGTCCAGCTTTTTGACGTCCTCCCCTTGCAGGAACATCACCGGAGCCGTGCGCACGCCCGTGAGCATGAAGGCGTCCACCAGGCCCGCCTTGTTGACCTCGCGGTGAACCACCTTGGCGGCATAGCCGATGTCCCGAAGGAGGTTGGAGAGTTCGCCGGAGGCGAAGGGAAAGTCCAACTGCCGCTGGATGATGAATTCCTCCAGCGTGACGACGTGTTGCTTCCAGTGCATGGGTGAATGGGCCAGGGAATGAAGCGATGGAATGTACTGAGCCGGGAATACAAGGCATATCGAGGAGAATAGGGCATAAAGATGCCCGTAAATCCCGGGGGGCGCAAACCTGCAGGATGCAAATCAGCGAAGATTCGCTGGCAAACGCTCTGATCGGCAGGTGCGGCCCTGATTGGGCGCCGTGTTGGTTCGGCCTTCAAGGGGTTGGGCAGTTCCATAACCTACGCTGGAAAAGCCGCCAAAGTTGCGGTTGTGGCCACCCGGGTTTTTGGACCTGGGCGGGACAGGCCACCGATTGGCGGCGGCGCATGGCCAGGCCGGTTTAGGTTTGCGGCATGGAATGGATTTTGCGCGATGCTCATCTGGACGACGGCGGCGCCGATGTGGCGGCCGCCCATACGCTGGTCCGGGATTTGGCCCGCTTCGAAAAAGCGGAAGCTGAAGTGGAAACCCGGGCCGAGGAGTTTGCCCGCCATGCGTCCGGTACCGCCCCGGTGCTGCGCATGCTGTTGGCCGAAAACCGTTCGCCGGAGGCAAAAGGCCGCATCGACGGGCTGGCTTGCTACGGCTGGCAACACAGCACCTGGAAAGGGCGCATATTGTATCTGGACGATCTGATGGTGCGGGAGGGCCTGCGCGGACAAGGACTTGGAACGCGGCTTTTGGCCGAATTGGCGCGCCGGGCCCGCACGCAAGGCGTACGCCAGATGCGCTGGCAGGTCCTGGACTGGAACACCAGCGCGCGAGCGCTGTACCGCAACCTGGGTGCCAGGGAAGACGCCGGCTGGGTGCGATGCCATTTGTCGGCCGAGGGCATCGAGCGCCTGGCGCGCATGGCCTGAGGCGGACATCTTTGCAGCACAAAATGCCCCGCATGTCCGAGCCCCCCTTGATCCCGGTAGAAGTGCACAAGTTTGGCGGTGCAGCCGTTTGCGACCGCGCCGGGCTGCTGCGTGCGGCAAGCCTGATGCTTGCACGCATGAAGGAAGCCCGGGGAAAGCTGTGCCTGGTGGTGGTGGTATCGGCCATGGGCAAGACTACCGCCGCCCTGGAGCGGGCCA
>JAUIHG010000222.1 GCA_030432405.1 Bacteroidia bacterium | reverse complement strand
CGCTTTTTGTGGCCATCGCCCGCAAGGGCATTTCCCTGCTCAGTGCTGTGTCCATGTTCCTCAACCTGGCCGTGTTGTGGCTGACCGGATCGCGCTCCTCGACCATTGGAATTTTTGCCGTCGTCGGCTTGCTCGTATTGCAATCGGACAACAAAAAACTCAAAATGGCTGCCCTCGTGGGGATGGCCATTGCGGTGCCGATTGCCATGAAGGTGATCATTTTCAAAGAGGGCGGCGGCACCGAAGAAGTGCTTTCCATGACCGGCCGACTGCCGTTCTGGACCGCCTTGTTGAATGAAGGTTTTATCCGCGAACCCTGGCTCGGCTATGGCTTCATGCGGATCAATTACGAAGACACCTTCCAGGGCGTACATACCTATCCGGGCCGCATGACCCACAACACCTTCATGCAGGTGGTCATGAACCTGGGCATCGTGGGCATCACGATCTGCCTGCTGCAGTTTTTTGCCACCGTGGCAGCGACGGTTCGCCGGAAGGCGCTCTCCTTGTTTTTGTGCGCCGTGATGGTGCCCATCATCATCAATTCGTTTACCGAATTCGGGGTGTTCGGAGAGTCCAATTACGGCATCCTGTTCTACCAATTGCTCATCTGCATCATCGTCCTGAAACCGAAAGAAAAGCTGCTGCCTGCCGACCGCCGGCGCTATGAACGTGCCGGTGGCCGGATACCCCACAACGACTGGCAGACCCGTCCTGCCCTCCGGCATAAAAACCCACCCACCATGGCGCAAACCTGCATCCCCCTTCCATCATGAGCCTCTCCAAAACGTCCATCGCGGGATTTGCCCAACAAGATCTGGACCGCCTCCAGCACATCTGGGGTGGTCAGGTGTACTTCGCGGAGCGCCGAACACCCGATCGAGCCGGAAATGCTCCGCACTCCGACCACGCCTGGGTGGGCTACCGGGCCTATCCCAATCCGGACGGCAGCATCCGTTGGCTGGTGCCGGACAGCGACCGCAATGCGGATTTTCTGGCCTTCTACAACCGCGCCACCAAGCGGGCCAAAATGCTGGCCGCAGTTTGGAAAACAGCAGCCTGGCTCCAATGGCCGGTGCTGAACCGCATATTGGGCATCCGTCGCCTGTGGGTGCGCATTCCGCAGGAAATGCGTTCCAGCAAACGCGGCAGCCTGACCATCGGCGTGCCCCTGTTTCTGGGCACAGCCGGTACAGACCGTAAGGCCCTGGCCCGCATCCCCGCCTCGGCGGACAAAGCGGCCCAATTTGTCAAGATCGCCCTTGGCGAACGCTCCACCGCATTGTTGCGCAACGAAGCCGGCCAACTGTCCTGGCTGAAAGGCTTCAAATCAAGCTTCCGTTACCCCACGCTGTCCATGATGGAGGAAGAAGGACAGCTGCTCGTCATGGATGATGTGGCCCCCCGGGATGGAAATAGGGTTCGCCATTTTGGCCCTGCCCATGCGCGCTTTGTTGCCGACCTGCTGTCCGCTCCAATGCCTCCAGCTTTGACGGACAATGGTTTCTGGACCGCCTTAACGGAAATGGCGGCCGACCTGCCGCAAGCGCCCTGGGCAAAGGCCGTTCGCCTTCTGCTGGACCGACTGCAGGAAGGCCCGGCCCTGCCCATGCAGGTGATGCACGGCGACTTCACCCCCTGGAACTGTTGGATGGATGCCCGGGATGGAACGCTGGCCGTCTACGATTGGGAACTGTCCCGCACGGCCCCTGCCCTCTTCGATCTGTTCCATTTTGTGGTACAGGGCGAATCCCTTTTGGGCACCCACCAACATGGGGAGGCATCGGTCAACCGGATCGACCGTCTGGAAAACCTGCTGGCCGCTGCCATGGGGCAGCCCGCCCTGGATCACATTTTCGCCGGAGGCGGCACAACGCAAAACGGGGCAACACCCATTGACCCGGAACGCCACCTTCAGGCATACCTCTGCTGGATGCTCTGCTACTACGGTCCGGCCTATGCCGCCCGCATGCAAGCAGGACAGGCGAGCTATGCCGAAACACGTTTGATGCAGGTTTGGACCACATGGATCCAGCGCCATGCCCATGCTTGCGCGCCGCAGACCATGCGCACGCGTTTTCTCGCCCAATTGGGCGAACACCTCACCGATGCCGGCATCGCCCTGCTCAAACACCGCCACGGCCCACTGGTGGACCTCCCCCGGGAAAGCGATCTGGATACGCTGGGGCCCAAAACCAGGGTGGTCCAATTGCTGCGCCGTTGGGACCAGCATCCGGACCTGGCCGCCATCCGCATCCGCGAAGCTCCGGGCATGATCAATGCCCTGTTGGTTTTTCGCGATGGCGATCTGTTGAGCCTGGATTTCCTACACGCATTCCAACGCAAAGGCCTGATCTATGCCCGCGCAGAAGAGGCTCTGCGCCAGGCGCGCTTTGACCCCGGCATCGGTTGTATGGTGCTTCCTGCAGCGATCGATCTGGAGTACCTCGTGGCATTTTACCAGCTCAATGGATCCGGATTGCCGAAATCCTATCTGGCGTGGTTTGAAGCCTTGTCCGAAGCGGAACAAACCGCTGCACGTACCCACCTGGAAGCCTGCACCGGGATGAAAGGCTTTTCACCCGGACTGGCCACGGAGGCTGGAGCCTCCTGGATGGCCCATTGGAAAAAACGCGTCTTACGCTGGCCGGAAAACCGGTTTTGGAAACGCGCCTGGCGAAGCACCATGCACCTGCTGCGCAGCTTGATGGACACCTTTCGCGAGCGCGGCTTTACGGTAACCTTATCCGGGGCGGACGGAGCCGGAAAATCCACCATTCTGGCCGACCTGGAACGCACGTTGCGCAAGCGCTACCGCCGCAAAGTGGTGGTCCTGCGCCACCGTCCCTCGGTATTGCCCATGCTTTCGGCCTGGAAACACGGCCGTCAGGAAGCCGAGCGTCGTGCGGCCGTCCGCTTGCCACGGCAAGGCACCAACCGCAACCGCTTTTCTTCGCTTTTGCGCTTTGCCTATTACTACAGCGATTACCTGCTCGGCCAGTTTTACGTGTGGTTCAGGTACGTGCTGCGCGGATACGTCGTGCTTTACGACCGCTATTATTTCGATTTCATTGTGGACGGAAAACGGAGCAACCTGCAGCTTGATCCACGCCTGGCCTTCGCCGGTTGGCGCTTGCTGTTCAAACCCCGCCGGAACTATTTCCTATACGCCCCGGCAGCCGTCATCCGAAAACGCAAACAGGAACTGGACCTGGATGCCATCGGCGCATTGAACGACGGCTACCTGGCGCTGTTCCGAAAGCTTTCTGGAAACGGAACAAACCATCCAAAACAACCGCGCTATACGCCGGTCATCAACCTGGAACGCGAACGCACCCTGCGCCGCATCATCAAAGACCTGGAAGCCCCTTTGCGGATTCCCACCTGAACCACCCTTTCCACACCCATGGAAACGCCCACATTGCTCATTACCGCCTACGCACTGAACCCCTACAAGGGCTCGGAAGACGGTACGGGTTGGAACCTGCTCTTGCAGGCTGCCCGGCACTACCGTCTGGAGGTATTCACCCGGGAAAACAACCTGGCGGAAATTGCGCGCTACACGCGCGAATGCCAGGCTACTGCCCATCCCCGTCCCGACCACCGGATGTTGCTGAGCCGCGTGCGCTTTCACGGCTACGACCTGCCCCGATGGGCACGGTGGTGGAAAAAGGGTGCGCGGGGATCCACCGCCTATTTCTGGCTGTGGCAATGGGGTGTGGCCCAAAAGGCCGGTTGGATGAAACGCAAAGGCCAGTTGTCCTTTTGCCTGGCCCACGCCCTGAATTTTCACTCCGATGCGCATCCCCAGTTTCTCTACCGTACCGGCGTCCCCGTGCTGTGGGGCCCCATCGGGCACCATCCCCCCACACCACGGGCACACTTGCTTTTTGAAGGCACTTACCGGGATTACCTGCTCGACCGCCTCCGTTGGTTGGTCAAATCCGCTGCCCGTCGCCTTGATCCTTTTTTCCGGACGAGCGTTCGCCGGGCGGCGCATGTATTGGCCGTCAATCCCGAGGTAAGCAAAGCGGTACAGACCGGTGCAACACCGCACAGCATCTTTCCGGCGGTGGGGGCACCCAACCGCCATGTCAACACGGAGGACACCAGCGCAGCGCGTGCCCTTGCGGGCCAACCGGAAGCGTCTGCATTCCGCGTCCTGAGCGCTGGGCGTCTTGTACCCATGAAAGGGTTCCGGTTGGTCCTGGAAGCCTTTGCGCGCTTCTACCACGCACTGCCCGAAACACAAAAAGCTGGCGTTAGCCTGCGGATTGCCGGAACCGGACCCTTGGAAGCATCGCTGACCCGGCGTGCAGAAGCACTTGGTGTGGCTGAAGCCGTACACTTTCTGGGCTGGGTGGACCACGCCGCCATGGAAGCAGAGTTTGAAAGCGCTGCTGTTTTTGCTTTTGGCTCTCATGAAGGTGCTGGAATGGTCGTTCCGGAAGCCATGTCCAAAGGCATCCCGATCCTCTGCCTGGACAATCCAGGACCGGGATTCCTGGCCGGAGCCAGCCCTCTGGGCCCCATCTCTGACAGCGCACCGGAAAAGGCCATTGCGGCTTTCGCCGAAGGCATGGCCCGCCTGCATGAGGACCCGCAATTCCGTTTGCAGTGTGCACACGAAGCCTTGTTGGGCTTTGAGTCCCGCCACGATTGGAATCAAAAGGGGCATGCCCTCAGGACGCTGTACGCCCAATTGAGCGGGCAACGTGGCCACTGTCCCGAAGGCTGGAATCCCACATGGAACGAAGCGCCAAAATGCTTTGCCCGAAAGGGCATGGCAAAGCCCTCCAACGGGCCAGACGCAGCCCGCAGCATCCAGAATCCATACCCCCCTGAAACCCGAAAATCCGCATGAGCCTTTACGCCATCCACATGCTCAACGACCGCAGCGGCAGCCCTCGGGTTTTGGCCGGCTGGCTGCGGGAAGCTGTCGCCCAAGGGGCGAATCCCGTACTCTACACGTCACAAGGGCCGGGGCTGCTCAGTGGCATCCACGGTGTGGAACACCGAACCCTGCCCTATCGCCTGGGCCGCAACAAAGCCGAAACCCTGCTGCGCTATTTCCACGCGCAAGCCTGGTTGTTTTTTCATTTGCTTTTCCGGCTCAAGTCGGGAGATGCGGTGTATTGCAATACCCTATTGCCCATGGGGGCCTCCCTGGCAGGAGCACTTCGGCGGGTCCGGGTGATCTACCACCTGCACGAACCCATGGTGCGGCCCAAAGCGCTGCATGCCCTGCTGCATGCCGTGGCCCGAAGCACCGCCTCCGATGCCCTCTATGTTTCGGATTTCCTGCGCCGGGCGTTGTCCATGCCCAAAGCCCGCTGCCAAACGGTTCCCAACCGGCTGGACCCGATGTTCCTTGCGGACCTCCAGCACATCCGGCAATCCCACCCCCGCAATCAAAACCCTACGGCCGTGCTTTTGTCCAG
>JAUIHG010000417.1 GCA_030432405.1 Bacteroidia bacterium | reverse complement strand
GTGAGTGTCCCACGCCCGCATGATCGGCAGGCGGGCATCGACCCAGTCACGTAATCCAATAAGCATATTGTTCATCAGGCAGCCTCCGTATCCACGCCGATTACCAGGACGTTGTCACCCTCGAAAGAGTAAGGGGGAACCACCAGATTGGTAGATGCCGGCACGCCCGAGTAAACCCGTCCGGCAAGGTCAAATTTGGAACCGTGGCAGGGACAGAAGAAGCCGCCCAGCCACTCGTCACCACCGAGGTCGGCCGCGCCGACTTCGGGACGGAATTTCGGTGCGCAGCCCAGGTGGGTGCACAGGCCGACCAGCACCAGGATTTCCGGCTTCAAAGAGCGGCTTTTGTCGGAGATGTAGGTGGGCTGGTCGGAAATTTCGGAGTCGGGGTCCTTGAGCATGCCGTCAAGCTTGGACAGGTCCGCAACCTGCTCGGCCGTGCGGTGCATCACGTAAACGGGCTTGCCGCGCCACTCCACCACAATCATCTGGCCTGGCTCCAGCTTGCCGATATCGGCTTTTACCGGTGCGCCGGCGGCCTTGGCCTTGGCTGACGGGTTCCAGGAACCCAGGAAAGGCACCGCCACGCCCACTGCGCCGGCAACGCCCACCACACTGGTGGCAGCCGTCAGGAATTTCCTCCTGCCGGTATTCACGCCATCGCTACTCATGCTTTTCTCCCCTAGAAGTGAAGCGGCTGGAGCCTGGATTCGACGCTCCGGATTCCGCTTCTCACAAAATGGTGCAAATAGTAATGATTTTAGCCCTTTCTTACAAGGCAAACGCCTTGATTCCAAAGCGTTTTGAGGGGTAATTTGCCCTGAATCAATGGCAAATCCGGGACAGCATCTGACAGCCCACTGACGCCTGCCTCGCAGGCGATGAGACGACCAGGATTTGCCCCTCTCCATGCCGCGGCTGCCTCGCTTTTGGCCAGGGCCTGCCACTGTTTTCGGGCATAAAAAAACGTCCACCCGGCACCCGGGCGGACGTTTTAATTCTGTCCAGGTAGCCCGCGATCCGGGGCC
>JAUIHG010000416.1 GCA_030432405.1 Bacteroidia bacterium | reverse complement strand
GGCAGTAAAAAGTGCAAGACGTGCAACAGCATCAAAATTGGAACCACTATGGCTCGCAAAAAGAAAGCCACTTCCCGTCGCCGCCGTATCTCCGGTACCGCTGCGAAATTCTCCACGAACGACCTGGCCATGGGCATCCTCGGCGGTGTCGGTAGCCTGGCGGCTAACCGCCTGATCAATCAGGTGGTGGCCAAACAACCCGAAAAGACCCGGGAGATCCTGGGTAAAGCCATTCCGGCGGCCAAGGTGGCCATCGGCGGCTACCTGGCCACCCAGAAGAAGATGAAGCGCAACGTCCGCTTTATCGGGGTAGGGATGGCCGCCTCCGGCGCCATCGAACTGGCCGTACAGGTCGCCCCGCAGTACGTCGGCATTAACGGCACGGGTGACCTCTACACCCAGATCGGCTCAGCCGATCCGCTGCTGCGCCTGACGGTAGATCCTGCCGTTGCCGGCGACTACAGCTCCCGCCCGGAGATGTACGGCACGGAGCTGGCCGAAGCGTCGCTGGTCATTCAGTAAACAGGGTTTTGGCCCATCCCTGGCGACTGTACCTCCTCAACCTCAATCAAAATCATCCCCCCGATGAACACTCTTCGCAAACTGGCCCTCGAAACGGCCCGCAACGCCGCCCAGGCCGTTGGTATGGATCCTTCCGAGGCCCGTATCGCTCAGCTGATCCTGGTGGCCCAGCTCCAGACGAGCAAGGACACCTACACCTTTTCCCTCAAGGACGCCGACCAGCGCGCCATTGCCAGCACCCTGGCCATTGGCCTGCACGATAAGGACGGCTTCCTGGCTTCCCGCTACAAGCTGGGCATCCTCTCCGTTCCCGTGGTAGCCGGCCGTCCGGCTTTCAACGCCGCCGCGCCCGTTTACTGGCCGGATCCTTCCGTCTTCAGTATCGCCGCCGGTACGGCGGCCCTGTCCGAAAAGCAGACCCTGGAATCCGTCTATTCCGGTAAGCTGAAGCTGACCACGAACAACGAAGTCCGCCTAGAGGACTACCCGACCTCCGATTGCCGCTACGTC
>JAUIHG010000018.1 GCA_030432405.1 Bacteroidia bacterium | reverse complement strand
CCGTAGGTGATCACCCCCACGGATTCCCCGTTTTCCACCGCCTCCGGCGAAGCGGCTACCGTAACAGCGGCGCGGCCCAGAGGCAGCATATAGTCCGCGTCGGGCTCGATGACCTTGGCGGCGTTGGTGCCCGGCACCTTGGACCAGTAAAGGCCCTTGTGCTCCAGCATGACCACCGGGTTGGGATCGGCAAAGGCCGCCTTGAGCAGGCCCTTCATGTCGGCGGCGTTGGACGGATAACAGACCTTGATGCCGCGGATGGACAGCAGGGCCGATTCCACGCTGCCGCTGTGGTAAGGCCCGCCGGAACCGTAGGCCCCGATGGGTACGCGGATCAGCGCCTGCACGGGGAATTGCCCGTTGCTCAGGTAGCAGGATTTGCTGAGCTCGGAGACCAGCTGGTTGATGCCCGGCCAGATGTAGTCGGCAAACTGCACCTCCACAATGGGCTTGCAGCCCGCGGCGGACATGCCGGCCGTGGAGCCGATCAGGTAGGCTTCCTGGATGGCGGTGTTGAAGACGCGTTCGTCGCCGAAGCGCTGGGCCAGCAGGGCCGCTTCACGGAACACACCGCCCAGGCGGCGTCCCACATCCTGGCCATAGAACACGGCTTCGGGGTGGCGTTCGAGGATCTCGCGGATGGCGTGCAGTGCGGCGTCGACCATGATGGCCTTGCCCGAGTCCTCCGGTACGCGTTGCCCCACTTCCTCGGTCACCGGGGTGGGGGCAAACACATGTTCGGCGATGTGGACCGGATCGGGTTCGGGCGCTTCCACGGTAGCCTGGAAGGCGGCCTCGATTTCTTCGGCGGCTTCCGCCTCAATGGCGTCGAGTTGGCCGGCGTCAAAGCCCTTTTCCTCCAGCCACTGGCGCATGCGCGGTTTGGGGTCGCGGGTAGCGTGTTCGGCCAGATCCTCCTCTGGCCGGTACATGTCCTTGCGCACCCCGGAGGTATGGTGGCCCAACAGCGGCACGCGGGCGTGCAGCAAGACCGGCTTGCGGTGTTCGCGTACCCACGCGTAAACCTCCTGGACCGCCGCCCAGGAGGCGGCGAAATCCGCCCCGTCCACCGTCTCGCGGCCAAGGCCCTTGAAGCCGGCCGCGTATTCATACGCGTTCATGGTCCGCCCTTCCTCGGCGGATACGGAAATGCCCCAGTCGTTGTCCTGCACGAGGTAGACGATGGGCAATTCGCGCAGCGTGGCAAACTGCAGGGCTTCGGCCACCTCGCCTTCGGTCATCGAGGCATCGCCCAAGGAACAGACTGCAATGGGGTTGGGACCGTCCAATGCCAGGCCCTGTCGCTCCCGGTAGGCCAGCGCTTGCGCAATGCCGGTGGTGGGAATGGCCTGCATGCCGGTGGCCGAAGACTGGTGCAGCATCTTGGGATGGGCGGGATTGCGCGAACAGGCATGGCCGTAATAGCTGCGGCCCGCACTGAAGGGATCGGTGCCCTTGGCAATCAATTGCAGCATCAGCTCGGAAGGCGCCCAACCGCAGCCCAGCAGAATGGCATCGTCGCGGTAGTAGGGCGACACCCAGTCGTGGGGCTCCAATTGCATGCCCGCCGCAATTTGGATGGCCTCGTGCCCGCGCGCGTTGGCGTGCACGTAGTAGCAAATCGTGCGGTTTTTGTCGTAGGTGGCCGCCATGGCGGCCGAACGGCACATATGGCGCCAGGCCAGCAGCGCGGTGTCCGGATCGGCGATCAACTTTGCGGGTGCGGAAGCGTCCATTGCAGCGGTGGAGGAAGGCTTGGCCATTGGGCGCTTTGGGTTCTAGCGGGCGTCGGGTGCTTGTGGCTGAAAACGAGGCGCTTGCCCGTGCAGGCAGCAGGCGTTGCTGGATCTAGCCCTCTTGTATTTCGACATCCAGCAGCATTTGTTGCAGCAAGGCGCGTTCGGATTTTGGGCCATCCGGCGAAGGCAAGGCCTCCGGCGGCGCATCGGACTGCATGCCGTTGGGCGACAACTCCGGCAGCAGAAAGGCCTGGAAACGGTCCCCGCTTTGCACCGGTCCTACCCCGGAAGGCGTGCCGGTAAACACCAGATCGCCAGGCATCAAGGTAAAGAAGCGCGTAAGGTACACCAGCAGGGCAGGAATCGGAAAGAGCATATCGGCCGTATGGCCAAGCTGGACCCGCCGCCCGTTGCGGTAAGCTGCAAACGCCACCCCGTCGGTGCGCAGGGCCTCGGGCACGTCCACAAAACGCCCGATCGGCGCGCTGCCGTCCCAGGCCTTGGCCACTTCCCAGGGATGCCCCTTTTCCTTGCATTCGGCCTGCACATCGCGGGCCGTCAGGTCCAGCCCCAGGGTAATGGCATCCACGGCCTGCCAGGCATCGCTTTCGGACAGCTTGCGGGCCTCCATGCCGACGCGCAGCACCAGTTCGGTTTCAAAATGCAAATCCCGGGTAAAGGGCGGATAAGGCGCCCCCTGGCCCGGCAAGCGCACGGCCGAAGCGGGTTTGCTGAACACGATGGGGCGTTCGGGCACCGGATTGTTCAGCTCTTTGGCGTGTTCCCGGTAGTTGCGGCCGATGCAGTAACAGGTCATGGCATGCTGGAAAATGGGCGTCCGCGCCGATCCCGGCGGGCCTCCGGCAAAACTACGCCGGGTGCATTTGCGCAGCGCTTCAAAACGCATTTCCCGCCTTCGCCTACCGGCGAAAACCAGCCCAAAAAGCCCCTCAAAAACCACGGCAAAACCACCCAAGGCCTGAACCGCGCCTTATTGGCTGTTGGCCCATTCCATGGCCTGGCTCGGCCGCTGGCCCACGTAGCGCAGGATGGCTTCGGCAGCCACCGGAATGCGCTCGTCCACCACAGGCTGCTCTTCCTCGGGCCAGCGCCCCAGCACAAAATCAACCTGGCCGCCGCGCGGAAACTCGTCGCCGATGCCGAAGCGCAGGCGCGGATAGGCGTTGGTGCCCAGTTGCTGCTGGATGTCGGCCAGACCGTTGTGCCCGGCGTCCGATCCCTTGAGGCGCAGGCGCAGTTTGCCCAGGGGAAGTGCCAGGTCGTCGACCACCACCAGCACCCGCTCCAGGCCGAGTTTGTGCTGGTCCATCCAATACTTGACCGCACGGCCGGAGCGGTTCATGTAGGTGCTGGGTTTGATGAGTTGCACCACTTTGCCCCGGTAGCGGAACTCGGCCGTGTCGGCCAGGCGGGCGGATTGAAAGGCCAGTTCGCGCTCCCGCGCGATGTGGTCCACAACATCAAAGCCGATGTTGTGCCGGGTATGCACGTATTCGGCACCGATGTTGCCGAGGCCGACGATGAGGTAACGCATGGCGGACGGGTTGGGTACGTGGTCTGTGGAGCCAGGGGGATAAGTCCGGCAATCGGCCCAGGAACCGGCTTGCAAAGGAACGGACCGGGCAAAACAAAGCCCGGGAAAAGGCTCCCGGGCTTTGATGCGGTTGATGTTCCGAGGAACGGTGATGGGCTGAGGTTGAACCTCAACGGTCGGCTCAGCTTTCGGCTGCGGCCTCTTCGCCGCCGCCTTCGCCTTCGGCGCCTTCAGCGCCCTCTTCACCTTCCTCTTCCTCACCGGCTCCGCCGCCGCCACGCATGGCGCGCGGGACCTCACAGGTCACAACCGGCAGGCCGGGGTTGTTCTGGATTTCCATGCCGTCGCGGCTGATCTCGCTGACGCGCACGGACTTGCCGAGCTTCAGCGCGGTCACATCCACGTCGATGGTTTCCACCAGGTGTTCGGGGGTGGTTTTCACGGTCAGCTTCCGCACCTTGAGCTTCAGCTTGCCGCCGTTGCGCACGCCCACGGAATTGCCGTAAATCTTGACCGGCAAATCAACAACGATGGCCTTTTCCGGCACCAGGCTCAGGAAGTCGGCGTGGGTGATGTGGTCGCTGACGGGGTCAAACTGCACTTCCTTGACCACGGCCGACTCGGTCTTGCCGTCCACCACGATGTCCACGGTGTGGAACTCGGGGTTGTAGATCAGGTCCTTGAACGCAATGCGCGGCAGGGAGAAGTGGATGTTGTCGCCCTTGCCGTACAGGACACAGGGTACCCGGTCCTCACGGCGGAGTTGGCGGGCGTATTTCTTTCCGAGATCGGTGCGCGGCTGGCCTTCGAGGGTCAGGGATTTCATGGCGCGGGGTTTTGCTGTTCGCCTCCGGCGAAGGCCTTGTTCAGCCTTCCGAAGCGCCCAGCGGTGTACAAATGCAGATTAAGGGATCAGATGAACAGGCTCGAGATGGAGCGGTGTTCATGCGTATGGCGGATGGCCCGGGCAAACAACTTGGCCACGGAGACCACTTTGATCTTGGGCGAACGGTTTTGCAACGGGATCGTATCGGTCACGATCAGCTCGGTGATGGCGGATTGTTCGATGCGCTCGTAGGCCTTGCCCGAGAGGATCGGGTGGGTGGCAAAGGCGCGCACGCTGTTGGCCCCCTTTTCCATCAGGGCATCGGCGGCGGCGCAAAGCGTGCCAGCCGTGTCAACAATATCGTCGATGATGACAATGTCCTTCCCCCGCACTTCGCCGATCACCGTCATTTCGGCCACTTCGTTGGCCTTCTTGCGGTACTTGTCGCAGATGACCAGGTCGGTGTTGAAATGGATGGCGTAGCTGCGGTTGCGCTTGGTGCTGCCCACGTCCGGGGAGGCAAACACCATATTGGGCAGGTTCAGCTTCTCCAGGTAGGGGAAAAAGACGGCCGTGGATTGGAGGTGGTCCATCGGGATGTCGAAAAAGCCCTGGATCTGATCGGCGTGCAGGTCCATGGTCATGATCCGGTTGGCACCGGCCGAGACCAGGAGGTTGGCCACCATCTTGCTGGCAATCGACACGCGGGGCTTGTCCTTGCGGTCTTGCCGCGCATAGCCGAAGAAGGGCATCACCGCCGTGATGTAGGTGGAACTGGCCCGACGGGCCGCGTCGATCATCAGCAGCAGCTCAAAGAGGTTGTCCGTTGGGGCAAACGTGGACTGGATGAGGAACACGTAGTTGCCTCGGACAGATTCCAGCAGGTTGGGCTGGAATTCCCCGTCGCTGAAGCGCTCCACTACCACCTTGCCCAAAGGCTGACCGTAGTAGTCGGCAATCTTTTCGGCCAGGTATTGGGACTTGGTTCCGGAGAAGAGCTTGACGTCGTTGACGACCACGGCGCGGGGATTTGGGGCTTGGCGGTTTCGGAAGCCGCGGCTGCGCCAGCCTCCGAAAGGGGCTGCAAAGATAGGAAGCCGTCCCTGTAATGCGATGGGCCTGGACGCCATGCGCCGCAGGCCCGGCCCACCCTTCCCTACGGCAGGCCTGATGCCATTTCAGCACACGCGTGCAGGGCACAAAAAAAACCGGGAAGCGCTTGGCTTCCCGGTTTGTGATGCGATCCGTTCGTTGCCTCCCGCGCCGAAGCGGCGCCGGGGATTCGCCGGAGGCGAACGGTGTAGGCCCACAAGGACTCGAACCCTGACTCTTCTGGACCAAAACCAGACGTGTTAACCAGTTACACCATGGGCCTGAAAGACGGCCTCCAAAAAGAGGCCTGTGCAAGAACGGAGGGCAAAAATAGCCGCCCTTTGGCATATGGTAAAGGGGGCGGGGCAAAAAAAGCGCCAAAATTCGGCGCGGAAACGGGCCAAAGGGCCTGAAAAACCGGCCACAAGCGGACTGGCAAATGCCCGCCAAAATGGCGTCAGGGGGGCGGGCGCGGTTGTGTATTTTTGTCGGTCTTCTGCGGAGGCCCCCGTATGCCCTTTTTGGCGCCTCCGCCTCCACTTCTGCCTCACCCCGCACATCCCCTGCTTCTCAATACCGCACCATGCAGCAATTCCAACGCATGAACAACCTGGTGGGCTGGCTCGTGTTTGCCTTTGCCACGGCCGTCTACCTGCTGTCCATGGAAGCCACCGCCAGCTTCTGGGACTGTGGCGAGTTCATCTCGGCCGCCCACAAACTGCAGGTGGTGCACCCGCCGGGCGCGCCGATCTTTCTGATGGTCGGTCGCCTGTTCATCGTGCTGGGGGGCGGTGCCGCCAACGCGGCCACGATGATGAACGTCTTCTCGGCGCTCAGCTCCTCGTTCAGCATCCTCTTCCTCTTCTGGAGCATCACCTACTTTGCCCAGAAGGTCCTGGCCCAGCCGCGTGAAGCCGTCGCCTCCGGCGAAGACGTGGACGTGGATACCGGCGTGGGCATGGATACGACCAATATGGCCATGAACAAAGGCCGCAGTGCGGCGGCCATTGGTGCGGGGCTTATCGGTGCCGGTGTGGGCACCTTCATGACCTCGCTGTGGTTTTCGGCCGTGGAGGCCGAAGTCTACGCCCTGGCCACCTTCTTCTACGCCCTGATTTTCTGGGCCATGACCAAATGGGACCGCGTGGCGGACCACCCCGACGGCGACCGCTGGCTGCTGTTCATCGCGCTGATGGTCGGCATGGCGGGCGGCTCCCACCTCCTCTCCCTGCTCGTGCTCCCGGCGGTGGTGTTCATGTACTACTTCCGCAAGTTCGAGGTCACCCCCAAGGGCGTGCTGGCGGCCACCGGCGTGGCCCTCGGTTCGCTGATTTTCATCCTCTATTTCGTGCTGGACGCCTTTGTGGCCATCGCCGCCAAATTGGACGTGGCTATGGTCAACGGCATGGGCCTGCCCTTTGGGACCGGCATCGTCCTGTTCAGCATTGTAGCCGTCGGTGGCCTGGCCTTCGGCATTCGCCAAACGGCGAAAAACGGGACCAAATGGCTCAACACCGCGCTGCTGTCGGTGGTCTTCCTGTTGATGGGCTTCAGCTCCTACGCCATGGTGCTGGTGCGCGCTTCCGCCGAGCCGTCCATCAACATGAACGGCATCACGGACGTGCACAGCTTCCTCAGCTACCTCAAGCGGGAGCAGTACGGCTCGCGCAGCCTGTTCAAGGGCACCTACTTCACCGCGCGCCCGCTGCAGGTGGAAGACGGCGCGCCCATATACCGCAAGGGGGAGGACGACTATGAACTGGTCGGCCACAAGCAGAGCTACGTCTACGACGTGGAGAAGGTCTACGGCAGCCAGTTCCAGGCGGCGGCCGCGCAACAGCCGGAACTCCGACTTCTGGCCGAACGCAACAAGGAGACGATTCTGCCGCGCATGGGTTCGCCCGAAGGGCGCCACCTGAACATGTATTACGCTTTCCTGGGCCTGGACCAGCAGGCGGGGGAAAACTACGTGCCCAATTTCCGGGACAACATGCGCTTCATGTTCTCCTACCAATTCGGGCACATGTTCTGGCGCTATTTCATGTGGAACTTCTCCGGGCGCCAAAACGACGACCAGGGCTTTTTGGCCGACGGCTACAAAAACGGCAACTGGATTACCGGCCTGCCCTTCATCGACCAGGCCAAACATCCGCAGCTCAAGGACCTCCCGTACACCCAAAAGCAACAGCAGGCCTACGACCGCTATTTCCTGCTGCCCTTCATCCTGGGCCTGTTGGGCATGGTCTGGCAGTTCCGAAACGACCGCAACGGCTTTGTGATCGTGTTCCTGTTCTGGCTCTTCATGGGCATCATCAACATCGTGAACATGAACCAGCCGCCCATTGAACCGCGCGAGCGGGATTATGCGCTGGTGGGGGCCTTTTTTGCCTTTGCCATGTGGGTGGGCATGGGCCTTCTGGCCCTGTGGGAGATCGGCAAAAAGCGTATGGCTGTGCTGCCCGAATACGCCGGCGGCATGAGCGTGCTGCTCATCCTGCTGTTCATTTTTGGCCTGACGCGTTATGCCCTGACGCCCTGGATTTACGTAGCCATTTTCTCCCTGGCTGTGGCGGGGGCCCTCGGCGCTTTGTCGATGGGCCTTTCGGCCACGCTGGGCCGGGGACCGGGCCGCGCCTGGGCGCTGACGGGGGTATTGGCTCTGGTGCCGCTGCTCATGGGCTTCCAGAACTGGGACAACCACGACCGTTCCAACAGGACCTTCGCCCGCGACGTAGCGGGCAATTACCTGGAAAGCTGCCTACCCAACGCCATCCTGTTCACCCAGGGCGACAACGACACCTATCCGCTTTGGTACGCCCAGGAGGTGGAGGGCATCCGCACGGACATCCGCATCATCAACCTGAGCCTGCTCGGCGTGGACTGGTACATCAATACCTTGCGCAAAAAGGTCAACGATGCTCCGGCCATTCCCATGACGCTGACGCGCGAAGACGTCCAGGCGGACAACAACGTGTTCATCGAGTGGAACGAGGAGAGCCCCTACAAAGACCGGCGCATCGAAGTGGACCGTTTTGTGGCCTCCATCCGCGAGAACCCGAACCCCTACGTGCCCACCAAGAAGATCTCCATCCCGGTGGACCGCCAGAAGGTGATCGAAAGCGGCATGGTGACCGAGGACGAGATCCCCTACATCCCGAACGCGTTGTCGGTCAACCTGGCCAAGCGCAACCTCTACAAAAACGACCTGATGGTGCTGGACATCATCGGGGCCACGGACTGGGACCGGCCGATCTACTTTGCCATGACCGTGCAGACGGATGCCTTCCTGGGCCTGCAGAAATACTTCCGCCACGACGGGATGTGCTACCAGTTCAGCCCGGTGGAAAAGCCGGATGCCGGTGGACGCGCCACGGGCTACCGCCAGAGCATGAACACGGACGTGATGTACGACATCATCATGTCGGACAAGTTCCGCTTCGGTGGCGTGGAAAAGGGCGAGCCGATCTACCGCGACCCCTCGGCCCAGAACGCCATTTTGACCGTCAAATACCTGCTCTTCCAACAGCTGGCCTTTGACCTGATCGCCGAAGCCGATCGAGCCGAACAAGTGGCGCGCATGCTGGGGGCCGGAGCGGACAGCATCGCCTTGGGCATCAATCTGGAAACGGGTTCGCCCGCCGACCAGGCGGCGAACAAGCGGGCCATGGCCGGCGAGGTGCTGGACCGGATGCTGGAGAAATTCCCGCCCGAAGCCCTGCCCTACGACATCAACATGCTGGCCACGGCCAACCTGCTGGCCGACCTCGGCAAGACCGAGCAATCGGTGGCCGTCTTGGACGAGACCGCCAAGGTGGTGGGTGCCGAACTCGATTGGCTGCTGACCCTCAACGGCGAGACGTCGGACAATACCTGGGTGCAATACCTGCGCGAACTGTTCGGCGGTCAGCCGGCGCAAGGCCAATTGACCTGCGCCGGGCCGGGCAGCCTGCAGCGCATGGGCACCATGGGCACCGCGGCGTCCATCATCCTGTTGTACGAGGACCTGGACCAGCCTGAAAAGGCCGAAGCCTTCCGCGCCGAATGTGCGGCCAGCTTCACCAGCCACCAGCCCATCCAGTGGGCACCGTACATCCACCAGAGCTGCAAGCGCCTCATCCAGCAAACCTTCGGGGTGGGCGGGGCCGCCAATACCGGCAGCTGATCCGCTGCATGGTGATCTGCTGAACCGGGTGATCCGCTGAGTCGAGCATAAACGCCGCACATGACCCGCCTACGCGACCTCGTCTTTGGCCGCCAACCCGTGCTGGAGCGCCTCAACAGCGGGGAGCCGATCGACAAGATCATCATCCAAAGCGGCGCCTCCGGCGAAAACCTGCTGACCATCAAGCAGGCCGCCAAGGCGCAGCAGGTGCCCGTCAGCCAGGTTCCCCGGGAGGCCATGGAGCGCCTGGCGTTCGGCAAATCCTCGCGGGTGCACCAGGGGGTGATTGCCTATACGGCAGCCATTCGCTTCCAGCGCCTGGAGGACCTCATTCCCTTTTTGTACGAGCAGGGAGAAGTGCCCCTGATCTATGTGCTGGACGGCATCACGGACGTGCGCAATTTTGGCGCCATCGCCCGCACCGCCCTGGCTTCCGGAGCGCACGGCCTGGTGGTGGGCATGCGGGATGTGGCCCGTGCCAGCCACGATGCGGTCAAAGCTTCCGCCGGTGCCCTCCACCAGATTCCGGTCTGCCGGGAACCAAGCCCCGTACAGGCCATCGAACAGCTGCAGGCCCATGGCCTGAAGGTCTATGGCCTTGCCGCGGACGGCGAACACGAGCCCTGGGAGGTGCCGCTCACCGAGCCCGTGGCGCTGGTGGCCGGTGCCGAAGACCGGGGGCTTTCGCGCGAAAGCGCGGGCCGTGTGGACGGCTTGGTCCACCTGCCCATGCCCGGCGACTTCGACTCCTACAACGTGTCGGTGGCCGTGGGCATGCTGGCCTATGAGGCGGCGCGGCAGCGGGCCCTGGGGCATTGACCGGCTTGGTCCAACAACGCGGGGCGTCGTGTTTGAAGGAGCAAAGGCTCCGCTGCCCCGCAATCTGCGGATGTCGTTTGCCAAAAGAAATGCACACGTTGGCTTTGTGCCATCAAATGCTTTGTGCAACTTTGTTGCAACAGCAAATCAATAACCAATCCATTCCGCAACCATGCGTTTTGCCCATTTACTGCCTGTTCTGGCTTTAGGTGCCGTTGTTTTTACCTCTTCTTGTAAGGACGACGAAGACCACAACCACATCGACATCATGTTCCTCGAACCCGGCAACGACGAAACCGTCGCCGACGCCAGCGACGTGCACATCCACGTCCGGTTTGAGGCCGAAATGGAAAACCACAACGTGGAAGTACGCCTCAACCCGGAAGGCGACGCCACAGATCTCATCCTGGACATTGACCAGCACGACCACGATGCGGTGGTGGACATTGAGGCCGATGTGGACCTGAGCGCCTATCCTGCCGGAACCGAATTCCACGTCGAAGCCGTGGCCTGCGAAGACCACGATTGCGGCGAGACGGTGGAATCTGACATCCACTTCAAAATTCCCTGACGGGTGAGCCGGCTTCGCCGGACAACCCTTCGGTCACCTTTGTTTTGAGAGCCCTGCTTTTTTTGCGTTTCTGATCCGTAATGCATTGAGCGGGAAATTGATTGAGTGTACAATACCGCGTTTGGTATTCAGGGCCGTCCACCAGGGCGGCCCTGCTTTTGTGGGCATATCGTGACCGTTTGCCAAACGGCGTACGGGACCCTTGATCCAAAATGCCTTGGATCCAAGCGCGCCTGGGCAATGCATGCCCTTCCTTGCCCCTTATTCGCCCGTGGCAAACAGGAGCGGTACGCGAAGGCTCAGGGTCACATTGCGTCCCGGCTCGGGGATCTGGATGAGGCGGTAGCGGCTCAGGTGGTTGAGGTAGGCGGCGTCCAACAAGTTGAAGCCTTTTACCAAGAGCTGCAGCGATTGCTGCCCGATGCGCAGATCCATTCCTGCGCCGGCCTCCAGCAAAACGTATCCCGGTGTGGTGGCTTCGTTGCGGTCCACGCGGTTCTGGGCCAGCGTATAGCGCGCCACGGCAAACACCTGCGCGGACTGAACGATCGGGCCGCGACCGCTGCGCTGCGGCACGGCCATGCGCCAGCCCACCCGCTGCCTCAAAGACACCGGAGGCGTAAAGGGCAACGGCAGTCCGCTTTCCAGGTTCCGGTTGAATACCGCCTCCCCGGCGAACACAGCTTCCACCCGTGAGCGGCCCTTCCGGCCGAAAGGCTTGCTCAGGAAATCCACCTGCAGCTCGCCACCACCAAAAACCGCATCATCCTGGCGGTAGGCAAAGACCTGCCCTGCCTCAGGCAAGGGACTCAGTTTCCCGGAAGGACTGAGGTAGATAAAACCCTGATACACGTTGGCAAAGGCATCCAATTGGATGCGCCATTGAGCCATATCCGCAGGGGCATATGCGCTGATCTCGGGCAGGCGTTCGCCGATCAGGCCCAGGTCCAACTGATACCCGTGCTCGCTGCGCAAGTCCGGATTGCCCATTTCATGGCGAAAGGTGCCGTGGTGGACGCCGTTGGACACCATTTCCGCCGGATGCGGTATGCGGAAACTTTTGCCCAGGTGGCTGCGCATGGACCAGTCCATGCCCATTGCCGGACCGAGCGTCCTGTTGTAGCCCACCGATCCGGCCAGGTTGCCGTAGACGGTATCGGTGGCTTGGTTCTGCAGGGAGTCGTTGATGCTGCCCTCGCTCGTGTAGATGTAGCGCTGTTGGAAATCGGATTGGTTCCCGCCTGCATCCAGGCGAAGGCCGAAGGTCCAACGCCGTTCAGCCGCATCCGAGGCACCGGGCCCCGCGTCGAGGTAGGCAATGCCGTAGACCCCGCTTCGCCAGAGGCGGAATGGCGGCAGGAAGCGCTCAAAGCCGGCGGCCCTGTTTTGCTGCCACTGGCCGTCCGCGCCCAGCGTAGCCGACCAGCCGTTGCCAAAATCGCGGTCGGCATGACCAGCCACCGATGCGGTCCACAAATCCAGTTCCAGGGCCAGGTTGTCCGTCGGGTCCACGACCGGCAGGCTGTGGAATTCGGGAAAGGAAAACTCCCGCCGGAGGTTGCGTTGCAGGCCCGCGTCAAAAGTCCAGTCCCAGCGGAATCCGTCCAGGGTATAGTGGTAGGACAGCTTGTCGTGGCGCACCGACTGCGAGGGGTTGTCGATGTCGCGCCGGTCGCCGTCGTCACTCAGGGCATAGGAGCGCGGAATGCCGACCGCACCGCTGAACAGTCCGACCGCCTGATCAAAGCGGCTAAGGTGCAACCGCTGAGTGTGGTGGTCGCCGATCCATCCCAAGCTCAGGGAAGCGGCTTCTTCCCGGCCGGCCGTGTTCTTGAGCAGTCCATCCACAATGTCCAGTTCAAAGCCCTGAAAGACAAAGGAATTCGCCGGTACGGCGAAATCTCCGAAGGACTGGCGCGAATAGCGCCCCTGCGTCCAAAAACGCCCCTGGCGTGTCCCGGCGGATACGGAGCCGCCGAGGTGTTCGTTGACGCTGCGGGCCACCCCTTCCAGTTCCACGTGCACCGTCCGGTTGTCCGGTGTGGCGGACGGCAACACCCGTACGGCGCCGCCCAACGCATCGGAGCCGTAGAGCAGGGAACCGGGCCCTTTGATCAGCTCAACGCGCTCGGCACCAAAGGCATCCATTTCCAGGCCGTGGTCGGTGCCCCATTGCTGTCCTTCCTGTTTGATGCCCTGGTCCAGCACCACCACCCGTTGGCCATAAAGCCCCCGGATGACGGGTTTGGCAATCCCTATCCCGGTCCGCAGCACCGCCACGCCGGGTTGCGCTTCCAGGGCAGCGGCCAGGCTGCTGCGGTCTGTTTCCCGGAGTTGGGCCGCGTCGATGTGGGCTGTGGCCAGGGCTTCCTCCAGGTGGTGGTGGGTCTCCGAGACCACCACTTCATCCAGGGCGTTGACGGTGGGCTGAAGGACAATGCGCAACGGCTGCGCCTGCTGCCCTCTCGGGCTTTCCACCGGAAGCGGCCCTGGAATGGTATCGGGTCTGAAGCCGATAAAACGGACCACCAGCAGCTGCCCCGCTTGCACGCCTCCCTTGAGCCGGAAACGGCCTTTGGCGTCGGTGGCCGTGCCCACCGAATCGGGGAGGCGCAGTATGGTGGCGCCGGGAAGGGCGTGGCCGTGCTCGTCCTCCACCACGCCCAGCAAATCATCCGTCGAACCCCCAACTTGGGCCAACACGGCATCAGGAGCACGGAGGAGCAATACCGCCAGGCCGAGGACCGGCAACAGGCTCAAAACGCGGTGGAACATGGGATGGCGGAAACGCATGGGAAAATGCGGCAAAGCCGCAAAAATGGTCCAATTGTCGGAGCAATCGGGCGCATGCACCCGTCCTTTTTGCAACAAAGTTGCATTAGTTTTGTGCTTTCATGCCTTCAGGACTTCCTCGAATCATGTTGAACCGCAGCCCTGCCACACGGAATGCTTTTTTGGCCCTGGTCCTTTTGGGGCTGGCTGCAGCACCTTCCTGCGGCGTTACCGCCGATGTGGATCCGCCGAGCCTCAACATCCTGTCGGCTTCGCCGGAGGCGCAACCGGACAGCATCTGCGGGACGCTCGAACCGGTGGTGTATCCGCTGCTCGGCGGCGACACCCTGGTGTTGGAATTGGAGCTGACCGACAACGAAGCGCTGAGCCAGTTGAAGACGGACATCCACGCCAATTTCGATTGCCACGGCCACGCGCGCATGGGCCGCAGCGCCCGCATGGCCGCGACGGCCGAAACGCAAGATTGGAGCCTGCTGGAATTGATCGACCTCGGCGGCACCGAAGAGGTTCTGACCGTGGCCCTGGCAGCACCGGCCAACCCGACCGCCGGTGCCTACCACTTTCAAATGCGGCTGGTGGACGCGGCCGGCAACGAAGACCCGAACGCCCGCTTTGTGTCCATCCGCCTGCGGCACCCGGATGACACGCTTCGTCCGCAGCTGATGGATCTGAGCCCGGTTCCGGGTACGGCCCTCAGCGGCGTCCGCGGAGAGGCCTTGGATTTCGATTTCCGCCTGGAAGACAACCGCCCCCTGGGCGAAGGCGGCAATGGACGGCTGGTGCTGTATTACGTGCAGCTGTCCAACGGCAACCGCTTCAAGGCCACCGATCTGGTCTTCGAAGCTTCCGAAGGCGCCACCGCCACCGGGGTGTTCAGTTGGACCCCACCCACGACCCTGACCACCGGGGAGTATATCCTGGATTTGCAGGCCTTCGACGGGGTGAACAATGCTTCCAGCGTGCGGACCTGGTCCCTGACCCTTACAGACTGAGGCTGGCGGAAAGCCACTGGCCTACTGAAGCTGTCCAACGGATGCGCATGGCCGGCCGCTGATGGACCGATCCAGGCATGGACCAGGCTGCAGGCCGCTTCAGGTATACTCAAGCCTCCGCCTCCGCCAGGCCGGCCTTGACGCCGGCCAGCATGGTGTCGACCAATTGCTCGAGGCCGTACTGCGGCCGCCAGCCCCATTCGGCGCGGGCGGCGCTGTCGTCAATGCTGCGCGGCCAGGTATCGGCGATGGCCTGGCGCTCGTCGGGCGCATAGTCGATCGTGAAATCGGGCAGGCGCTCGCGGATCCTGGCGGCCAGTTCGGCGGGGGTGAAGTCGATGGCGCCGAAGTTGTAGGCCTCCATCGTGGACAGCGCTTCGCGCGAAGCGTCCATCACTTCCAGCGTGCCCCGGATGGCGTCCTCCATGTACATCATGGGCATGCGCGTGTCCGGCTTCAGGTAGCAGGTGTAGCGGCCTTCCCGCAGGGCGGCAAAAAAGATGGCCACCGCGTAATCCGTGGTGCCCCCACCAGGCGGTGTGGCGTAGCTGATCAGGCCGGGATAGCGCAGCCCGCGGATGTCCAGGCCGTGTTTGGTCTGGTAATAGGCACACCAGCGTTCGCCGGCCAGTTTGCCGATGCCGTAGACGGTCATCGGGTCGATGATGGTCTGCTGGGGGGTATGGTCGCGGGGGGTGCCGGGGCCGAAGACCGCAATCGAGGAGGGCCAGAACAGGCGGCTGCTGTGTTCGCGGCAGCATTCCAGGACGTTGAGCAGGCCGCCGACGTTGACGTCCCAGGCCAGCTGCGGCTTGCGTTCGCCGGTGGCGGACAACAGGCTGGCCAGGTGGTAGACCTGGGTGGGGCGGTGCTGGGCGAACAAGCGCTGCATGGCGGCCGCATCGGTTACGTCCAGGCGCGCAAAGGGGCCTTCGGGCAGGTGTTCGGGCTTTTCGCGCAGGTCGGTGGCCAAAACGGCATCGGTGCCAAAGCGTTCGCGCAGGCGCGCGGTCAACTCAGAGCCAATTTGGCCGTCGGCGCCGGTCAACAGGATGCGTTCCATGGACATCAAAGGGGTGTGGAGGGGTTGGGGGGGATCGGGGCAAAAGAGGAGGCGGCCCATAGGGAGCCACAGATAGCGTCAAGCCTGCCAAAAGTACGCTTTCAGCGCCCGAAGGCGCGTTATCGGCCGCGCAGCCGTTTGGTTACCTTTGCACGGTTCAAGCCGCCGCTTATGGCCAAAAAGGCATCCCCCTCCTCCCCCAGTCCTGCGCCGTCTTCCGAGGGTGCAGCCGCATCCGCTTCCCCTGCCTCCGCGCAAGGAGGCCGTTGGTTGAAAAGCCTGCTGCCGCACCTGCTGGCCGTGGTGGCCTTTTTGGTCGTTTCGGCCGCCTATTTTGCCCCGGCGTTGTCGGGCAAGGTCCTGGTGCAGGGCGACATCGCCAAGTACAAAGCCATGTCCAGCGAGGTGCAGGCCCACCGCGCCGAATACGGCGAAGAGCCTCTGTGGACCAACAGCATGTTCGGGGGCATGCCGGCCTACCAGATTTCGATGAAAAATCCGGGCAACTGGTTCACGGTCCTGCGGGGGATCATACCGCGCCCGATCTCCTTTTTGTTTGTGGCCATGCTGGGGGCTTACATCATGGGCCTGGCCTTCGGCCTTCGCCGGGAGGCGGCCGTCATGGGTGCCCTGGCCTACGGGCTGTGCACCTACCTGATCACCTTCATCGAGGCGGGGCATAATTCCAAATCCGACGCCGTGGCCTGGATGCCCTTTGTGGTGGCCGGCCTGACCCATCTGTACCACGCGCGCTGGCTGCCGGGCGTGCTGCTGGCCTCCCTGGGCATGGTCATGGAAGTGACCGTCAACCACCTGCAGATCACCTATTACCTGTTTTTGGCCATCGGGGTCTGGGGCATTTTTGAGCTTGTCCGCGCGGTGCGCGAAGGCCAATTGGCCCGTTTCGGCATGGCCGTCGGGGCCTTTGCCCTGATCACTGTGCTGGCTGTTGGCGCCAATGCCACGCGGATCATGACCACGCTGGAATACACCGACTGGACCATCCGCGGACCGTCGGAACTCAGCAGCCCGCCTGCCGGCGAAAGCCAGGCCGATGCGGATGCGCCCGCCAAGGGCGGTGGCCTGGACCGCGACTACGCCTTTGCCTGGAGTTATGGGGTGCAGGAAACGATGACCCTCCTCTTTCCGCAGTTCGCCGGAGGCGCGAATGCCCAGAATTTCATCGAGGACGACAATTCCGAGACACTCGGTGCCCTACAGCGCTTGGCCGGGGGCAACCAGCAACAGGCCCAACAATTGGCCCAATTGGCCACCAAATACTGGGGTCCGCTCGGCTTCACCAGCGGCCCGATCTACGTGGGGGCAGTAGTGTTTTTTCTGTTCCTGGCCGGCTGTGTGGTGGCCCCGCCGCGCTACCGCAATTGGCTGATCGCCGCCACTGTGTTGGGGATTTTCCTGGGTTGGGGACGGCATTTTTCGGCCTTCAACTACCTGCTGTTTGACCACTTCCCGATGTTCAACAAGTTCCGGACGGTCATGATGGCCTTCGTGATTTCGGACTTGAGCATCGCAGCCCTGGCCATGTTCGGCCTGCATGGCCTCCTGTTTGGACAGGCCTCCGTGGCGCAAAAGCGCAAGGCCCTCTACATCGCTGCCGGCGGCGTGGGCGTGTTGGCCCTTTACGCCCTTGGTGCGGGCCTGTTTTTTGAACCCCTCTCCCCCCGCGACCGGGACATCCTGAGTCAGAACCCGGGACTGCGCCCGCTGTTTGACGCCCTGGTGGCCGACCGCAGCGCCATGATCCGCACGGATGTGTTCCGCACCCTGGCCTTCTGCGGCGTCGGTTTTGGCCTGCTGTGGATGGGCATCGAGCAGCGCTTCAAGGCCTCCTACCTCGCCCTGGCGGTCGCCGTGCTCGGTACGGTCGACTTGATGGGCATCAACCTGCGCTACATCAATGCGGACTCGTTTGAAGAGGCCAATTATTACGAGCGCAGTTTCCAACAACAGCTGCCGAACATTCAGGACAAGGACCCGCACTTCCGGGTGCTCAACAGCAACCTGCGCCTGGACCAGGACGGCGTAACGCCTTACCGCTACCACGCCATCGGTGGCTACCACGGGGCCAAATCCCGCCGCTACCAGGACCTGATTTCGGCCTTCAACTTCCAGATGCCGCCCCAGGTACTCAACATGCTCAATACGCGTTATGTGATCGGCCGAAACGGCCAGGTGCAGCGCAACCCCGGAGCCCTGGGCCACGCCTGGACGGTGCAGAACCTGCAGGAAGCGGCCGACGCGGACGGCGAGCTGGCCGCCATGCGCAGCCTCAATCCCGACCAAACGGCCGTGGTGCGTGCCGAAGACCGCGCGGCCTTCGGCCAGGCCGGTCCTCAACCGGGTTCCATCACCCTGACGGGCTACAAGGCCAACGAAATGGTCTACCAGGTGGATAACCCCAACCCGGTTTATGCCGTATTCTCTGAGGTCTATTACCGCGGCAACGACGACTGGCAAGCCTACCTGGACGGCGAACCGGTGGACCATTACCGGGTCAATTACATCCTGCGGGGCATGCCCCTGCCGGCCGGCCAGCACGAACTGGTCTTCCGGTTTGATCCGTCCACCTTCCGCACCGGCGTCAAGCTCTCCATGGCCTCGTCCATCCTTTTGTGGCTGGCCATATTGGGTTCGCTGGGCCTGTTTGTCCGCAAGGAGCTGAGCAGCTGATCTACCGTTGCCGGAACCGCCGTGGCCTGTGGGGTGTTTTCGCCCGGCCGGGCGAAAACCCGCCTTTCCCGATTCCCATTCCCGCCTCTTTTCCGCCATGGAGTACGATCCGATAAAACGCAGCTTGGGCAATGTGTTCAACCGCACGCCCTTTTTGCGCAAGACCTTCTACAACTTGTTGGACCTGCTGTTGCTGCGATCCTGGCATGTACATCAGGAGATCCGCCGCTGGTCCCGAGGCAAGGAAAACGAAGCCCTCGAAATCCTGGATGCAGGGGCGGGTTTTGGGCAGTATACGTACTACCTGAGCGGCTTCAGCCCCAAATGGAACATCACGGCCATCGACGTGAAGGAGGAGCAGGTGGCCGACTGCAACCGTTTTTTCGAGCAGATCGGCCGCTCGAACCGCGTGCGTTTTGAGGTCGGTGATCTGGTGCGCTACCGGAAGGAAAACCGCTACGCCTTCATCCTCTGCGTGGACGTCATGGAGCATGTGCTCGAAGACGTGGAGGTGTTCACCAACTACTACCATTCGCTGGAGCCGGGCGGCCAGCTGCTCATTTCCACCCCTTCCGACCAGGGCGGCAGCGATGTAGGCGAGGACCACGACGAGTCCTTCATCGGCGAACACGTTCGCGACGGCTACCCGATCGACGAGATCCAGGAAAAGCTGCGCAAAGCCGGCTTCAGCAAGATGGAAGCCCGCTACAACTACGGCACGCCGGGTAAAATCTCCTGGCGCTTGAGCATGAAATACCCCATGCAGATGCTCAACACGAGCAAGCTGTTTTTCATCATCCTGCCGTTTTACTACCTGCTGGTTTACCCCTGGTGTTTCCTGCTCAACTGGTTGGACGTACGTGGGGACCACGCCACCGGGACCGGCCTGATTGTGAAGGCCTGGAAGTAAGGGCCCGACCATGAGTGCCGATGGCTCCCGCTCGGAAGGCCGCAAACGCGTCCTGATTTTGACCTATTACTGGCCGCCGGCCGGCGGTCCGGGCGTGCAGCGTTTTTTGAAGTTTGCACGCTACCTGCGTGCTTTTGGTTGGGAGCCGGTGGTCATCACGCCGGAAAACGGGAGCTACCCCAACCTGGATCCTTCGCTGGAAGCGGACGTGCCCGAAGGCATGGAAATCATCCGCACGGCCACCCTGGAACCTTTTGCGGTCTACAACCGCCTGACAGGCAAAAAGGGCAAGGAAGTCAGCGTGGCCATGACCGGCTACAAAGACAACAACAGCCCGGTGCAGCGGCTGGCCAAATGGGTCCGCGCCAATGCCTTCATTCCGGACGCCCGGGTGGGCTGGAAGCGCTATGCGGTGGCCGCGGCCCGAAAGCGGATCAACGCCGGGGATCGCTTGGGACGGATTGATGCGGTCATCACCACCGGTCCCCCACATTCCACGCATTTGTCAGGACTCGCCTTGCGGCGAAAGCCGGTCGGCGGCCGTCCCCTCCCCTGGCTGGCCGACCTGCGCGATCCCTGGACCACGGTGTATTACAATGCCTTTTTCCCGCGCACGGCCCGCACGAAGCGGGTAGATCGGGCCCTGGAAAACGCGGTTTTGCGCGAGGCAGACCAGACGGTGGTCATCAGCCCGGGCATGGAACGGGAATTCGCCGGAAGGGCGAAGGCCCTGAAGGTGATTGTCAACGGTTTTGACGAAGAAGACCTCTACACCGGCGAGCGCGGGCCTTCCGAGCATTTCCGGCTTTGTTACGTGGGCAACATGAAACCCAATCAGCAATTGCCGGAACTCTGGAAGGCTGCCGCGCAATGCTGTGCCGAAGACGAGGCCTTTGCCCGGGATTTTCGTTTGCATTTCACCGGTTCGCTGGACGGGAGTGTGGCCGCTTTGATTGCCGAGGCAGGCCTCGGCGAACACCTGATCACCGACGGTTTTGTGCAGCACACCGAAGCCACCAAACGCATGGCCCTGGCGCCCATGCTGCTCTTCCCGATTCCCGAAGCCCCGGACAACGACCGCATCCTGACCGGTAAGATTTTTGAATACCTGGCGGCCGGCAACCGCATGCTGTCCATCGGGCCTACCCAAGGCGATGCCGCCCGGCTGTTGGCCGAAGCCGGCAAGCCCCCCATGCTGGACTACAGCGACCGTGCCGGCATGGTCCGCGCTCTGCGGCAAGGCCATGCCGATTGGCTGGCCGGGGACAAGCGCCCCCTGCAGGACCCCAGCGGGGATTACCTCAGCTTCAGCCGGCGCGCCCTGACGGGCCAACTGGCCTCGGTTTTGGACCAACTGATCCAAAACTAGGCTGTGGGCACGCCTGCCTCGCTGCCGGCCATTGGCCGAAGCCCCGTAATCAGGAGCTGCACCGGGCTGGCTGAACCGCCCATAGCGCCGAACTTTGCCCAGTTGCTATGCCCCCACCCATCGAACACATTGACCTGAGCCGCTTTCAACGGGATCCGCATTTTTACGGAAGCCTGGAGCTTTTGGTCACCATCAAGAGTTTTGACCTGCAGGCCATCCGCAAGCGCTACCTGGAAAGCCGGGCCCGTGCCGGCGCATCAGGCGGACGAACAGGCAGTGTGGAACGCCGCAGGCCCAGCCAGGGCGGTGTGGCCCGCGTTCGGCTGGAAGCCGGGACCTGCGATGCGGAGGTGTTGGCCCGGATGACCGAACCGCGCGGCATCGATTTGGTGGAGGACCGCCAACGCCGGCTGCATGCGGCCATTGCGGCCGA
Organism: Bacteroidia bacterium; assembly: GCA_030432405.1. Classification (GTDB taxonomy): domain Bacteria; phylum Bacteroidota; class Bacteroidia; order Chitinophagales; family BACL12; genus WGOA01. The sequence goes on along the minus strand of JAUIHG010000018.1, from coordinate 11,197 downwards.
AAGCACCGTGCACTGGTACCGCCCGCAGGATCGGCGGCGCTTGCAGCATCCCTGGTTCAGCTACCTGCACACCGTGCAGTTTCACCCTACCGATCCCGAGCGTTTGGTGGTCTCCTCGTCGGGCTTTGACTGGATTGGTGCTTTCCACGCCGATGCCGAACAACCCGTTCGGACCTGGTTGGCCTGGGAACACGGCTTTGACCAGGGCATGGACCCCGAATCCGGCAAACCCTACCGCCTGACCCGCAACCCCGAAACCGCCCGGCGCTACGCCGCCGAAGGCACCCCCTGCCTGTTGGTGGAGGACCCGCCTTCCGAGGCCATTCCTACAGCCCGACGCGCCGCCTTCATCAATTCAGTGGCCTACGACCCGATGGATGCCGATGCCCTGCTGGCCACCTTCTTCCACGAAGGCGCGGTGTACCGCATCGATGCCAACGGGAAAAGCGAGCGGCTGTTGGAAGGCTTGAAAAATCCGCACGGCGGCCGGCGCCGCGGGGTGGGCATCATGGCCACCAGTACCGCCTCCGGCGAAATCGTCGAGCGGGATGCTACCGGCATTCGCCGCTGGCAGTTCGCCCATTTGGGCGGAAAAGCGCCGGGTCTGGAAGACCGCGAATGGATCCAGAACACCTGCGTGGTGCCTGCAGCCGCCGACCGCAATGAAGTCCTGGTAGCCATCGACGCCAATCGGACCTGCTTTACGGTGTTGGATACCGCCAACGGTCTTTTGAACCAGGTGCCCTTTCCGCAGGATTGGGCCGTACAGGACCTTGTTCCCGCTTTGCCCAATGCAGGCCTGGACGCCTGGATCCGCGGGCTGGCCAGCGGTTGATGGCCCTGGGACAACCCGCTCAGCAACCAGCGACGGGCTGCGGCGGTGCCGATCCGATGCAGCACCGGGTATGGCCCGGGTGGTTCATGGCAGCATCGGATGTGACCCGTGGTGGTTCACGGCAGCATCGGGTTAAGGCCCTAGGTCCCTTACAGCAGCTCACGATGAGCCCATGGCACGGCTTACATCATGTAGCGGATGGCCTCGAAAGCCTCGGCAAAGGGCCTGCCGATCTGCACCCCGCGCACACGGGCCAGGCCTTTGAGGAAATTGCGGTCGCTGTAGACCCGGAAGCGCTGGCTTTCATAGGCCTGCACCGCATCAAACTTGGCGTCCAATTGGTCCTCGTTGACCTCCACGTGGAAATTGGAACGGAAGTGCAGGTTGTTCCAGGGCAGCTCGTAGCCCAGCAAGCGCGCATGTTTGAAGGCGCGCACGCCTTCCTGATACAGTACATGATGGTCCTGGTGCAGGTCGTCGCTGTTGGGCATCAGCACGAGATCCGGCCGGATTTCACCACGCAACTGGATCAAGCGTTCCAGAATATCCTGGCGGTCGCGGGGGAAATAGCGGACGGCAAAATCGTGTTTGCAAATGCGGGACTCGGGGATGCCGAGATGGCCACACGCGGTGGCCAACTCCCCCCAAAGGCGGTCTGGCGAAGAGCCCTCGGGAAGCGAAGCCACACAAGGCGAAAAGGCCGCGTACCACACCTCCACGCCGTGATCTACCAGCCGCTTGAGTGTGGCTCCACAGCCGAACTCTCCATCGTCCGGATGGGGGGCCAACAACAGCACGCGTTGAATGCTGGGATCAAGGATCATCGAAGCAATCGTTTTAAGTCGGAGACGGCCCCCTAAGGCGCCGGAAAGTTAGGGGTTCGATAGGGGAATCTTCCAAAGCCCAAGGCACCCCGGGTTGCCGTTACAATTTATCGATTCTTCACATACGTGATGGTGCTCAAAAAGTTCCGGGCAGGCCGGAGCCCACGGGTACATCCATTCAAGGCCGGGTCCCGGACTATCTTCGCCCGGCGGGCGAAAAACAACGCCCCACCCGCTCCACACCCCCTTATATGGGCATCGTAACCCGACAAGGCAGCCGCAATACCCTGATCCTCTTTGCGGGCATCGGCATCGGGTTTGTCAATGAGTTTTTGCTGCTGCGGAACTTTTTGGAAGAGGAGCAGGTCGGATTGATCAAGCTGCTGGTGCAGGTCAGTGCCTTGTTGGTGCAGTTCGCCGCCCTGGGCGGCACCAATACGGTGTTGCGCTTTTTTCCCTTTTACCGGGACCGCGACCGCGACCACGGCGGCTTTCTGTTTGGCATGTTCAGTCTGGTGGCCGTAGGAATGGCGCTGGTTTCGGTAGCCCTCGTGCTTTTTGGCGACCCTATCAAAGCGCGCTATGCGGCACGCTCACCACTGTTTGTGGAGTATTTCCAGCTGCTGTTTCCGCTGTTGGCCTTCAACCTCACCTTTGTACTGCTTGAGGCGTATTCCAAGTCCCGCCTGAGGACCGTAGCGCCGACCATGATCCAGGAAGTCGTTCTCCGGTTGGGGGTAAGCGCCAGCGTTTCCGCCTATATCCTGGGTTGGCTGGATGCTGAGGGATTCTACCAGGTGTTCACTGCCGTGAATTGCGCCACCGCCGTTTTGCTGTTTGGCTGGCTATGGATGATAGGTGAATTGCGGCTTCGACCGAAGCGCCACTTTTTTGAGCCTCAGGCCTTGCAGAAGCTGCTGGGTTATGGCGTATTGACCATGTTATCGGCTTTTGCGTCGCGTTTTTACACCAGCATTGACTCCATCATGCTTGGGGATCTGGTGGGCCTTGATGCCGTTGCCGTTTACTTGACGGGCGGCTATTTGGCCAGCTTGGTGATGGCACCGGGCAGGTCCATTGTGCGTGTGTCGGCACCCCTTGTGGCCAACCATTGGAAAAGTGGAGACATGCAGTCTATGGCCAAACTGTTTTCTCAGGTTACCGGAAACAACCTCGTGGTAACCTGCGGCATGTATCTGCTGATTATTGCTGCTGCACCGGCCTTGTTCAGCATCATTCCTTCAAGTTATGCGGGCGCTTTGACGGTGTTCCTCATTTTGGGTGCAGGCCGTATTGTGGATATGGGAACCGCCTTGGTGGGGGTCATTTTGATGACCTCGCGCTACCACTATTGGGTGTTCGGCTTCAATGTGGTCATGGCCGGATTGGCCGTTTTGGGCAACGCGTTGCTGATTCCTCGGTACGGCATCCAAGGAGCGGCCGTTGCCACCGCAGCTACCATCGTGGTCATCAACGCCATGCGCATGGCCTTCGTGCAATGGCGCTTCAAACTTTGGCCATACGGTAAAAGGCATATTGCCATCGTAGCCCTGACAGCCCTCTTAGCTGTTGGGCTTTATTATGCTACAGCTTGGTTAAGCGCTCAATTACAGACGCAGGGCTGGGGATTCTGGTCCACATGGGGAAGCGCAGCAGCAGCAGCACTTTTTGTGGGTGCGGCTTATGCGCTGCCTGTGCTCAAAGCCGGTTGGGCACCTGAGCTGGAGGCGGCGTTGCGCCAGGCGCAGAAGCGCTTTTTAAGCAGGTAAGGTGCAATACGCAGGGGTGCACCATGCACGCAATACCTAATCCCGCTTGAGCGGCAGTCTATCAACTGGATAAAGCAGGCGTGTTCAGCAATCGTTACCGCCGCAACCTGCGCATTGGCTGGGCCCAGGCGTCAGGGTGTGCTGCGCATCAAACGGCGGACGGCGTAGGCGCGTTGTGCTTCGCCGGCAGGCGCTTGGTATTGCAGTTGTACCAGCAGCATGCCCGTGTCTGCGAAGCCACTGAGGTCCAGGGGCTGCTGAAACGATCCTTGGGCGGCCTGGACTGTCTGCCGATGCAACAGCCGTCCTTCCAGGCTGTAAATGCCAATGTCCCAGGCTCCGGCATAAGGAAGGTCAGCGCTGAGTACGGTCTGATGCGAGGCGGGATTCGGGCTGACTTGTACGGCCAACTCCAGGCCTGTCTGGCCAAGACCTGTGGTGCTGCCGGTATCCGAGGCAAGTCGGTACTCCACTACCAGTTGTGGCCGCAGCCCGATGTTCGGGTGGCTCGGAGAGGCAAACAGCCGGCTTCTGAAAACATCTTCTACATCCAAACGAATCATCAGCCCATACGAACCGGAGGGATTGTCTTGCATGTCCTTCACCAAGTCGGTTACATCCAACCCGAGCAAGTCGTCTCCCGGATCCCAACTCTGAGGGATGGCTACCCGATTGACCGGTGTTGTGGCCGGTTGGTTGTCCCACGTCACGGAGGTGTGGTCCCATGGCTCGACAATACGCTCCAGCCAGGACTGGTTGAAACCCTCATTGATGGGATAGCTGCTTTCCGGATTGGCGTAAAGGTTCAAGCTGGCCCTTTGGATGACCCAATCCGGGTTTAAGCCGCTTAGGTCGGCTTGCATCAGGCAACGGGTAAGAATGGTGTCTTCTGAATTTGTGAAGGCACGCGCATAAAAATTGCTGGAGTTGGCCAGCGGTACATCTGGAAACAAACTCCGTACCGCCGCATTGGGTCCAAGCGGCATGGTCCACTCCACGTCGTCCTGCCCATGCAGGGAAAAGACCCAGCCGAGCACAAACACGGGCAAAAGGGCGCATTTCTTCCAAGAAAGCACCGTGTTCCTGAATAGGGACATGCTCGGATTTGTGTTCAAATGCTTCATCGTGTCAGCGGATTTTTCATCAAGCCGGTGGCTTGATGTGGATGTCTTTCAAGCACTACCCACAAGCCAAACTTTAGGGAACGTGCACTTGTAAAGACTCGGTTAAAAAGGGATCGTCACAGTATAAACGGTTGTAAGACGTTTTCGGATTGGGTGGGTTGAACCAAATGGAGCTTGTCGTTGGATTTCCCTGTGTTGTGCCATATCCGATGGTATAGACAAACAGGAAATCCCAGCTCCGTGTTTACACATCAAGCGAAACATGCATAATTCACTTTGGCAATCTAACAAACTTTCAATAAATGAAGATCACTATAGGTTATGATTCGGTACGAATGCGCAGCTTTTGACCCAGTTTGGTAGTGGGGAATGCGGTTGAAACAGCCCGAGCGTGCGCTGCGTTCATTGGAAGACACATTGAAGGCTTTGAGCGAATGTGCCGTCCAACGCACGCAACTGACCAAGGGCCAGTATGGATTTCTGAATGCTGAAGGGCGTCGGTAGCCCTGAACCACGAAACACTTCCTGGCCCTGGCTGTTGATCCGTATGTGTTCCAGCACCTGTCCGGCGGTGTTGTGGACCGTCCAGGCGTAGGCACCGGGTCGATGGAGCATCAGCGTAAAGCCCTGTTCGCCGCAGGCGATGGCCGCTTCGGGCCCGGGATGTCCGTAAGCGGTTCCCGGTCCTGCATCCGCGCGGAAGGCCAGCAGGAGGCGGGGCCGCATATCCTGTTCCGGATGCTGGTCCCCGGCCAGGGCCAGGCTGCGCTGGGGCGTTTCGCTTTGCAGTTGCAGCACAAAGCCGTTTGCCGCGGCCGCACTTTGCCATGCCGCCAAATCCATCTGGATCAATGCCGTGCAATCGATGTGCCGCCCGGATGCTTCCGGCAACCAAGGCTGCAGGAAAACCGCATGCTCCGGCAGTCCTTGCGGCTGGCTGTTCCAACTGATGCTGCCCGGGCTCCAAGACGTCTCCAGGCGCTGAAGGGTGCTGCGGTTGTCACCTGCCGGCGCGGGCACGGTACCCTGCACCGCCGAACCGTTGAGCGCATGCACCTCCAGCGTGGCGTGCAGCAGGGCTTCTGCTTCAGGCAGATTGGCATATGCCGGCACGAACAGCACACGTTGCCGCCATGCCAATCCGGCGCGTTCCCAGGCACTGAGTTGCCATTGGCCTTCGGCCGAATAGGCCCGATCCGGCGCCGCATCGGACACCATGACCGACGCGTGGATCGGCACGGCGTACCAGAGCGTGTCCCCCCGCTGCCCGAGGAACCCCAGCCCATCCGTGGCCTGGCCCATCGCCGCGGCACTGGCCAGCAGCAAACCCAGCAACAGGCCTAAACCCAGACTTCCTTGCCCGGTTTGAGCAACAGCAGCCCTGACAGGCCAGTTGGCATGGCTTGGGCCATGCGTTGTTGCGCAGGAAAAATGTACAGCTCGGGCTATACGCATACCGCAAAGTGGGCGCCACTCCTCGTATGGGAGGCAAACGTTATGCGGCGCTTGTGACGCGGTAGCCTGCCCGCCTGCCGGTGTCAATCGGTGTTGCCCCACCCTTCGGCGTAGCGTTCCAGCAGGCCTTCAAAGCCCAAAAACGCAAAGTCCAGGTCTTTTGCCCTTCGGGCGAAGCCCTCCAGAACCGGCCGGTACACCTGCCCCGCCTGACCGCTGAGGTAGTCGTTATGGAGCAGCATGCCCAGCACACCGCCGGTGGCCTGAACGTGTTCCAGTAGGGATTCGCCGGAGGCGAAAGCAGTCCCGGCCTCCACCTGGAGGTAATGCTTGAAGGTGGTGTCCATCCAGGCAAACGGCACTTCCAACAGCTGCAGGGGCCTGCGGCGCTCGAGGTCAAAGGGGTGGAAGGGCCGGGCATAGCCATTGCGGAAGCCCGGGCATTCGGGATATGCCAGGCTGGAGTCCAGGCGGATGCCGGTGCGGTCCAGCGCACGGTAATGCTCGGGCAGCCGGAAATGGAGGAAATGGTGGCGGTTGGCCAAGGGAGGCTGGCCAAAAACGGAGCGGTAACGCTGCACGGCTTCCTCCAGGTCCAGATGGACCGGGGCATGCAATCCGATGTGCTGCGTGGCGGAGCCGGGACCACAGCCTTTGCGCAGCGCCTCGAGCGCACGTTGGAAGCGCGGATCGGTCCAGGCATAATCGGCATCCGGCGGGTCAACGCCTGGCAACGCCTGATTCGGCAGCACAAACCAGGAGCCGGGTATGCCCATGCTCCGGTTGCGGCCCTGGATGGTGGCCAAATCGAGCTCGTCGGGCAGGCCTGCGGTGCGTTTGCCAGCCAGTCGGACAAAACGGTCCAAACGGCCCTGGCGCAGGGCCAGTTTGCCGTCCTCCTTCCACCCGTGGTATACCCGGTCCACATCATGGCTGACAAACCAAACCGGCGGCGGCAATGGCCATGCGCGGTCTGCAAACAGCCGGGTGTGCAAAGCCCGGAATGCCTGCCCCATGGCATCGGGAAGGAAGGGTACCGGTCCTTCGGCCGTCAGGCCGAGCCGGAATTCCAGACTGGATTGAAAAGGGAAACGTCCGTAGCGGTCCAGCTGCCCATGCAGACGCCCCCCTTCAGCGCTGCTGCCGAATTCCTGCAAACCATTGACGCGGTAAAAGGCCGTGCCCAGCACATCGTCAACCCCACCCGGCAGGTGCAGAAATCCGTGATCGGGGAAAAGGCTTTCCGGGTCGGCCGAGCCGTCCTGCAGGGTTCCGGCTTGCCAGGCTTTCCGCAGTGCCGGGGATAGCGGCAGTTCAGCACCGGGATCTTCGGAGACCAGTAGATCCGGGGTGCCGTGTTCGCCGGAGGCGAAGACCCGCCAGGTCAACCCTGCATCCCGCGCAAACAGCCCCCAGGCCCAGGCCATCTCGCGGTCCATGGGCGTATCAAAACGAACCCGCAAAGGCGTCTGCCCTGCGGGTTCGTTGGTGGTTGTCCTTTGGTTTGGCATCGGCAAAGCGCCGCTCCAAACGTGGGAGAGCGGTTGTCGGCTCACGAAGCCTTGAGCGCAAGGCGCTGCTACGGCTCCGCTCAGAAATCGAAGCTGATGCCCTGGGCCAGGGGCAGCTCCGTGGTGTAATTGATCGTGTTGGTCTGGCGGCGCATGTAGGCCTTCCAGGCATCGGAACCGGACTCGCGGCCTCCGCCGGTTTCCTTTTCGCCACCAAAGGCGCCTCCGATTTCCGCACCCGAAGTGCCGATGTTGACGTTGGCGATGCCGCAGTCCGAACCAGCCACGGAGAGGAAGCGCTCGGCTTCGCGCAGGTCCGAGGTCATGATGGCCGAGCTCAGCCCCTGGGGCACGCCATTCTGCATGGCAATGGCGTCTTCGATCTCGCTGTAGCGCATCACATAAAGGATGGGCGCAAAGGTTTCGTGCTGTACGATGGGCCAGTCGTTTTTGACCTCAGCAATGCAGGGCTTGACGTAGCAGCCGCTTTCGTAGCCCGAACCTTCCAGTACACCGCCTTCGACGATGAAGCGGCCGCCGGCCTCCTTCACCGCGTCGATGGCCTTATTGTACTGTTCCACGGCAGCATGGTCGATCAGCGGGCCAACGTGGTTGTCCTGGTCCAGCGGGTCGCCGATGCGCAGTTGCTTGTAAGCACTGGCCAGCTTCTCGGTCACCGTATCGTAGATGCTGTCGTGCACGATCAGCCGGCGGGTGGAGGTGCAGCGCTGACCGGCCGTACCCACAGCACCGAATACGGCGCCGATGATGGTCATTTCCAGATCGGCTTTCTCGGAGACAATGATGGCGTTGTTGCCGCCCAGTTCCAACAGGGAGCGGCCCAAACGGGCGCCCACGGCTGCGCCAACCTGTTTGCCCATGCGGGTGGAGCCTGTGGCCGAAATCAGGGGCAGGCGGCCATCGTGGCTCAGCAGTTCGCCAATCCGGAAGTCGCCATTGACCAGGCAGGATACGCCTTCCGGCACGTCGTTGGCCTCAAACACGCGCTGGGTGATCTTCTGGCAGGCCACCGCAGTGAGCGGGGTTTTTTCAGACGGTTTCCAGATGCAGGCATCGCCGCAAACCCAGGCCAGCATGCTGTTCCAGGACCAGACGGCCACCGGGAAATTGAAGGCGCTGATGATGCCCACCACGCCCAGCGGGTGGTATTGTTCGTACATGCGGTGGCCGGGACGTTCGGAATGCATGCTCAGGCCGTACAGCTGACGCGACAGGCCCACGGCAAAGTCGCAGATGTCGATCATCTCCTGGACCTCTCCCAGGCCTTCCTGCAGGCTTTTGCCCATCTCGAAGCTCACCAGCTTGCCGAGGGGCTCCTTGAGCCGGCGCAGTTCTTCGCCAATCTGGCGCACCACTTCCCCGCGCTTGGGCGCGGGCCAGGAACGCCATTGCTCAAAGCCCTTCTGGGCTTGCTGAACCACCTGGTCGTAGGCTTCGGCGGTGGTGCTTTCCACCACGCCAATGCTGTGCCCGTTGACGGGCGAAAAAGACTCGATGGCCTCGCCACCGGTGTTGATCCATTGGGAGCCGGTCGAGGTGCCGGCATTCTGTTCGTCCAGGCCGAGGGCTTGGATAAAATCGAGGCGCAAAGCAGTGGTTTCCATGGCGCAAAGGTAGCGCCCTTGCCCCCTGTTTTTGGTGCTTCAGGGCACCGAATTGCCTGCTGTGGAAAGGTCGCGGAAGGCGGCGTGTATCCCCCTACAGCACGGGGGGTTGCTTTCGCCGGCCCGCCGGCGAAGGCATGGCACGGCCTTTGATGCACCCATCGAGGTGTGCTGGCCCGTACAGAGCCCGCCACACCACTGTCCACACCTTGTGGAAATTCCACTGGAACAGCGGCGGGAAAAGCCCTAGCTTCCAAGCACTAACCAAACGGCGTAACTTCGCGCGTCTATGTTCAAAGGGGAAGCCTGGGAACAAGAAGGCCGGGAAATCCGGGAGCTCGTCTCCCGTTTTGAACGGGCCATTGCCGAGCAAGCCTCGGCCTTTTTTGAGGAAGACGATCTCGAGCGCATTATTGAGCACTACCAGGACCACCACCGCCTTGACCTGGCCCTGCAGGCCGCGGAATACGCCCTGGAGCTCAATCCCTACAATGCCCTGTTCTACGTCCGTCATGCGGACGTTTTGTTCGAGATGCGCCGCTTCGAAGAGGCCTGGGCCAGCACCGAGCAGGCCGCTGCTTTCGATCCCTCCGAAGTCGAAATCTATTACCTGCGTGCAGACCTGCATGTGCAGAAGGAGGAGTTCCGCGAAGCTTTGGGCTGCCTGGAAGAAGCCCTGATGCGTGCCGACGCCGAAGACCACGACCAGATTCTGGTCGAAATGGCGGAGGTGTACGGCGACCTGGCCGACTTTGACCGCATGTTCGACAGCCTGCGCCAGGCCCTGGAACACAACATCCACTCGGAGGATGCCTTGCAAAAGCTGGCCTATTGCGTGGACATCGCCGAGAAGTACGAAGAAGGCATCGCCCTCTGCCAGGGCCTGATCGACCACAACCCCTATGCCCACATGGCCTGGTACACGCTGGGCAAAGCCTACACGGGCATGGGGCTGTACGAAAAGGCCATCGACGCCTACGGCTTTGTGCAGGCCATCGACGAGCATTTTGGCCCGGTTTACCGGGACCTCGGCGAGGCCTGGTTCCGCCTGGGCCAATACCGGGAGGCCATCGAGGCTTTCCTGCAGGCGGTGGACCGCGAAGAACCCGATGATGCGGTGTTCTTCCGCATCGGCCTGTGCCGCGAACAGCTCGGCGAGCTGGCCGGCGCCCGGCACCATTACCGCAAGGCCATCCAGGCCGATCCCTACAACGACGAGGCCCAATACCGCATCGGCTGCACCTACCTGGCCGAAAACCAGTCGGACATGGCGCTTCGGCATTTCCGCAAAGCGGCCGACATGGCGCCGGAAAACGCCGAATACCGCATCGAACTGGGCCGCCTCTATCAAAAACTGGACGACGACCAGCGCGCCCTGCTCAGCTACCGCGAAGCGCTTCGGCTGAGGCCGGACTATGTAGCCCATTGGGTACGGTACAGCCGCTTGTTGTACGATACCGGAGACCGGAAAGCGGCCGCCCAGGCCGCAGAGGAAGCTATGGCACATTGTGGCGATATGGCCCTGCTGTTCTACCTTCACGGAGCCTGTCTGCTCGGGTCGGGCGATCGCCGGGAAGGCGTTCGCAGCCTGGAGCGGGCCATGGACCTGGACGCCGCCTCCCATCCGGTGCTCTTTGAGTTGTTCCCCGATCTGGAAAAAGACCCCCTGGTGCTGGACCTGATCGATCAGTACAACCGCTAAAGCCCCCTTTCCCATGCGCAACCTGATTTCCCTGGCGGACATTCCGGACCGCACGTTCAAGCCACGCCGTTTCGGCCTGACCATGGTCATGGACAAAGGCCTGAGCTTGAGAGAGGCACAGGACATGATCTCTGCCAGTGGAGAGCTGGTGGACATTGTCAAATTCGGATTTGGGACATCCTATGTCGCCCAGAATCTCACGGACAAGATCAAGCTCTATCAAGAGGCCGGTTGTAAGGTCTATCTCGGAGGAACGCTATTCGAGGCATATCTCATCCGAGGTATGGTGAAGGAGTACAAAGAATTCTGCCTCAAGAATGGCATTGATACGGTAGAGATCTCAGACGGTTCG